>NZ_JADEWT010000170.1 GCF_015207505.1 Tychonema sp. LEGE 06208
CTCTCCCCCTCTCCTCAGCGCCCTCTGCGGTAAAAAAAGAAACTCAATAATCACACTAATAATTCTATGGTACGCGGAAACTACGATCGCCAAAAACCCTACTTACGCAACCCCCACATCAACAAACCAATCGCCGAAATCTATGCAGACTTAGATGCCTTTAGCTGGGAGATATTTGAAGACCAACCCCACCGCTTCGATACCGTCAGTTTCTACGTCTTGCTTCCCCCGCTATTTTACGAAGGAAAATTCATCAAAGGAATTTACTTAAGCGAAGGAGTCGAACTAATCAACAAACTATTTCCCCAACTTTCCTCAGTATTTTTATCCTTCACCTATTCCCCCGGAATCTCCTATTCCTGGGCCCCTGTCGCCGACGCATACTCTAGTTTATACAAAAACCCGCAGCGAGATAAATGGTTTCGCGAAACTTATCCAAATCGCGCCAACAAACCAATCGTACCACTACAAGACACCGACTTCATCAACGAATACTTAATTTCCCCGCGCAACGTCCCCGCCAAAGACATCGACCTCCTCGCCGTCGCCCGAATTTCCGAAGAAAAAAATTTACCAACGATTGCTAAAGCCTTAAAAATTTACCGCCAAAAATATCCGCAAAAACCCATAAAATTAACAGTAGTCAGCGGTCACGAATTTGATATTAATAACCTAAATACTCTCGACGAACTCGCCTTAAAAGAATGGCACCAAGTAGAAGCAATTTTAGGCAATCCCTCCGACTACATCAACTTACTACCGCGAGTTGACTACTACAGCGAAATGCCTGTATATTATTCGCGCGCCCAAGCCTTCGTCCTCGGTTCCCTCCTCGAAGGAAAAAATCGGGGAATTACCGAAGCAATGAGTTGCAACGTACCAGTAATTTGTTTTGAAGAATTCAACCAATACGCCAGAGGAAACTCGCCAGTTTTCCCGGAAGGTGCGGGACTTTACGCCAAATTTGACCCGGAATCCTTAGCCGATACTATTCATACAGTCTTGCAAAATCAAACCGAATTTAAGCCGCGATATCAGTATTTAAAGCATTGCGGCCGCAAGAACTTTTTTAACACTTGTATAGATAGTTTTCCTTACTATCAGCACAACATTCCCGACTACAAACCGGGAGAAGCATTTAAGAATTTGTGGCTGGATTTGGCGGTGCAGCAAAATTATCAAATTAGTTTGGATAGTTTTTTGTACGGAGGTTCTCCCCTGTCTCATATTCGCGGCATAAATACGATTCAGCAAAATCTCGGTGAGTTAACTAAGTTTCAATGACAGATAATTCGGAATGATTAAACCGCAGAGGCCACAGAGGACACAGAGGAAGAGAAGAGGGAGATGAATAATTCTGATGTCAAGGGATTTGAGATTAGTCTTCATAGCCAGGAATTTCGCTAAAGGGCTTGTGGAATTCATTCCCTAGCGACTGGTAGGTGGTCGGCTTCTGTTGACAATATCCTCAAAAATCTTACTTGCTAAAACTCTTGCTAAATTCACAGGAACAGCATTCCCGACCATTTTGTATCCATCCGCAATATACTTGTACTTGAAGATAAACTCATCCGGGAAAGTCTGAACTCTCGCACACTCTCGCACCGAAAGCCTGCGGTAAGGTTGAGGGGAATTGGGGTCAAAAATGCGCTTATCTTTGCCAACCAAAATCATTTTACTAGCTTGAGGGTGCAGAGGTGCGTGTCGGCCGCCCGCCTGAATTGTAAAGGAAGGTTCGCCCCAACTTCTAACTCGATTGCGCGACATATAAATGCTCGAAAACCCCAAATCTGCACATTCGTGATTCGCGACAGCATCGTGATAATTATCTACTTTACCCTTAACTGACATTGGGGCGATCGCCTTTAAGTCAAAAATCGCATCTTCCAGCGTCAAAACATCCGTTCCAGATTTGGGAAACTCAAAACCAAAACCCAGATTTTCCCGATAACCGACAACAATTACCCTTTGTCTATCTTGCGGTACACCAAAACTTTTAGCATTCACCAACTGGAACGAAACTCGATACCCGATCGCCTCAAACTGCGATAATATATAAGTGAAAGCATCACGATTTCTAGGCGCTAAAATACCCCTAACATTCTCAGCCAAGAAAAACAAAGGCTGCTTGTCCCGCACAATTCTGATATACTCCCAAAAAAGCTGACCCCGACAATCATCAATCCCGCGTTTCGCACCCGCCGCACTCCAACTTTGACAAGGAGGCCCGCCGATAATCCCAATACAGTCGGGAATTTCATCAGAATTAATTTTTCTGATATCTCTGCGGTCTAAAATAGTTTCAGGATGATTGAAATTATACGTATCCCAAATAGACTTATCATATTCATTCGCCCAAACCGGATTAAACCCAGCCAACCGAAAACCCAAATCCAACCCACCACAACCCGAAAACAGAGAAATAATATCCAAAGCCACCTTTTCTCACCCGCAACAAATTACAATAAATCAATTATAAACATCTCTTTCCTCTCTCCCTCTGCGCCCTCTGCGCCCTCTGCGGTTAATAAAAAAAATATAATTCACACACAAACAGAATTTATCATCCTCAATGAATGCAAACTCCATCCTCCAATCTTACCAACACTTCGGCGTACACCTCGGCCTAGAAAGAATCCAACAACTCCTCCAAAAACTAGACAACCCCCACCAAAAAGTCCCCATTATCCACATTGCCGGCACAAATGGCAAAGGTTCCGTTTGCGCTTATCTCTCATCCGTATTAGCAGAAGCAGGCTATCGAGTCGGGCGCTACACATCCCCGCACCTAATCGATTGGACAGAAAGAATTTGTATCAATCAAAAACCAATTTCTACAATAGCATTGCAACAGTGTCTAGAACAAGTTGTCAGCGCTGCAGAAGGTAACACAGAAAATCCCACTCAATTTGAAATCATCACCGCTGCAGCTTGGCTGTATTTCGCCGAACAAAAAGCAGATATTGCCGTGATAGAAACAGGATTGGGCGGTAGATTAGACGCGACTAATGTTTGCGAAACTCCCCTTGTCAGTGTCATTACTTCTATCAGCCTCGACCACTGGCAAATCCTCGGCCCTACTGTCGCCGATATTGCTGGGGAAAAAGCCGGAATTATCAAATCAAAGTGTCCGGTAGTTGTCGGAGAATTGCCAGAATCTGCTAGAATAGTAGTAGAAAAACGCATTCAAGAATTAGACTGTCCGGCAATTTGGGTAAAACCAGCGGTAGATTTAGGAGAAGGATTTGCAGAATATCAGTTAAGTCAAAATTCGGTTAAAATAAAATATCAATTGCCATTGTTGGGACAAATTCAATTAATGAATTCGGCGATCGCCCTTGCAACTCTTCACACCCTCCAAAACCTAGGATGGCAAATCTCCCCCACCGCCATCGCCGACGGAATCGCCAAAACCCAATGGCCCGGAAGACTTCAGCAAACTACCTGGAAAAATCAGAAAATATTAATAGATGGAGCTCACAACCCCGCTGCTGCGATCGCCCTGCGCGAATACGTAGATAATCTTACCAGTTCCGCGTCCCCGATTAACTGGGTAATCGGCATTTTGGCGACGAAAGACTGCGATGATATTTTACAAGCTTTACTCAAAAAGGGCGATCGCCTTTACCTAGTTCCGGTACCAGATCAAAACTCATCATCCCCCGCAGAATTAGCCGCCATTGCTCAAATTATCTGCCCTGAATTAACAGTTTGTCAAGCATTCCCAGACTTAACAACAGCCTTAGATGCTGCAGTTGCAGGCGACAATTTAACAGTCCTTTGCGGTTCCCTGTATCTCGTCGGCTACTTTCTGCAACAACAACAATCCCAAGCTTAAACGCATCAGAATTGCGTTTCTTCCTCTGTAAAAATAGGAGGCCACAATTCCGAAACGGGCAATTCCCAGCCGGGAAAAAGTTCTGCTACTGTTAAAATATCGCCATTTCCTAAAACAATCGGTTCGCCTGTAGAGCGATAAATAGTCACTGTTTCTTCATCAGGATCGATCAGAATTCCGACAACCGCCCCCAACTCGATAAACTTCAAAACCTTGGTTTCTATCGGCTTAATGCGATCGCTCTGAGATTTAATCTCAACCACCAAATCGGGGACAAGTTCACCAAAATAACGCGGACTTTGGCGCAATCGGGCGGCGCGCACAAAAGAAACATCCGGTGCTTTGACATTCGTATCCGGCATAATGAAACCGCCTGCGGAGTCAAACACTCTCCCCAAGCGACGGGGATTTATCCAAGCGAAAAGAAAGGCGATCAGACGGCTACTGATTTCACTGGATACGATGTCTGATGGCCCCATAATTGAAAGTCTCCCGTCTTCTAGTTCAATTTTGTAATCTAAACCAGCTTCGGAAAAAAGGGTTTGAACTTGGTTTAAGTCTTTGAGTGTCATCGCTGGCATAAGAATTTTCTCCTATTCCGATCGGAGCTTTGATTTTAACACAAGTCAAATTTATGAATATTTGAGGGATTTAGGCTATTTTTCTATAAATCATCAATCAAGCTGCATTCAGAAAGGCGATCGCACGGGATAAATAAACCCGGTTGCTGGGATGAGCGATCGTTCTTACTTATTTATCGATAAACATTTACCTCTAAAACAGTCGAGATTGACTTGTCCAGAGTTATCCTCCGACTCCGCCTTGTGAAAAAGCGGTAATTTCATCATTCGATAATAAGTTAAAAGCTTATATATATGGCGGCACGGATTCCCATTATTTAATAATACGTCAAGTGGCAGCAAAAAGCAAGGGGCGATCGCAAAAAAGATTAATGCCAAATGCCAAATATCAAATTTTTGTTACAATACAAGTTAGTTTGGAAAAATTTAGAGATAGAAGTTTATGAGCAGCCTTATATCGGTGCAAACGCTAATTGAATATATACAAGCTTTGCCAGCCCAAGAGCAAACTTTACTATTTGAGGAGCTTTTCAGGCGAAACATAATCAAGCAGCGTCAGGAAAACATCGATTCTACAGTCAAGGTAGCTCTTGACTCGCCGAGCTGGTCAGCACGAGAAAAGTTTCCAAACACGGAAAAACTTTATGACGCGCTTATCAAAGCAGACCCGCTTATCATGGCAGAAAGAGAAAAGTCGCGCCAGGAAAACACCGAGCATACAGTCAAGACAAAAACACTCTTAACAGGTAACGCTACCTGCGACATTCGCGCAGCCGATCGCACTAACTTTGGGGGCGACCTCGACAGCTCAACTGCTCACATAATCATTAAAAACGAATCAGACAAAACCGTCAGTGCAGCGTTGCTGGGATGGCCCGAATGTAAAGCTTTTGGCGAGACGCGATCGCAAGCACTGCAAAACCTTCACGATTTAGTAAATGCCCAGCTAGCCGAAGCAGAAATCGTCTCTGTCAAACTCACTTCTAGTCGATCGAACAATCCTTGGGTGAGGTTAGCTGGTAAGTATGAAAACGATCCGCAATACGATGAGGTATTGGCACACATAGAAGAATATCGCCGCGAACTCGATGCAGAAACCGAAGCTTATTACAGTCAAATTGACGCTGCGGTTGAGACAAAATGAGCCGATACATACTTGATACGGATTGTTTCTCCCTTTGGCAACAGAATCATCCAATGATGGTGCAGCGGGTCGAGGTTAACCCAAAAAATCTTGCTTTAACTATTGTAACAGTAGAGGAAGTAATTCGCGGCAGGTTCAAGGTTATTAAAAACGCTTCTGAATCTTCGCAAGCAGACAAATTAGTATGGGCTTATACCAAGCTATGGGATACATTAGATGATTTCAGACTTCTAAACATTCTGAAATTTGACCAGAATGCTTTCACTATTTACACTGATTTCCGCCGTCAAAGAATACGCATCGGCACGCAAGATTTGCGAATTGCTGCTATTGTACTTGCTAATAATGCTATCCTCGTTACGCGCAACTACCGAGATTTTTCGCAAGTGCCCGATTTAGTGCAGGAAGACTGGACAATTCAACCTTAAAAGCAAGGGGCGATCGCAAAAAATAATGCCGCCCCAGCTTCAATTAAAAACTACCTTTGATCCCAAGCCGTCGCCGCATCACTCACAGCTTGTTCCACGGATTTTTCCCCCAACATCGCCGCCTGCAAATTGTCATAAATCGCCTTTTGCAACTTCTTAACATCCTTGAGAGGGGGAATTAACAACTCAGCTTTCGCCAAGCCAGAAGCACTGACAATCCTAGCTCGATCGCTCGGAGCAGCATCAGCCGGAACACTCTTAAAATAAGAGTCCTGCAAAGCCTCAACCGTAGAAGGCAAAACATTAGCAACCTTCGCAAACGCCAACTGATTTTGAGAATTTGTCACGAACAAAGCAAACTTCACAGCATCATCAGGGCGCTTGCTGTCGCGAGGTACAACCAAATTCATCACCGCCACAGTCTTCTTGCCTGTTTCCCCCGTAATTTGAGGCGCAGCAGACGAGACAGCACCAATACTCGGAGCATTCTCAGCGATCGCCTTTAAAAACTGCGGCCCAGAACCCAACAAAGCAGTTTCTCCAGCTTGATAAAGCTCGATCGCCCTGCGATGTCCCTGCACCAAAACATCCTGCGGCAAAAGTCCGCCCTTGTACAAATCCACCCAATACTGAAAAACAGCCTTCCCCTTATCAGTATTAAAAGCAGCCTTACCTTTAGCATCAACCAAAGGCACACCCATCTGCACAAAAGATTGCAAAACCTCCGACGAATCTTCCGGTACAAAAGTCGCAAAAAAAGCAAATTTACCAGTCTTCTCCTTCACCTGTTTCGCCACAGACGCCAACTCAGCATAGGTAGCGGGAGGCTTAGCAATTCCAGCTTTTTTAAACAACTCCGTATTGTAAATTGTCACCCCAGTTGTCAGATACCAAGGAATCCCAAAAGTCTTGCCATCAAGTACGCTAGCTTTCCAGATATTCGGCAGATAGAGCGATCGCACTTGCTCAGAAATTCGAGAGTCCAAATCCAGCCAAGCATTGCGCCCCGCCAACAGCGAAGCAAAATCAGGATTCAGGTTCACCACATCCGGCGCAGTTTTCGCCGAAACAGCACCCAAAATCTTACTTTCCATCGCCGACCAAGGGACATCCACCCAACGCACCTTCACGCCCGGATTTTTGGCTTCAAAATCAGCGATCGTCTGATTGAAATACTCAGTAAACTGAGGTTGAAGCTGCATAGTCCAGAACTCGATTTCGTTAGCATTCTTAGTTTGGGAATTAACAGCAGGCTTGCTGCAGCTCACCACCGCAGCCAGCAGCAGCCCCACCAGCCCAAAAACAGCAAACAGTTGCCAAGATTTACGCTTCATAGAATTTAATTTCAGAATCATGGGAACCGTTAGAGAAAAAAAAGCACAGCCCGCCGAGAAAACCAGAGAGTCAAGTTCTAGTCTTGGTTGCGCCAGAGTCCTGCGAGGAAGAGAGTCGGTTTTGCAGCCGCACCGGCAGGTTTTCGGTCGATCGAGCTGAAAATTGTTGACATTCGCCGGAGAATAGCTATTGTCAAGTAAATTGGATAGCATAAAATCGGAACTAGCGATCGCGCAACCAAGACCCTGCAGCGCAGCACCGCCAACGGCACTGCGAACACCGAGATTACAGCAGGCGGGTTGGAAATACATACCAGGTTTCAAACAGAAAGTCAGTCTAGGCCAGCAATCCAAACCCGCCGGCCGATGGGTCATTCCTAATTGAAAATCCCAAATGGTATCACCCTCCAACAGCCCAAGGCTGAGTCAGGCTGGCCAACCACAAAATAAACAAATAGCAACTACCGGCGACCCAATCACATGGTTAACTTTTTCAAAGGTCTACTTTCCCAACGCCAGCCAGGAATCGGGATCGAAATAGCCCCAGACCGCATCAACATCATTCAGCTCGAAAAGAAAGCTCAGGCATTAAAATTAGGTATCCTAGCCTCAATAGAAGTACCAGAAGACATAATACAAGAAGGGCAAATAGTCGATCCGCCCGGAATGGCAGAACTCATCCGGTCAGTCCTCGCCGAAAACAAAATCAAAGCCAAGAAAGTAGCCACAGCCATTCCCGGCCGCGAAGCCGTCATCCGCTTAATTCCAGTTCCCGCAGAACTCAACGAAGAAGAACTGCGGGATTACATGAACGCAGAAGCAGGGCTGTACTTGCCGTTTCCCAGAGAAGACGCCGACGTAGACTATCAAAAAATCGGCCTATTTGTAGATGACGACGGCGTAGAAAAAGTGCAAGTGGTATTAGTAGCTACCCGCAGAGAAGTTACCGACACATACATCGAAACCTTCAAAGAAGCCGGACTGATCATAGACGTGCTAGAAGTAACCAGCTTTGCCCTGATTCGCACCCTCAAAGACCAACTGCAACAATTTTCATCCCAAGAAGCCGCCGTCCTCACAGACATAGAATTTGACAGTACCGAATTAGCTATAGTAGTGGACGGCATACCACAATTTAACCGTACCATCCCCATCGGCACCTACCAAATCCAGACCGCCCTCAACCAAGCCATGAATCTGCCCCCAACCAGAGACACCACCGAACTGCAAGGCATGACCCTGCCAGTAACGGATACAATGGGCGCATCGGGAGACGCCAATCCAGGCACAAATGCCATGATTAAAGTATTGGGAGAACTAGCAGACGAACTGCGCCGCTCAGTAGACTTTTACCTCAACCAGAGCGAAGAACTCGAAGTAGCGCAACTGCTGCTAGCAGGCCCCGGAGCCGCGATCGGCAAACTCGACGAATTTTTCATGCAGAGATTAAGTTTGCCCGCATCCCAAGTCGATCCCATCGAAACCCTAGGACTCGAAATCAGCCAAGAAATTACCCCAGAACAGCGAGCAGGCTTAGGAGTAGCCCTAGGCTTAGGACTCAGGGAGGTGCTCTAACCTAACAGTTTTAGATAATAGTAGAAAAACAGATTTGAGAATTTTAGGCAAAAGCTTCCTCCGAAAAAAGAAGACCCCTGATGCAGAAGGTAAAATATTGGAGGTAAAAGGTAAAAAGTAAAAGGTAGAATATCTGAGATAGAAGCAGCCAATTCCTGCGGAAAAAGGCAGAAAATTGTTTCCTTATTCCCTAAATAAACCCTTAACTTGTACCGATAATCTGGCGCTCACTCTAAAATCTAAAATTTCACATTTAAAGCAACCGCCCTCACAGTTAAGACGTTCTTAATTGCTCAAACCTCAGCCGTCGATTGCCACCAAAACTCCCTCGCGCCGATCGCTAAAGCCTTCCTCCGACCTTCTTTTTTCTGCCTTGTTTTTTCTGCCTTCTTCCTGATAACTGATAACTGAGAACGTTCGCTCGCGGAGAACAGCACCAATAACTAATGACCAATAACTAATGACCAATAACTAATGACCAATAACTAATGACCAATGACTAATGACTTCTTCCTTCAGTTATAAAATCGAGTGAAGCCATGTACAGCCTAGATATTAATTTTCTCAACGATCGCCCGGACTACAAACCAGTCACAGCAGCCAAAAGCTCAGCTAAAAGAAGTTCCGGTGGAGCCAAAGACCAACTGCCCCTCATAGGGGCGCTGCTGTTTGCCTTCGGCCTCAACGCCGCAGTCATGGGCGCCTGGTGGTGGGCGACCAACGAAAACACCGGCTTAGACAAAGAACAAGCAACCCTCAACCAAGAACTGGCAAAATTAAACACTCAAGCCAGCACCATCAAAGCCATCAACGCCGAAACCGACAAAATTACCGGCGAATACAAAGCATTAGCCGGAGTATTCGACCAAATTAAACCGTGGTCGGCCATGCTGCAAGACATCAGCGCCCGCACCCCCGCCGGAGTGCAAATTTCCAAAATCGAGCAAATCGACCCAAGTCCCGCCCCCGTCGCAGCACCCC
>NZ_JADEWT010000171.1 GCF_015207505.1 Tychonema sp. LEGE 06208
TCGCGAGACACACAATGCGATCGAATTTCCACTGAGATTCATCAATTTTTACAGCCAAATCCTCAATTGTCCGATGATACTCAGACCAAGAAATGTAAAGGTCGCTCATGCCTAATATGATTGAAATATCAAAGATATTATTAAATATTTTGGGGGAAATGACATGAATCCAGACGAACTTCTCAGACGGTATGCAGCCGGAGAACGGGTTTTTCACAAAATAGACCTGAGCGGGGCGAATATGTCAAGGACAAATTTGCGCGATATTGACTTGAGTCAAGCTGATTTAAAAGGTATAAATGCGATCGGCATCATCCTTTACAGAGCCAATCTGTATCAAGCAAATATCAGCCAAGCAAATATCAGCCAAGCCAACCTCATGTCGGCTAATTTCGGCGAATGCGAGGCGGTGGGAGCCAACTTAAGCGGAGCCATCTTGCGGAGTGCGGTGCTAGGCGGGGCAGATTTAACCGGGGCGAGTCTCAGAGGTGCAGACATGAGAGAGGCCAACCTTCAGCGGGCAATCTTGATGCAAGTTTATGCAGTTAACGTTAACTTGCAAGGTGCCAACTTGACAGAAGTAAAACTTTGCCACATCAACCTCAGCAAAGCAAATTTAACCGACACCAACTTTACACAAGCTGATCTCAGCCATGCTAAGCTGACTCAAGCAAATTTGAGTTGGGCAAATTTGACCGAAGCCAATCTCGAAAAAGCGGATTTGAAGGGAGCTAATTTGAACGGAGCAAACTTGAGCTGTGCGAATCTTCATCTAGCTGATTTGAGCGGAGTTTCCCTTAAGGGAGCAAATCTCCGGGGAGCAAACCTGCATCAAGCTAATTTACGCGGGACAAATTTAAACGAGGCGAATCTGAGAGAAGCGATGATGCCTGATGGCAAAATTTCTGAGTAATTGACACTCCCCGACCTTAAGGTACGGGGATTCTTAAGACATTTCGATCTTAATATCCCGCGCAAGTGTGCGGGTTCTTGGGCGCAATCCTTTTGCCTAAAAAGGTGGGCTGCTATCCTTGTCTTGCAACAAGCTCCTCAAGCGTTTGGGGATTAAAAAAAATCCCTGGTTTCGCGGAGTCCCCGCGTACCATTTTTAAAGCTCTATCTCTGATTGTTTTTGCAGCACCTATATCGGCGTGTTCGTAATAGCCGCATTCAGTACAGATGAATTTTTCTCCATCTCTGCTAGACTTGTCAATATGACCGCACTTCCTGCATTCAATGCTCGAATATTTAGGATTAACTTTAATTACGACTTTTCCTTGCTTCGCAGCTAAATACTCAATCTTTAAAGTTAATTCAGACCAGCCTGCATCAGAAATCGAACGATTTAAACTTTTCTTTCTGGATTGTCCGTTTTTGAGAAATCTTCCCGTTTTTTTATCGATTTTTACGCGACATCGGCGCATCATTCCTGAAATATTCAAATTTTCTAAGGCAATTGCATCAATATTTCGATCGACTATTTCCCGAGCGATTTTCCATTGATATGCTTGACGCTTATCGCTAATCTTTTGATGAAACAGTCCGACTTTTTTAGCCGCTTTTTTGCGATTTTTACTACCTTTGACTTTACGACTAACCCGTCTCTGTCTAATCTTCAGGGTACGTTTAGCTTTTTTATTGGTCGCAATTTTAGGATTCTTAATCTGATGTCCGTCAGACAAATGAACTAATTTGGTAATCCCTAGGTCACAGCCAATTATTTTCACAACATCCACCAGAGATTTTGTCAGGTAGTCGGGAATAGACTTGTCCTCAATTCGGATAGATACATACCAGCCATTTTGCCGTTTTCTTACCGCACAAGCCTTAATGGTAAAACCATCGGGGATTGACCGCGAGTTGTAAAACCGCATCCAACCTAGTTTTGGTAAGTAAATTTTATTACCTTGTATTTTGACTCCCATTACGAAGGTGAAAGAAGTAAAGTTACTCCGATTTTTGAATTTCGGAAATCCTTTACCTTTAAAGAAGTTTTTGTAGGCAATGTCTAAGCGTTTAACATTCTGTTGTAAAACTGTTGAGTCAATGCCAATATACCAAGGTCTAGCTGTTTTTAAGTCAGGTAATGCTGTTATTTGAATGTCGCCGGCACTGCGACGGGGGTTCTTAGTCTTACCTGAAGCATCGGTTTTTGAGTCTTTCCAAGGATTTCCGGTTGCACCATTTTTACTGACATAGCAGGTTAATGGGGAAACTTCGCTTTGAGTTCTAATCTCGCAGTAATTTCCTTGGATGAATTGTTGGTGGTAGTGAGTAATTCTGTCGTTGAGACACCAATTGTAGTGGCTTCTTAACATATCTACCCAGCCAGACATTTTTGAGTCTTGTGTTTGATTTGGACGCAGTTTGTAAACGTAGTTTGCGAGCAAGATTGAGTTACCTCTTATTTGAAGAGTGAACTGATTTTATTCTAGTCTCAAAACTTACGTGAAGAAAGGGTTGTCCCAAGGATTGTCGCAATTCTGTATTTTTCAACAATTTAAATATTGACGCATTTACTTGACTTAAAGCCGTCCTAAAAGTACGGGGTTTTCAACCCATTTTTCTGATAAACGGGCAAAATAGAACTTTAAACCGCGGGGTGCTGGTGGCGCACCCTACCTTTAGTTTAAATCCTAATTGTATTGAGGGGATTTAATTCTGTTTTTAGGTGAATGCGTTTTTCAACTGATACCGTACCGCGTACCATCCTGACTGGAGAGGCAAAAATTTTAGATTACTGTTCAATCTCCAGATTCATCTGTTGACTAAATCTTAAATCTAAAATCTACTAAAATCGATTGACTGTGCATTTCCACAGAATCTGCAAAAAATTTTGTACTTGAGTTTAGTCTACGACTTTCAGCCAGCCCCGCCGAACGGCGTGGAGCAAGCGGTTGATGGCTGTTTGATCTTCTTCGGTAAGACGGTCATTTAACAGCGCTGTTTGGAGCTGGCGTCGGTGAGTGGGAGTCAGCAAACCCGAGTGATATACCTGAAAGACTAGCTCTGCAATACTAAATTGAGGTAAAAGCGTTTGGGTCATCATTGTGTTTTTTTTGAACTGGCTTTTAGTAGTATTGACTAATTTTCCAAAGTTTTATGTGATTCAAATACGCGAGTTAATGTGATCCATTCGGCCTTGATTTGTGATTTGTGTCAGCCCAACTTGGGGATCGGTTCTTTCCTCATTGAGAGGGAAACTCGAAACACCAACCCCGTCTCGACCCCTCGCTTTTGGCAACTCCCAAATCTGTATTTTTCCTTAAGAGAGTGCGACAAATAAATTAATATTTATCTCATAATATTTTTTTTCAGTTAAATGAGATACACCATATCGCGGTAATATGCCATAGGCCTAGGGCATAAGGCCTAGGGTATAGGGCACTACCAATTACCAATTACCAATTACCAATTACCAATTACCAATTACCAATTACCAATTACCAATTACATTTTTTCCGCTCGTACCTTATGTTGCCCCGAATTGCTATAAATAAATCGATCGACTTAATTAAAGGTAAAAGTTTTAAGGTGTTCAGAAACCAGGTTTTGGCTGCATTTACCGGGTGTCGCGGTGTGTTTTTTTTGTGGATGTACTGAATAAATGCTAACTGTTGACTGCTGACTGCAGATTCCTGACTGATTCACATCAAAAATCCCGGCTTGTTCAAGAAACCGGGTTCGATCGAAACGATCGCAGCACATTTATTTTTTTTGAGACGGTTAATGAAGTGACCTGTTGGCGGAAATTTTGCTGCCAAAGTTTTACAGGAGACAAAGTAGAAGTGCCGAGCTCGACTTGCTGTCTGAAGAAACTAATCGGAAATCCCGATCCATCCGCGGCGGATGGCGTAAAGCAGGCGGTTGACTGCATCTCGGTCATCTTGGTTCAGAGCGCTTTGGCAGAACGAAAGCAGTTTCTGGCTTTGAGTGCGAGTCAGGTTGCCTGAATAGGTTACTTGATAGAATAGTTCAGCGATCGCCCGATCGGATTGTAAAGTCAGAGCTTGCATGAAATTTCGTTAATCTTGACTGTTCTAATATGCAGTGTTTGAGATGACAGTAGGGTGATTGCCGTCAGCTAAGCTGTGCGATCGTTCTGAACTATACTTGCGATCGAAGTCTGGGAGTATAGGTGAGTTAAATCACCGAAGAACAAAATACTCGATCGCCTTTGGGGTGATTTCCGGGCTGCTCTCAAAGTTTGACGAAACGTCTCAAACTCATGAGAGCAAGGCTTTGAGCGCCACTTGCTGTCGCCGGAGTGCGTGTTGAAGGCGACATCTTGGGGTGTGGAGTCTGATATCTGTGAAAGTTTGGGCGATCGACAGTTGCAGGGTCGGGGAAAATTTGCGATCGGCAAACCGCACCCTGAGATATAATAATTATCAATACTTCGAGCCCATATTATAGACTAACAGGTAAAACAATGATCGTTATTGGCTACTTTTCGATTGCCTTAATCGTTTTTATTGTTTGGTTCACAAGTTTTTGGAACGATAGTGCGACATCAAAAACTGACTTAATCTCTTGGATAGCCTTAGTAATCGGCCCTCTGATTTGGCCTGTTGTGCTGCCCCTATCCCTTTTGCAAATTACCAGCAAAAAGTCTGTTGTTCCAGTTAAATCCGAGTAATTGTTCTAATAAATTGTAGAAGTAACTGACTCAAACGCTGTTGGGTGTTTCGTCATAACTTATCCCCCCTACATCGCTCGTGGCAGCGATCGCATCTTCATTTTGTTTTTCCATAACCATGTGCATCTACAAAATCAATATTTTTTGACCGCTTTCAAATTCTGCATTCTACTATTTTAATCTTGCTTTTTTGTCACCAGATTACTCTCACAAGCCTGATGCTGTCATGGCTGAGGTTCCTGACAGTATCAGGGAGCATCTCTGTCCGAATGCAAAAAGTATTTTTTACGACTTGCGAGCTGTCGCGCGATCGCGCGGGCTTGGCTTATAGATGTGTCGCGAGGTAGCATCCTCCCTCGCACGGGCTCAATAACCTGTGCTGCGATCGCGACAGCACTCAAACAAAAAAATGCTGTTTACTACACAGCCAGAAACACTCAAGCTCGATATGCAATGTAACACGGTCTGTTGCTGGTCTGAGTATAACTTAAGACATATTTATTTGAGCGATCGCTCACTAACTTCATAGTTTTTCTGGCTTTCGGCCGCCGCACGCCATTGGTGGAATCTTGAAAAATTCGCGCAGGACAAAAACCGCTACAGTCTTTGCGCTGCAAGCTTTAGCAGCTATTTTTTTTTTTAATGTAGCAGCTTTTCAGAGACAATTGTAGAGTTCTAGAACGCCCAAATCGTCGAAGTCTTACCGCAGTTAGATAGACAATGCAAGGGGGAGAGTGCAATATGAAATAGCAATAAAAACTGTTTGCCCAATAGGCAAAATTTGTTGTAGGCGATCGGACATCAGGATTTGAGTAGGCCAGCGTTCTGATTTTAGATCGGGTGCTGTATTGGCGGGAACTTCTCAAAAAAACGTGCCGTCACTGTAGCCAACTTTGCTATTTACACAAACCATAGGACTTAAAATGAAAGAAATGTCTGAAAAGCCAGTTTATCGAATTCTTAATCTAGTGTCGCTGCTAGCCCTGAGCTACTATGCAGCTACTTCGATAGGTTATATTTTAGAGAGCGACCCTCACATTTACAGCTACGACAACCAGAGCTATTCTAACGGCTCAACTCAGCAACTAGAAGCACACAAATCGTCTCAATAGTACAGCTTGTCTATGAATGCTCAATCAAATTCCCTCGAAATTTCTAATTGCGGGCGTACTCCTCGAAGTTAACAATTAGCCAGAATTTTATTACTTAATAATTAATTTGATTAATTTAAATTGTTAAATATAATTATCAGAAAAACTTATCTATCAATTGTCAACTGTCAACTGAATGCAGGAGGCTGAGGGTGTAGTTTCACTTTTAACAGTCCCATACTCCCCCTTTGCAGATAAATCTGTTTGGCATTGTGTCGCCAACCGAAGACAACTAATCCCATTTGCGATCGGCGATTGGTGGTGACTTCCTGTGCCAGCGGGTTGGGAACCTAGGCTCGATCGGTTGCATTTTTTGAGTGAAACTAATGTTAAGCTCGGCAGCAGATTATTCTCACCTTTGACTAAACGTCTTAACTCTAGTGTGCGGCCCTTAATCGCAACTCGATTGCCGAAATCACCGATTTTATTAGATAAAAACTGGGGTGATGAGCCACAAAAGTCCCTCAAGGACTGTGTTGGGGCGCAATTTTGACCAAAAGCGACCCCAAGCTTGGGCTGCCTGGGAATACTCGCTAAAAATTTTTTTGATTTTTTGGGAACTATTGGGGGAACTCAAAAGTCAGGTCAACGAGAGTATACTAAAACATTGCAACTCCTGTTCTGCCCGAACGGGCACGAACAGGAGTAGCAGGGCGATCAACAGTTGCCAAGGACTGCGGTGCAAATTCTCAATCTTGAGAGCATACTCCCATTAAAAATGGTCAGCGTGTATTTGCAGACTAATGTTTTAAAAATGACTAGCCGCACCCGAGCTAGGTATGGTAAACTCACAAACGTTTAAGTGGAATATTTTCGTGTTAGAGGAGGGAGTTGTGGAGTGGAGAGTCCAAAGCAGGAAAAAACCGATATTTGCTGCTATACGAATAAAGGATTGTACTCGCGCTCCGGGGCTCCCTGCTGACAAATTAAATTACATGACAGCTTATAGCAGCCGGGTCAATTAGGGTCTCAACCGATGTCCGGTTACATTTATTGAATCCCTTTGGAGGGAAAAGTGTATTGTAGAAAAATGATTGATCTTTTAGGAGGAGTGTAAATGACACAGGTAACTAATCCAACAACGCCAGTAACTTCTAACCCGACAAGTGGTGGTGGTTCTAACATTATCGGCGCTCAAACGGATAACAGATTGAACGGCACCCAACAAGCCGATATCATTCTGACTTTTGGCGGCAATGATGTCATTGCTGGTGGTGGTGGTGACGACATCATTATTTCCGGTGGCGGTAATGACAGCATCGGCGGCGGCAGCGGCAACGACGCTATCTTTGCAGGCAGCGGTAACGATGCGGTCGCTGGCGGTGACGGCGACGACCGGATCTTTGGCGGTAAAGGAAATGACCTCATCGACGGCGGTGCTGGCAATGACTTGGTTTCTGGCGACAACGGCAACGACACCGTACTCGGCGGAAGTGGCAACGATACCGTCTTTGGCGGCCGGGGCAACGATATCGTGAGCGGTGGCGACGGCAACGACAGCCTCTACGGCGGTAAGGACAACGATACAGTCGATGGCGGTGCTGGCAATGACTTTATCTCTGGCGACAGAGGTCGCGATGTCTTGACTGGCGGTGCCGGCAGCGACACGTTCTACTTCGCTGGTTTTGGCGGCGACTTCGACGTAGACACGATCACTGACTTTACTCCAGCCGAAGATAAGATCGTATTGAAGTCCGGCGGTGTGTTGGGTGCTTTGGGCACAGGCTTGGATTCCAGCGAGTTTGTCGTGGTTTCTAACTTCAACCCAGCCAACAGCCCTGGAACTGCTAACAAGTTAGTTTACGACCCGCAAAACGGTGTGTTGTACTTCAACGGTACCGGTGGAGCGCTAACTATTGCTCAGTTGCAACCTGGTCTGACAATTACCTCGAACAACTTAGAACTGTTCTAAAACAACTGGCAGTTGTGGGGCAGCACTGGATAACATCTGGGGCTGTTCTTACAACTGCCGATCGTGTTTTAAAGGATTTCAACCTCACTCTGCTACCAGCGGGGTGAGGTTTCAATTCGGGCATTGAAGTAGGGACTGTTAAAAAAAATCGATCGCCAGTTATTGATGAAATTAATCGATCGCCCGATCGCCTAAAATATATACAAACTTTCAAATCATAATTTATAAGTTTTCCTGAAGCGGGGAAAAACCGCAACTGCCCAGAAGCAATGAGCACTGAAGCATACATCCGTCAAGCCCAAGTTTATTTGAAGCAGGGGAAGTTAACTGAGGCGATCGATATTTGCCATCAGGCGATCGAACTACAGCCATTTTCGCCGCTAGCTTACACCACTTTAGGCGAAATTCTCGAAGCGAGCGGAGACCCGACGGCGGCAAGAGATGCTTTTGTGCAAGCTTTGGAAATTTCGCCCCAGTTTGTTCTGGCTCATGCTTATTTGGGTCAACTTTACAACGAGTATTGCTGGTTGGATGAGGCGGCTTTTCATTACCGCAAAACTCTGGAGTTGAAGCCAGATTGGGCGGAAGTTCATTATAACTTGGGAAATATTTTTCACAAGCAGGGTAATTTGTTGGGCGCGATCGACTGTTACCGAAAGGCGATCGCCCTTCAACCCAATTATCTACTTGCTTACTACAATCTGGCTGTGGTTTTAGATGAAAATAATCAGATCGCTGCGGCCATTGATACCTACCGTCAGACGATTGCCAAACAGCCGGATTATGTGGAAGCTTACAGCAATTTGGGCGTGATTTTGCTGAAGGACGATCGCCCTGCTGAGGCGATCGAGATTTATCAACAAGCGATGCAGATTAAGCCGGATTGGGCGACGCTGCACAATAATTTGGGTCAAGCGTTGCAGGGCAAAAATCCCGATCGGGCGATCGCATCTTACCTCAAAGCTATTGAGTTGGAACCCGACATGGTTTTAGCCCACTACAATCTGGGGAAAGCTTGGCAATTGCAGGGGGAACATTCGGCGGCGGTTGCTTGTTTCGATCGGGTAATCGAACTAAATCCCCAACATATTTCGGGCTGTACGGATGCCGGATTTTCTTTGATGGTTTTGGGTAAAATTTCCGAAGCCATGCCTTATTTTCGGCAGGCGATAGCTCTGAAGCCTGATTTTGTTGAGGCTTACTGCCGTTTGGGAGAAATCCGGCAAACTGCTGCTGCAGAGGATGATGAGTTGTCAAGGGCGATCGCTGCGTGCGATCGATTTCTCGCAGCATTGATGGGAAGTTCGGCAACGGATTTTGTAGCGGATGTAACGGATTTAACGGATTTAAAAGTCAAGGAAGAAGGAAGAAGGAAGAAGGAAGAAGGAAGTTCGGCAACGGATTATGTAACGGATGTAACGGATGTAACGGATGTAACGGATGTAAGTCCGTCGGAAGAGGGAAGAGGGAAGAGGGAAGAGGGAAGTTCGGCAACGGATTATGTAGCGGATGTAACGGATGTAACGGATGTAAGTCCGTCGGAAGAAGGAAGAGGGAAGAAGGAAGAGGGAAGTTCGGCAACGGATTATGTAGCGGATGTAACGGATGTAACGGATGTAAGTCCGTCGGAAGAAGGAAGAGGGAAGAAGGAAGAGGGAAGTTCGGCAACGGATTATGTAACGGATGTAACGGATGTAACGGATGTAACGGATGTAAGTCCGTCGGAAGAAGGAAGAGGGAAGAAGGAAGAGGGAAGTTCGGCAACGGATTATGTAACGGATGTAACGGATGTAACGGAGGTAACGGATGTAAGTACGTCGGAAGAAGGAAGAGGGAAGAAGGAAGAGGGAAGTTCGGCAACGGATTATGTAACGGATGTAACGGATGTAACGGATGTAACGGATGTAAGTCCGTCGGAAGAAGGAAGAGGGAAGAAGGAAGAGGGAAGTTCGGCAACGGATTATGTAACGGATGTAACGGATGTAACGGATGTAACGGATGTAAGTCCGTCGGAAGAAGGAAGAGGGAAGAAGGAAGAGGGAAG
>NZ_JADEWT010000172.1 GCF_015207505.1 Tychonema sp. LEGE 06208
GGGGAATTGGGCATGGGGCATCGGGAATTTTTTAACTACTTGTTTCTTAATTCCATCGGTTACATCCGTTACATCCGTTACAGAATCCGCTGCCGAACCCTCTTCCTTCTTCCTTCCATTCAAACATCGATCGAGCAAACGCAGCCGCCGCCACAAATTTCGATCCAACTCCAAAGTAGGATGAATACAGCGCAAAGCCTGCAAATCTCCCAACATTTGCAGAGCAAGCTTCCAGTAAGGAGCTTGCAAAATGTACCTCAATTCACTTTTGAGGCGAGTTTCCAAAGCCGGAGTTCGGCCGCTTTCCCCTTGAATGCGGTAATAAATCCCGCTTTCGGTAGCGTGGCGGATGTATTCTTCAGTTTGTGGCTCGATCGCAAATCCCAACCGCACCGCAAACCTTACAGCCCGATAAATTCGCGTCGGATCTTCAATAAAACTGTTAGCGTGCAAAACTCGAATTTGGCGCGCTTTCAAGTCTAGTAAACCGCCAAAAAAATCTAACAATTCGCCACTGCGAGGCTCTCCCAACCGCACAGCCAGAGCATTAATTGTAAAATCCCTGCGGTACAAATCTTGACGGATCGAACTAGCTTCAACTTCAGGATTTGCAGCCGGATAAGGATAAAATTCAGTACGAGCCGTAGCGATATCCAGCCACAGGGAGCCGAAAACAGAATCTTTGTGCCACAATAGCGCGGCGGTTTTAAAATCACCGTGAACGTCCAAACGCGAATCTGGGTATAGTTTTTGTAGCGATGAAGCTAACTCGACACCGGCACCGGAATCGTCGGCGCTGCGGTTTCCATCGACTACCAAATCAATGTCTGTTAGCGCCACTTTATCGTCCGTTGCTAAGAGTAAATCCCGCACTGCTCCGCCGACAATATAAAGTTGCCACCCGCGCTCTCTGGCAATATTGGCTGCGATCGACAATAACTGCCATAATTCTGGACTAATGCCCGATCGCAACAACTGTTCAACAGATTCGGGCAAGGGACAATAGGATAATTCAATATTATTTCCCCTGTCTCGCGTTTTTTGTTGGTGCAATTCCCGCAATACGTCGGTGCGAGTCACAATTCCCAGGAGTTCGCCGTTTTCCAATACTGGCAAACGCCCGATATCGTATGTCACCATTAAAGCTTCAATTTCTGGCAGCAACGTATCAGGGGCGATGGTTTTTAGCTGCGGAGTCATGTAACCCTTAGCCGGGGCGTGGCTGAAACCGTGGTGCAGGGCAATGTCAATGTCGCGGCGGGAAATAATGCCCGTCAGCCGATCGCCCGCATCGACCACAGGCAGCCCAGAATGCCCGTAACGTAGGAGGATGCGGTGAGCTTCTCCCACGGAGGTTTCCGGGCGAATGCTCCGCACTGGAGAGGACATTAACTCGCGGGCGGTGGGAGGGTGGGGAATTTGAGCTTTTAATTCATCAGCTAACTGATTTAAAATCAGCATGGGGTCAACATCGCGGGTGGCGAGGGATGCGGCGCTGGCGTGGCCTCCGCCGCCGAAAGGTTTGAACAGTTCGCTGAGGTTTGTGCTGGAAATGCGCGATCGACCGATAATAGCTAAGCGGTTGGAAACTGTCGGTTCAGCGATGTTGCGGTTGCTGTCGTTTTCGCTAAAGTTATAAACATTGCCTAAAAGTAGAGCATCGGTTTCAGTCAAATCGAGCAAGCGGGAAGCTAGGGAAGAAAGTCCGGGAACATAGTTGTCAGTAGATAGCAGCACCCAAGCTACTGTATAACCGTGCAAGGTTTCCGATCGCAAATTCTTGAGCGATTCTTGCAGCAAATCCTGCAATTGAGGAGACAAACCGGGTTCTACATACTCAGCGATGACCCCCAAACTCGCTCCCTGTTCCATCAACCACGCCAAAGCCATTGCATCTCGCGCCGTTGCGCCCTCAAAGGTGAGGGAACCGGTATCGACGTGGATACCCAGGGCCATGACTGTGGCTTCTGAAGGCAGCAGGCGGGATGCTGTGTCGCCGTTTTCTGCGGCATTTTTGAGCTTTTCCCGCAGTTGTTCGACAATTAATGTAGTGGTTGCTCCGACTGATTCTATCTGGGTGAGTGTGGCGGGTATGTCTAAATCGGCTTGCAGGTGGTGGTCGAAAACGGCTATTTGCTTGATATGTGGCAAGTCTAGCCATGCGGCGGCTTTTCCCAAACGATCGCGCTGGGAGGAGTCTACTATACTAATCGATCGAATTTGTGACGGATTGACCGATCGGCGTTCGATCAGCGGATACTCGTCCCGGTGTAGCGCCAAAAAATCCCGCACTGTGGGGTGACACCCGCCCGTCAGCACAATTCTGGTACCTGGGTGCAGCACGCACAGTCCCACCGCCGCGCCCAAGCTGTCAAAATCTGCCGTTGTGTGGCACAAAACTAAGTCCATAGCCGAAAATCCCCCTTCTCTCACTCCCACAGTAGCAATTTCTCGCGCTCTGATACGCGATCGGGCGATCGGGCTTTCACTCTTGGTTTCAGCTTAGCCCGAAAAGCCGCCAGGAATTGAAGTCCCCCTCTTATAGCGAAAGTCCTCGACCTAGAACTTCAGCTTTGAGACAGGAACTTCAATTCCTCTCGGACTGCGGGTTTGGCCTAGTTGTTGACACGGCCTAGGACTGTAACTTAACCTTTCTAGTTTTCTGTGGAGTAGCGAACAATGATAAAATTGGTCAAAATCTCAAGAGTCGCTGACTCAACCGACAATTTCTCGATCGACCATCAGGATACTGTCATTCGATTTTAGATTTTAGATTTTAGATTTTAGATTTACTCCACGGATAAATCTGCGAGCTTAAATTTTTATCTAAAATCTTGAGATATCCACTCAAAAGTGTCGGGGTACGATACCCGTTTTGGGCGGAATCAGAAACTACGATCTGGAATGTTTATCCAGATCATGGGAAACTATTTGTCAACAACGCACGGCTATATCGACAGGAGAAAAAATGTTATCAATTCTGTTTCAATTGGTTTTACTGGCTTTGGTACTGCTATCTTTTGTGATGGTAATTGGCGTACCGGTAGCCTATGCCACTCCCCAAAACTGGAGTCAGTCTAAAACTCTGATTTATGCAGGTTCTGGTCTGTGGTTTTTGCTGGTTATTGCAGTGGGCGTTTTGAACTTTTTGGTGGTTTAATATCGTCCGAGGCGATCGAAACAAGAAGGTAAAAGGTATAAGATAGAAGGCATTTATCAGAATTTTGAAGGTATCCGGCGTTCGGAAAAAGCTAAAACAATTACTGAACGCTGGATTATATGTGTTTTTGAACTTAAAATTCCGATGAGATGTTTCTGTTATATAACTTTTGCCTTCAGGTCTAGAAAAATCTAAAATCTAAAACTTGTACAACGAAGCCGAAGTATCTATAATCTAAAATTATGACAGTTTTCGAGGGAACTTTTACTCAAACAGAATCTTTGCGCTTTGCTATTGTCATCGGTCGTTTTAACGATTTGGTTGTCGGCAAACTTTTGGAAGGATGTCAAGATTGTTTGAAGCGCCACGGGGTTGATATCGATCCTCATGGGGATCAAGTAGATTTTTATTGGGTTCCGGGATGTTTTGAAATTCCTTTGGTGGCTCGCCAAGCTGCTCTTTCTCGTCGCTACGATGCGGTAATCTGTCTGGGTGCGGTGATTCGCGGCCAAACTCCGCATTTCGATTTTGTAGCTGGTGAGGTTTCTAAGGGAATTGCTGCGGCTGCTTTTCAAACAGGTGTGCCGGTGATTTTTGGGGTGGTGACGACAGACACGATGCAGCAAGCTTTGGAAAGGGCGGGAATTAAGAGCAATTTGGGCTGGAATTATGGGATGAGTGCTCTGGAAATGGGCAGTTTGATGCGTCAAGTTAATGGTTTGGGCGGAAATTCTTACGGCCAATTGGCTGCTGCGTCTGCTTCAGTGATTTCGGGTGAGGCTAATCGGGCGATCGCCCCTGATGTATCCTCGAATCAAACGGTGTAGTTTCGCCGCAGAAACCGGGTTTCTTGGAGTTTAATCGCCAGTTACGAGAAATTAAGGCAGAAACCCGGTTTCTGCAGATTACCGCCACGCCTAGAAACCGGGTTTCTTGGAGTTTAATCGCCAGTTACGAGAAATCTACAGAAACCCGGTTTCTATAGACAATAAAACCGACACCTGGCAAAAAAAATCGCCTTGTGTGGTACGAAAAAACGTTCTTAGAAATAGCGCAACACTAACAATTATTTCATCGCCTAGATACTGATTTCTGATTCGGTCGATCGGTGCGATCGCTATTTTGAGATTTTGGAGATAATCTCATAGCAAACCTCACTTCCTATGTCAAGTATTTCTGCTAAAATAGTCCAAGGAATTGTGTAATCTTTGAGCTTTCCGCATACTAATCGCCAGACAGAGGAAACCGCAACATGATCCAAACCATATCCAAAACAATCACGTTTGATGAATTCGTTGCTTGGTATCCAGAGAACTCTGTCCACAAGTACGAACTACACAATGGAGTAATTGTTGAAATGCCTTTAGGAACCGGCGACCATTCGGAAGTTACGGGTTTTATACACTCAAAACTAGCAGTTGAAATCGATCGTCGTGAATTACCCTATTCAATTCCAGGTGACTGCCTGCTCAAACTCGTCCTTAACGCATCAGGCTACCAACCAGACGTAATAATCCTAGACAGAACCGCACTTGCAAACGAGCCACGCTGGAAAAAAGAATCTGTCATCACGATGGGGTCTTCGGTGCGACTGGCTGTAGAGGTCGTCAGCACGAATTGGCAAGATGATTACCTGGTTAAAGTAGCTGATTATGAAAGACTGGGTATCCCAGAATATTGGGTTGTGGATTATGCTGCAAAAGGTGGCAGACGCTTCATTGGTAATCCGAAACAACCTACTATCTCGGTTTACCAGTTAGTTGACGGGGAATATCAAATCAGCCAGTTTCGGGGAAATGACACAGTTGAGTCGCTGGCATTCCCAGAGTTGAGGTTGACTGTCGAGCAGATTTTTCGAGCCGGTCTGCCTGCAACTGAGCCGACTTAGAAGGACTGGGGCGATCGGGTATCAAAAGGATATCAAATAAAGTCGTATTCAATACGGGCTATAATAGTTGGGTAACGTTGGGGTAAGTAAAAAAAACTAACATGAATCAAACTTCTACAGTTACGATCGCCAATACATTTTATAAAATCCTCGCAGAAATCTCTGCAAGTTCTGGAAAATCAATCCAAGCAGTTCTCGAACAAGCAATCGAACAATACCGAAGACAACAGTTTCTAGAAGCAGCAAACCAAGCTTATCTTTCTCTACGCAATAACTCTGAAGCTTGGCAAGAAGAACTTGAAGAACGATCGCTCTGGGATATCACTTTAGTTGACAGTTGACAGTATTTCCATGAAATTAGGAGACGGCATTGCCGTGTCCCTACCGAAGATAACATTGTAGGGACACGGCACTGCCGTCTCCTCATCATTCCGGTGTAACCGGATTTGATATGAATTCCCGGCTCAAATCCACGCAAACTTGCAATTTTTGAAATTGTGTGGTATCATAAAACGTTATCAAAAATATCGCAACAGCAACTAATTACTGCATGGCAACGAAGCCAACGATCGCATTTACTCACCTCGGCTGCGAAAAAAATCGCATCGATACCGAACACATGATTGGCTTGCTGGCTCAAGCGGGCTATCAAGTCGATTCTAATGAAGAATTAGCCGATTATGTTGTAGTCAATACTTGCAGTTTTATCCAAGCCGCGAGAGAAGAGTCAGTCCGCACTTTGGTCGAATTGGCAGAAGCTAATAAAAAAGTAGTCATCACTGGCTGCATGGCACAGCATTTTCAGCAGGAATTGCTCGACGAATTGCCCGAAGCCGTCGCCATAGTCGGCACGGGCGACTATCATAAAATAGTCGGCGTGATGCAGCAGGTGGAAAAGGGCGATCGAGTTTCCCTCGTCTCTAGCGAACCTACTTACATCGCTGACGAAACAACTCCCCGCTACCGCACGACATCGGAAGGTGTCGCCTACCTGCGAATAGCAGAAGGCTGTGACTACCGCTGTGCATTTTGCATTATCCCGCACTTGCGCGGAAATCAACGATCGCGCACGATCGAATCAATTGTCGCCGAAGCTAAGCAATTAGCATCCGAAGGTGTCAAAGAAATTATCTTAATTTCTCAAATTACCACCAATTACGGCAAAGATATCTACGGCGAACCGAAGCTAGCCGAACTGCTGCGCGCTTTGGGCCAAGTAGATGTACCCTGGATTCGGATGCACTACGCCTATCCTACAGGTTTGACTCCGCAAGTTGTCGCGGCAATCCGCGAAACGCCGAACGTTCTACCCTATTTGGATTTACCCCTGCAACACTCGCACCCGGAAATTCTGCGGGCGATGAACAGACCTTTTCAAGCTGGGATTAATGATGCTATAGTCGATCGGCTCAAAGCAGAAATTCCCAACGCCGTGATGCGGACAACTTTTATTGTCGGCTTCCCCGGCGAAACAGAAGAACACGCAGCACATTTGCTGGAATTTGTCAAGCGCCACGAATTCGATCACGTCGGAGTTTTCGTGTTTTCGCCAGAAGAAGGAACCCCAGCCTTCACCTTGCCCCAGCAAATACCAGCAGAAATCATGGAAATGCGGCGCAATTCCATAATGGCGGCACAACAACCTATATCATTGAAGAAGAATCAAGAATCTGTCGGTCAGGTAGTTGATGTCCTGATAGAACAAGAACAGCCAGAGACAGGTGAGTTGATTGGTAGATCCGCCAGATTTTCCCCAGAAGTAGATGGACTCGTCTATGTGACAGGAGAAGCGCGGTTGGGTTCGATAGTACCTGTGAAAATTGCGAGTGCCGATGTCTATGACCTCTACGGTCAAGTAGAAGTATAGCTCGAACTGTCCCGCCCGCCAAAGCAGCATCAGCCCCGCGCTAAGAGTGTAGCCTCGCGTCGGGATGAGTGCCAGTGAGTTGACGATTCCACTCCCGCGAGTCGAATTCCAAGCCGTGCTGTGGAACAGCGACGGGGTGGATGAGGAAACGAGCAATTCTTCTGATAAAATTAGTACATCTTGACCACCAATGCCGTAAGCGAAAACCAAGCTCAAAGGTACGTGTTGCCAGAAAAAGTATGGGTCTTGGGAACCAGGACTCCTGCCCTTGGAGGCAATGTAAGACCAATAGAATTACGGAGTTCTGGCGGCTGTTGCCAATGAATTGGGAAGCCCGTGGTGTACCGCAGGTCACCGTCGGGTAGTTCACTGTTTTGTTTCTGAATGTAAAGAGTTATGCTAATATAAAGTCAGAAACCAGCGGGGAGAATTTGAGATTGCTTCGCCGTCCGCCCTGCACGACAACGGTATCCCGAAAGAGTGTTGAGATGGATAGGCAGTAACGGTCGCTGCATCCCCTGTTGAATCCCGCAGACGACGGATTGCGGGATAGCGCCTGAACTAACAAACCTGTAACTACTATGTAGTGCAGTTCAGTGGGGCTGGTCATCATCCTCACTATAAAACGCCCTAGAGAGAAAGCTTGCAAGTACCTCAAAGGAAGTCCAATGTACTATTTTAAGAATGTTGGAAGTCGATAACCCGATCGCTGGCGGTTGGTATCGGTGATGTCACAAAATCAAAGACGGCTGTCGAATTGGTAAATTAGTCACCATCGACGGAGCTGCCCTATACTCGATTGCTATTTAAAAAGGTGCGCGCAGGCGCAGCACCACACAGAACTCATAATGAGTTCCTGCCGCCGAGCAGAAATCCGCATCCGAGTTGGGCAACTTAGAAGGCTAAGACTCGTTATTAGGAGCATTAATGAATTTATTGTTTGAAGGCTTAGGTCTTTCGGAAGAACTCGTTCTCCATCTGGAAACACTAGGCTTTACAGAACCTACTCCCATCCAAGTACAAGCAATTCCGCACTTGCTAGCAGGTCGCGACGTTGTGGGTCAAGCCCAAACAGGAACGGGCAAAACGGCAGCATTCTCGTTGCCAATCTTGGAGCGGATCGATCTAGATGTAACTGCGGTGCAAGCACTGGTGCTGACACCGACCCGCGAATTGGCGATGCAGGTAACAGAAGCTATCCGCGATTTGAGCGGTATCAGCAAGGAAGGCCCGGTAAAAGTAGGTCGCTCTCTGCAAGTTCTGACAGTGTACGGCGGTCAATCGATCGATCGCCAAATGCAGCGTTTGAAGCGCGGCGTTCACATAGTTGTCGGGACACCCGGACGCATATTAGATATGCTCAGCCGTGGCAGCCTGAAACTAGACAAAATACAATGGCTGGTTTTGGACGAAGCTGACGAAATGCTCAGCATGGGCTTTATCCAAGATGTGGAAAAAATCTTGGATGCTGCACCAAAAGATCGTCAAACGGCATTTTTCTCGGCGACGATGGAAGCTTCCATTCGGAAATTGGTAGCGCGCCATTTGCGTAACCCAGTCAACGTCACCGTCGAACAGCCAAAAGCAACGCCGAAGCGCATCAGCCAAGGCGTGTACATGATTCCGCGCGGCTGGTCTAAAGCAAGAGCTTTGCAGCCAATTCTAGAAATGGAAGACCCGGAATCGGCGCTGATTTTTGTGCGGACGCGGCAGTCGGCGGCGGAACTTACCAGCCAACTGCAAGCAGCAGGCCACAGCGTGGACGAGTATCACGGTAATTTGAACCAGGCACAGCGGGAACGCTTGCTGCATCGGTTCCGCCAATGTCAAGTCCGCTGGGTAGTAGCGACTGATATTGCGGCGCGGGGCTTGGACGTGGATCACTTGACTCACGTAATTAACTACGATTTACCCGATAGCGTAGAAAGCTACGTTCACCGGATCGGACGCACAGGCCGGGCCGGTCGCGAAGGAACAGCGATTACGCTGATTCAACCGGTCGATCGCCGGAAATTGCGTTTGATTGAACGCCACGTGCGATCGAGCTTGACAGTGCGGAACATTCCGACACGGGCACAAATTGAAGCACGTCAGTTGGAAAAAATGCAGGGTAAAGTTCGCGAAGCTTTGGCTGGCGAACGGATGGCATCTTTCTTACCTCTGGTGTCTGAGTTGTCCGAGGAATACGACTCCCACGCGATCGCCGCTGCAGCATTGCAAATGGCCTTCGATCAAAGCCGTCCTGCTTGGATGGGGGCTGATTACGCTCAACAAGAAGATCCCCCCGTTGGAGAAAACACCGTCAAGCCAATCTTGATCAAGAAGCGGGCTAAGGTGGGTGCGCCCAGCGTTGGTTCTCCTGTTCCTCAGAACAGCTAATTAGTAGGGTGCGCCTCGGCGCGCCTTATTTTCTAATTGAAAAGGTACGCACTGCGTATCTTTTTTTGATCGGAAAATTGGTTTGAAAACCCTGCGACCTGACGGGGTGACAACCCCGTTAAAACATAGACTCAATCAAGGACATAGCTCTCATACCCTTCTGAAAAAATGGCAATTTATTAGGTCTTATTTTCATTAATTCAACAACTATTTCCTGACAATATT
>NZ_JADEWT010000173.1 GCF_015207505.1 Tychonema sp. LEGE 06208
GAGGGGGAGAGGGGGAGATTGGGCAAAATCCTTCTTCTACCCTCGAACCTCAACATCCACCCATTACATACATCAATTACATCCCTTACGTCCGCTACACAATCCGTTGCCGAACTTCCTCGCTCTAAAATCGAAAATCTCAAATATAAAATCTCAAATCCATTGACTGATGTCACGATGTACGCGAAACTTTACATAACACTGACGTATTGATCCCACCTATTAATAAGTTCTGTTAAGTTGTGACTCAAAACCTATCAATTAGTCAAAATTGATATAGTGGCGAGTCAGCCAACTCTCAAGAAGCGACTTCAGGAGGCATCGTACCAAGCTTGCTGGCGTCGGTGTCTGATTTCATCGTTCCTATTCAGTCAGCCCGGATTATGGAAACACTAGAATTTGTGATTTATCCAGATGGCCGCGTACAGGAAACAGTCACCGGCATTGTCGGTGCTTCCTGCGCTGAGGTAACTGCTGCTATAGAAGCCCAGCTTGGCGTGGTGCTTCATCAAGAGTCAACGTCTGAATATTTCGCGCAAGTGCTGCATCAGTCAGCCGAAGCGACGGCCCAGGTGGCTTTTAGCGATTGGTAATCTTTTTTGTTGAGTTCACTTAAATTTTTTTTGGAATCACCATGTCACACTTTAGCCAAATTAAAACCCAGATCCGCAATTTGAATTCTTTGGAAGCTGCTTTAACTGATTTGGGTATCGACTGGAAGTCGGGCCCGACTGAGGTGCGCGGCTATCGCGGCCTCACCAGCACTGCTGAGGTGGTAATCGAGCAAGAAAACGGCTATGACTTAGGTTTTAGCTGGAACGGGACTGAGTATGAATTGGTGGCCGATTTGCAATTTTGGCAGCAAGCTTGGTCTGTAGACCGTTTTCTGAATAAGGTGACTCAGCGCTATGCTTACCATACTGTGGTTAATGAAAGCGCTAAGCAGGGTTTCCAAGTTTCTGAGCAAAAGCAAAATCAAGACGGTTCGATCCGCTTGGTGGTTCAGCGCTGGTGTGCTTAAAAATTTTTCGAGATTTTTGCAATCTTGTCTCATCAAAGTCCGCCTGCGCGGACTTATTTACTATTGTGGGGGTCTAAATGTCTGAGCTTTCTGGACTCGGAATAGATACAGCAAGCGATCGCACTGGTTTGGAGCCGGAGTTGGGCGGATTTTTGCGGGATGCGCCCGATCGCTCTGGTTTGGAACCGGAATTAGGCGGTGTGTTTCGCCAAAAAGGTGTCTATGTTGATGAGATTACCTGTATTGGCTGCAAGCACTGCGCTCATGTTGCTCGCAATACTTTTTATATTGAGCCGGATTACGGGCGATCGCGCGTAGTTCGACAAGACGGGGATTCTGAAGAGTTGATTGCTGAGGCGATGGACACTTGTCCGGTAAATTGCATTCACTGGGTTGACTACACCGAACTCAAGAATCTGGAAGAAGAACGCAAGGATCAGGTGATTCCTGTCGTTGGTTTTCCCGTAGATATGGCTACGGTTCAGGCAGGCATTCGCCAGCGCCAACAAAATAAGGGCGATCGTAAGTCCAAAGGTAGCCATTGAAATCCGCAGGTTTTAACCTCAAGCTCAAAAAAAACAGCCCGCCCGGGCTGTTTGTCGTATATATTGTATAATTAAAATTCATTTGAGAGGATGATGTTCCGCGAGAATTTTCTCAACTCTCGCTTCGTCGATTCTCGCAGTCAATCTTGTTGACTCATTGTTATCGCGAATGGTTTTTGCTAAAGTAAAAGACGAGCCAACCGAAAAAGTTAAACCCATACCCATAAAAGCTTTTTGCCAAGGATCTACCTGTAAATAAATCACACCAACAGTAGTTGCAGAAATGGCAACAATAAAAGAAACCCAGCACTGAAGAATCCAAGCATTAGTATCTTTTTGACGTACAATTTGTTGTGACATAATCTTTAAGCCCCAAATATATCTTTTGGTTGATTAACTTATAGAATAATGAGCGTGAATGAAGCGGTCAGGAGAACAAAGGACAGTTTCTAGAAGTGCACAGGGCGATCGGGCTTTTCACTAAAAACTACAACCCTGTAGATAGGTTTTCATACTCTCTGAGCCTGGAAGGGAGTAGACAGTTTATAAACTGGACTAATCGAGATTAACTTTAAGATAATTTACTCACTGGTTTTAGGGAGGATTCTCAAAAGTTCCTTTTGGTTTTTGCAGGGCTTTACCAAACCAGACTGGTACACCTTAGCAATAAAAGGTGCTTGATTCCCCCGAATAAATCCTTTCATATTTTCTAAGGCATTTACAAAAGCTTGTGCGACTACAACTCCAGAAACATCGCCACCCACAAATGCAAACAGCCGTACATTACCTTGAGCCACAGCCAATAACTCCAAAGGACGACTAGCAATTTTCTTGTCCTTTGTAAGTACAACCCAATTGCTTTCTCCAACTATCCTCAGCCAATCCTCATCCTTCATATTTTTAATAAAATGATCGTCGTGAATTTCTACTGTCGCCCCCGCATTTCGTAATGAATCTGCCAGTTTTGTTCCTAAACATCGATCGATGAAAAATATCTCATTCATGCTACTAGCGGAAGTTCGCAGCGAATACCTTCCTCTATTTGGAGCCGATCGCAATTATAGTCCTCAGCAAGTTCATCGATGGAATCCCCAGCTTTGTAACGTTCTGCCAGCATAGCTGTGGGAATGCCAGTTCCAGCCAAAACAGGGCGGCCAAAGGAGATTGTGGGGTCAATCATCACTGTTTTAGGTTCGTCGGAACCTGGTAGCTTCGTGAAAGGGAAGAGTTTGATAGGTAATCCAGCTTCATCTCGTACAATGCGATCGAAATAAATGTCTAGAATCTGCCTCGCTTCCTGTTCCCTGCCGGAGGCTACAAGCTTCTGTCCGCATCTCTCAAACAAAAGAGCAATTCCCTCGACTTGAAACTCAATTCGAGCGTATAAGTGAGGAGTCGAAAGATGACGGTGGATGTAGTCGAGTTCAGTGCTAAGTTGTTTTCGGGAGAAGCCAGTAGCCTTAACAATAGCAATCAACACATGAGCCTCTACCAAATTGGTAAAAGAAAGTAGTCTAGTTTTGGACTGGGGCAGCAGTTCAAGATTATTGTGTTGAGGTAACTCAATCAACGGCTCAAAGAAGTGCTTGTCCGTTTTTGTTTGCGAGTACCAGCCAACAACCCAATGTCGCAACATATCTCTTCGCAGCCTGAGATATTGTGCTGCTTGAGGGATAGAATATATCGGAATATCCCGCAGTTCAAAGTTGTTAGTATCAAGCATAGCACTTACCTCCAGCCTAAATACTTATATTTTTGCACAAGAAGCGGGCGATCGCAAAAATCTCTCCCGACCATACCCAGATACCCAACTTCTTCAAGAAATCGGGTATCTAAAGCAACCTAATTAGCTCCTAAAAGAGACTACGGATTATACCATTTTTCTTTCATATGTGGTATAGATGAAGTCTTAGCTCCCCCCCGAACTCGCGGGGGGTTGGGGGGAGTAATATCTAGCGCTACTTTATGAAATTGGTATTACTTATTTTTCTGCTGAGTCTTAGCTTGTTCGATCGCAATTTCCCTCACAGCTTGGAAAGAACTCAAATTCGACGAACCCTCAATCGCCTTCACAGCCAAATCTTGAACCTGTTTCAAAGCAGAATCAAGTTGCTGTGACAAACTAGCAAGCCGCGCATCTTGATTTTGAATAGTCTGCAACATCCCTTGAATTTGCAGTTCATAATTTTGCTTTTGTCCTTCAATATCTTTAGCCAACAAATCCGCCTTAACCTTAGCTTGATAATTGCCAATATTGCGACCAATATCTTTCCCATTCTTGATATTAGCTTCCAATTCTTTCGGAAAAGCTTCCACCTTAGCCCTAACATCCGCAGACAAACTTTCCCGTTCCGAAATAGATTTTTCGCGTTCCGCCCACTGTTTCTCCTGTTCCTGGCGAAACTCTTCAATTTCTTGATAAAGCCTTTGCTGGCGCTGTTCGTATTCTTCGATATCCAGATTTCGCTGAAGATTCAGATCGTAATCATACAACTCCTCATCCCGGCTGCGAGCTTTTTGCTGATTATCATTACGTTCTGTAACAGTCAACTTTTGCAATTCCTGCTCTTTTTCCCAAGCCAGCCGCAGTTCCAACAACTCCTGTTCAACAGTTTCGCGTCGTTCGCTGAGTTCGTCAGTAAAAGTTTTCGCACTTTCTTCGTACTGCTGAATTAAATTATCCAGCGTATCTTCCGCAACATCTTCTAAACTGTGCAACTCTTGCAGTTGTTGAACTTCTTCCCCCACAACACGCCGCAATTCTTCCAATTTAGTAGCTTCAGAAGTTAATTTCTCAGACAACTCACTCACAGCGCCGCCAAAGCCAAATTGCAGCAAAATCAAATTGTCGATTGTAGACTGCATTTTTTGTTGAGTTTGAGTTAAAACCATTGATTTTTGTGCCTCCACATTAAGTTTTTCAGGAACTGCTGCTTGCTTTGGGGAAGCATTTAGCTGTTTGATTTGCAATTCTAATGCAGCTTTTTCTTGCGCGGCTTCCTTGTACGCTTCTAAGATTTCAGCCTTGGTGCTTTTGTCGCTAACTTTTTTGTTCATGGCTTTTGATTTGTTAATAGTGGTGAATTAGGTTCGCAGTGAGGACTTTAGTCCTGACTGCGAACCGAGTTTTAAGCTTTGCTAGCAAAAGCTTTCATTGCCAAATCTTGCGCTTGCTTCATCGTAGCTTGTAGTTGCGCGGAAATCTCAGCAATTTGTTCTGTTTGTCGCGCAATAGTCTGCTGTAAAGATTGCACTTTCAACTCATATCCCTGCTTGCTTCCTTCCCATTCCTTGTCCGCTAAATCTGCCTTGACTTTAGCTTCGCGGGAAACTTCTTGAATAGCTTCTTCTTTAGCTTTCATATAAGCCTGTTTGAGTTCTTCTTCAAATCCAGCAGCTTTCCTTTGATTCTCTTCAAACTCCGCTTGATTGTCGCTGAGGGCTTTTTCTCTTTGCGCCCAGTTTTTGTCTTTTTCGCGGGTAGATTCTTGCAATTGCCGTTCTAGTTTGCGCTTCGTTTCTTCGTATTCGTCGGTTTCAATTTTGCGATTGCGCTGCAATTCGTATTGATAATCGGCTGTTTCCTGCTGGCGCTGTTTAGTTGTGAGTGCAGTTTGTTCTTGAAATGCTGCATCAAATTCTTGCTGTTCTTTTTCCCAAATCTTGCGCTTTTGGGTTGTATCTTTTTCCAGGACTTCGCGCTGATTGGCGGCGTTTTGTTCGAGGAGTGTCAGTTTTTCCCGGTGCTCTTGAGTTAAAATGTGGAGAGCATCTGCTACAACTCTAACTTGCTGCAACTCTTGCAATTGTTCGGCTTCAATTTCGATCGCCCGTTTTAATTCATCTAATTTCGCAGATTCCGCCTTCAGTTTTTCCGAAAGTCCGCTGGTGATGCTGCCGAAATCTAATTGCAAGTCTGCCAAGCCTTTAACAATGCTGTCAATTGTGTAGGTAGAAGCAACTTCTAGGAGTTGTTTGCTTTTGGCTTTTTCGGCTGACTGTTCCTTAGTTTCGACTTTAGATTCAATCTTTTTTTTGTCTGCTAAAATCTGGTGAAAATTTTGCAAAATCTTGGTTTTGCTATCTTTGGCTGTTGCTAGTGTCATAAGGTTTGTTGCTCCTGATTCAAATTTTTGCAGGGTTGGCTTGTGAGACGTTTTTAGCTATTCTAAGTTCCGCAGTTGGCTGAGAATAGCTCGGTATTCTTTGGCTGCATTCGGTGGAAAGTCGGGATTATTGCTGTCTAGAGATTTGAGAATTTTTTGACAGCGATCGCACCGATTGCTTTGCCAGCATTCGCACTCCTCAACTATACTTAAAAGCGTGTTTTTTAGCAGTTGATTTTCCGAAAGCAAAGCTCGGTAATTCCGCCGGATAGATTCGGCAACTAAAGTCATGTGCTGGAAGTCTTCGGTAAGACTTTCGATATCGTTGACTGTATCATCCCGAATGCGATCGAGCATCTCGAAATTCTCTCTCAAACGGCTTTCTTGCAGGTTTGGTTTGGTTTTGATTTTAGTGACTTTTTTCATTTTACTCTTCCTTGTCACAGTTACGAAAAAAGCGCGATTTAATCGCGCCTTTTCCACAAAATTAGAACAAGTCAGCAGTTGCTCTATCTTCCGCTGGCGGTAGCGACATACCGCCGTTAGAATTCAAAGCAATAGCATCGGTTTCACCGCTAGTGTGAGCGGCCATCAAGGACGCAACTTGTGCTGCTGGTAGGTTATCTAAACAGATCATAGCCCTGGTTCCTTCTAAGTCAATCATCCGCGATTGATTGCTCGGATCGGACAAAACTGCTGCTGCTTGATCGATAACTGCCCAATCTCCGCGTTCGTTCCAAGACCATTTCAAGCTGTAGTAATTGATCGGTTTGACTACTCCGCTATCATCTGGTTTCTGGCCGGAATGCTTGACAAATTCTGGAACGAAAATCCCGGTTGCAGGCTCTACGCCGCGAGATTGAACTGATGCTACCAAGCGGTTAAAATCGTTCAAGCTGCGGTTTTTTATGTATGTCACCATGACAACTCCTTGCGGCAATTCGCCACTTTCTGCGACGAACCACAGTTGACCCCACAATGTGTGCGAAGTTTGACCGAGGGAACCGAAGAATTTGGAGAATTTGAGGATTGTCATAGAACACTTGGAACCGTAGTCGGTGTCGCCGATCGATTAAACTAAGCAATCCCGTCACCGGAACTACTCGTCTCCAGAACCGTGCGTGAGAGTTTCCCCTCACACGGCTCCTCAGTGAAACAGCCATTGTCATAGGTACTGGTTGCGTGTTGTTTATCATGGCAGTGTCCATGCAGTAATTCCAGATTGGAATACCTATTGTTGCTTCTGTTCTTGTCTTTGTGATGCACTTCTAACACATCGCTTTCCCAGAAGTAATGACCACAATGGGTACATTTGTTCCTTTGTTGTTTTAGCAAGGTTGCTATTACTTTGGGAACTCCTGGTACTCCGCCTAATCTTGAACTCCAATATTTTAGGTTTCCGTCGAATGGGCTTGCTTCGCCTCGGACTTTTACGTGCCTAACGATGGGTGTTTCTTTATGCAGTTTAAGAACTGCATTGATTTTTCCATCCTGTGAGCTAGCGAACTTCATAGCCCCATCAACTTTATGCCAATATTTGCTCTTTGTCCAAGATCTAGATTTATCAGAGTGTCTTCTGTGCGACCATGCTACTAGCTTCCAGAACATCCGGTAATCAAGGGTGTTTAAGGTTTGAGAACTTGCCACGCCTGAATAATAGTTTGCCCAACCTGTGATTATTGGATTCAGATGATGAATCAAGCTATCAGCAGGTGCTGCTTTGTGGGTGTCAATTATTCTGGCAATGTCATCGTAATGTTCTTTTACCTTCTTCTTACTAGGGGTTATAAAAGTTTTGAACCCCAGCTTAGTGCCATACCTGTCGTGAGCTGTCTTGTATTTTCCAGCTTCATATTGTCGAATGTTAAATCCAAGAAAATCAAATCCAGGATTATTTGCATCGACTTTGTTTAGGGTGTGGCATATCCTTGTTTTGGTGTCTTTTAGCTCTAGACCCATTTCTTTCAACCACTCTGATATCAGTTGTTGGCATTTGTAGATAACTTCTAGACTTTCGTGCATTACCACAAAGTCATCGGCGTATCTGATTACATACGCTTGAGGAGTGTATCCAATGTAGGTTTGGGTTTTCTTTCCGTTTTCCCTACCGTATTTATAATGCACCTTTCTTGGAAATGCTTTCGTGATTAAGTTTTCTAAACCATGTAAGGCAATATTTGCCAGTAGTGGCGAGATTACACCTCCTTGGGGTGTGCCTTCATTGGTTGGAAATAATCTTTCTCCGTCCAGCGTTCCTGCTTTGAGCCATGATTGTATCTGGCGTCTAAGGCTAGGAAATGTTCCAATTTTACTGATAAGAGCGTTGTGGTTGATTCGGTCAAAACATTTAGCGATATCAGCATCCAGGACGTATTTGTCCCCTTTGTTGATAACGTTATAGATTTGTCCAATGGCATCATGGCATGACCTTCCCGGTCTGAATCCGTAAGAGTTAGGCTCAAATTTTGCCTCCCATTCCGGTTCAAGCGCTAGTTTTGCTAGTGCTTGTAATGCTCGGTCAAACATTGTAGGTATTCCGAGCGGGCGTTTTTCGTCAGTCCCTGGTTTATCTATATAGACTCGCCTAGTGGGATTGGCTGTGTTTCCCAACTTCAGATTGTCAACTAGGTTTAGACGTTGCTTTGGGGTCAGCGATTTTACGCCATCCACACCAGCCGTCTTTTTGCCACGGTTGTCTTGAGTTACCCTTCTGACTGCTAAGCATTTTGCAGACCAAGATTTCAACAGAGTTTTTTGAAGCTTTCTAACTGCCTTGACATCTCCACGCAATTCAGCTCTGTAGATTCGTTTTTGCAACTTGTAAACCCGACGTTCTAGTAAACGCCAATTGAGTTTATTCCATTCCAACGTAGTCTTGAAACTCGTATTAGACATATTCATTGCTAATTACAACTCCACAATCTGTATCACCGTGAGTCCGTCTGCTTATCCTTGACATTACTCAAGGCTTTTGCTTCTGACTCAATCTCACTCAACCGCGTCCTTGGATTATCTCCGAGATGTTGCGTCTTAGCTGACTACTCTGCCTATTCGACCTTGCAGAGAGACATCGATTGAGTTACTTCGTTCCTAACAACCTTTGGTTGAATCTTTAGGGTGGTGCTCTTCTACCGGAGCAGATAGTACAAACTCAAGTTAATGGTACAACTTAAGTATCTTAATGCTCATGGTCTTTTGACCCCAGTGTGTCAGTCTATTTCACTGGTTAGCTGGTAACGATAGTTACACACCTTTGCTTGCGCTACCCATAGATTCTTGCTAGTCGGGATTGTCTATTAGACTTAGACTTACCGCCGTTTATTCCCGCTTTAATGATTGATGGCTAGTCGCTACATTAGGGAATATGCTTTCATTTCTTGTACCGGAAAGGAGGGGCTTACACCCTCAAGGTTGTTAAGTTGTCAAGATTCAAAACTGAATCTTGCCTCTCGTCCCTAAAATGTTTAAAACATTTTATTTAGAGAGAACGAATCGCACCCCACTGGCCACTTTGGCAATTATTGCGGACGGCGATCGGGATTTCTGGTACTAGCAAAGCATTGCTCGGTTTGGCACCAAATACTGAAAATGTAGGTCTTTCTTTTGTAGTAGTCATTGTTGTTTTTCCTTAGTTCTTTATTGATTTACAGACAATTGGGAATTGGTAATTGGGAATTGGTAATTGGCTAATTCTCCCCATCTCCCCATCTCCCCA
>NZ_JADEWT010000174.1 GCF_015207505.1 Tychonema sp. LEGE 06208
AGCTGGGGCGGGCGGGGACTGGTGAAACCGGGTTTGATGGATGAAAATCTTCTCTCCTCTTGAAGGAGGCAGGAGTTGAAAGACAGGAGGCAGGAGGTTGGCAATTGGAAGAGGATTCAGACCCCTCCCAATTTCTGATCCCCTTTAAAGGAGAGGCTTGTACCGACTTAGGGGCAAGGGATTAAGAAAAAATCCTCCTGCCTCCTGCCTTCGGAGGCAGAAGCGGAGGTCACAGATTAGGTAAAAAACCAGGTTTCTGCGGTACTGATGCGTCCAAGACTGAAACTGCTGGGCGATCGTATTGAAAGATGTAATAATACTTTGCACCAACGTGTTTCTCGTCTCGCAAGAAAGACTCTTTCATTTTCTAAAAAATTAGACAATCATATTGGTGATATTTGGTATTTTATCCATCATTACAACTATGTTTTGAGCCAATAACCATATCACTACATATTTATTACTACCTGACTAATAACCAATGACGAACAACCAATAACCAATGACGAACAACCAATAACCAATAACCAACAACCAATAACCAATAACCAACAACCAATAACCAATAACCAACAACCAATAACCAATAACCAACAACCAATAACCAATAACCAACAACCAATAACCAACAACCAATAACTAATAACCAATAACCAATAACTAATAACCAATAACTAATAACCCACAACTACCACTGCGGCTCAGAAGCCATCAAAGCAGTCGCAGCCTCGCTCGGTAAAGGCTTAGCAAAAAAATAACCTTGACCGTATTCGCAGCCGATCGCCCTTAACCGAGCTAATTGTGCCGCCGTCTCCACACCCTCAGCAATCACATCCATCCCCAAAGCGTGAGCCAGCGCCACAATCGTCCGCACGATCGCCACATTTTCCCCCTCGCTTTCGAGCTCCATCAGCCCCACAAACGACTTATCAACCTTCAAAGTATCCGTAGGAAACCGACTCAAATAACTCAACGACGAATAACCAGTACCAAAATCATCAATTCCCAACTTGACATTAAGCGCTTTCATCTCCTTTAAAACCGCGATCGCCGACTCCACATCATCCATCACCACACTCTCAGTAATCTCCAACTTCAAACTCTGAGCACTCAAACCCGTTGTTCCCAAAATAGCCCGAATGCGATCGATCAAATCCGGCTGAGCAAACTGCTTCCCAGATAAATTTACACTCATAATCAAAGGTCGATCGAAATCAAACATTCCCTCCCACAGCCGCAACTGCCGACAAGCCTCCTCCAAAACCCACTCGCCCAGCGGCACAATCGCCCCCGTTTCCTCAGCCACCGGAATAAACTTAACCGGCGAAATCAAGCCCCGCTGCGGGTGCTGCCAGCGCACCAAAGCCTCAAACCCAATAATCCTGCCGCTGGCTAAAGACACAAACGGCTGGTAGTAAAGCAAAAACTCCCGACGTTTTACAGCCATCCGCAAATCCGTCTCCAACTGCAACCTCTCCAACGCCAAATCGTGCATCGCAGCATTAAACACCTGATACCTTCCCGTTCCCAAAGCCTTAGCCCGGTACATCGCCGTGTGAGCGTCCCGCAGCAAGTGTTCCGGCTGTTCCCGGGCGGCGAGTGCGGGTTGGCCACCCACCGCAATCCCGATGCTAGCAGTGACAAACACTTCCTGGCCTCCGAGTTCAAAAGGCACAATTAAAGCTTGATGAATGCGATCGGCCAAATCCACCGCACTCTGGGCATCAACATTCCTCACCAAAATTGCAAAATCGTCGCCCCCCACCCGCGCCACAGTATCCGCCATGCTGACACTCGCCTGCAACCGCACCACCACCGCCATCAGCAACTCATCCCCCACCAAATTACCCAAAGAATCATTAATCACCTTAAATCGGTCTAAATCCAAAAAAAGCACCGCAAACAGATAGCTGCGGTGGTGCCTAGTATTGACGATCGCCCGCCCCAAACACTCTACAAACAAATCCCGATTCGGCAAACCAGTCAGAGAGTCGTGAAAAGCATCGTAAAGCTTCCTGTAAGCGCTCAACCCCGCACCAGTCACCACCAAACCCACAGCCGGCGACACCAGCGGCACCCACCCACCCTCAGTAAAAATCAAAAAACTAATCCCCAACAGCCCCACCAAAGCCGCACCCACAACCAATCCCGCCCGCAATGGGTGGTGAATCCGCCAAGCCACAAGCCCGCCCAGCACCGCCCAAGCAGCATTCCACAGAATTTCTGCCCATTCTGGCCACACCCAAAACACCGATCGCCCCTGCAAAACAGCAGTCAATATTTGGCTGAGCATTTGAGCGTGCAGCAACACCCCCGGCATTTTCGGATTTTGCTTTTTAACCGGGCTGTAGGGCGTGAGAAACACATCTCTGGTACTCGGTGCAGTCGTCCCGATCAGCACAATCTTGTCCTTTACCCAACTCGGATCAATTTCGCCCTTCAATACTTGCAGGATACTGACTTGTCGCGCCACCCCAACAGCAGAACGGTATTTGAGCAGAATTTGGTAGCCTCTAGCATCAAGATTTGCATAGCCACCGCTGTCAGATGCTAAAGGCACAAATTTTGCTTTCCCCCAGTTGATTTGATGGGGATTGACACGGCTATCTGTCGGCTGCAGCTTGTCCTTGAGATACAGCGAAGCCACTTGCAAAGAAAACGAGGAAGCAGCAGCAGTATTGTCGGGTTTCGCGACTGAGAGCAAATTGCGGCGCACCACCCCGTCAGCGTCGAGTAAAAAGTCATTAAAACCCACCCGATCCGGCGGCATCCCCGGAGGGGCGGGCACTCCCCCACTGTCTGAATCGTTCAATTTAGTAATCGCCACCAGATTCGGCGCCTTGAGCTCCGCCAGCAATTCTTGGTGTCCGGGGGCTTGAGGCAAATCGCGGTACAAGTCCAAACCGATGACTTTTGGCTGGTACTTTTGGAGTTTTGTCAAGGTTTTGGCGATCGCCCCGTCGGAAATCGGAAACCTCCCCAGAGTTTGAATATCCGCCTCAGAAATTCCCACTATCAGCATCCGCGGATCTGGGCCCGCATCCGGCTCCAAGCGCACCAACGAGTCAAAAGTTCCCAATTCCAAGCTTTGATACCATCCCAACCGCTGAGCTCCCGTATTCAGCAGCGTTACAGTTGCGCCTGCCAACAAAGCAGGCAAAATCCTGACCCGCCGGCCTTGAGAACTCCGGTTCAGGCCAGTTGCCAGAGACAGTACAGAACAAAGATTTCGAGAAAATTTGGCAGTCACAGCAAAGATATACGGGTGCAAATAAAGCTAACCACAAGTTTGTTCTTACAGAATTGAGCTTATTATGAGATTGAGTATAATTTTTTCAGAACTTGTGCCGAAACCGAGTTTATTTAAGCTAATTAATCGATTTGGCAAAGTATTTCTCGGATGGGAAACTGGGTTTGAATCGTATCTGCCGAAAAGTGCTGTCTGGGATTCCTCCGTTTCCCCAAGTTTCCACAAGTTTCCACAAGCGTTAAAATTTAGTCGATCGAACTTTCTGGATATTTTTGAGATTATGGCCAATCAACTTCCGATTCCGGTGATTGTTAACGGTGCTGGCGGCAAGATGGGCCGCGAAGTAATTAAGGCGATCGCCAGTGCTAGCGACATGACCTTATTTGGCGCTGTAGACCGCTCTCCTGAGTCCCTCAACGCCGATGCGGGAGAATTAGCCGGGTGCGGCCCGTTAGAAGTTCCCATCACCGACGACTTGCAAGGAATGCTGGCCTTAGCCGCTCAGGAAAAGCAGTTAGGCGTGATGGTGGACTTTACGCACCCAAAGTCAGTTTACGAAAACGTGCGATCGGCTATTGCTTACGGTATACGGCCCGTAGTAGGCACTACCGGATTGAGTACCGCCCAAATTCAAAACCTCGCGGAATTTGCCGACAAAGCCAGCATAGGTTGTTTGATTGTACCCAATTTCTCGATCGGCATGGTGCTGCTGCAACAAGCCGCCGTCACCGCATCTCAATATTTTGAACACGTAGAAATTATCGAACTCCACCACAATCAAAAAGCCGACGCACCCAGCGGCACAGCCATCCAAACCGCCCAAATGCTAGCAGAAATGGGGAAAACGTTCAATCCCGCCCAAGTAGAAGAAACCGAAAAATTGCCCGGTGCCAGAGGCTCTTTAGCAGACGAAGGAATTCGGATTCACAGCATCCGTTTACCCGGTTTAATTGCCCACCAAGAAGTAATTTTTGGCGGCCCTGGTCAAGTTTATACATTACGACACGATACGAGCGATCGCGCTTGTTATATGCCCGGAGTTTTGTTATCAGTGCGAAAAATCATAGAATTGCGATCGCTCGTTTACGGATTAGAAAAAATCCTGTAATTAGTTGACAGTTGTCAGTTCTTAGTTGTTAGTTGTCAGTTGTTAGTTGTTAGTTGTTAGTTGTTAGTTGTTAGTTGTTAGTTGTTAGTTGATAGTTATTATTAGTTTCGACAATCGCCTTAAACCTTTGATGAGTATCGCTTGCAGCCAAGTCTAGAGCCCCTAAATCTCCCTTAAAAAGACGAACTTCGATCGGAATCTTGTCCCCCCCTTCTTAAGGGGGGCTAGGGGGGATCGAGTTATTGTAGGGTAATTAACTTATTCCCTCTTCCCTCTTCCCTCTTCCTGATGACATTGGACGGAAAGCTCAGCCGGGACAGCACTAATAACCAATAACCAATAACCAATAACCAATAACCAATAACCAATAACCAATAACCAATAACCAATAACCAATAACCAATAACCAATAACCAATAACCAATAACCAATAACTTCTTCCCTCTTCCTTCTTCCTTCTTCCTTCTTCCTTCTTCCCTCTTCCCTCTTCCTTCTTCCCTCTTCCCTCTTCCTTCTTCCTTCTTCCTATGCTAATTCCCTTAACCCGCGAAACATTTCAAGAACTAATTCCCGCCGTCGCCACCGGAGTGCAATACAAATATATGTGGGGAAAACCCCCCGACTTTCTCAGGCGAATGTTAATCTCAGCAGTCAGCGTAATTTTGGTGCTAGTCATCTATAGCTTCGTCGGTTCCGATGTCGGGCCCCTAGTTTTAATTACCGGATTGATCGCAGGTTTGTACTGGCTGTGGGGCCCGATTTTGTGGGCAAGTTTGCGGAATGCACAATGCCGCAAACATAAATATTGTGGTTTTTGGCAAGGACGAATTTTGGATATTTATATCACAGATGAAATCACAAGTCAAGAAGAAACAGTCAATCAAAAAGGACAACTCGTAATAATCGACAACCTAGAACCCCGAATCAACTTAGAAATTGGCGACAAAACCGGATTTACCACCACACTGCGAGCTCCCTTACGCAAGGAACATCAGGGAATTGTTCCCGGCCAAGCAGCATTAATGTTAATCATGTCAGATATAGAAGACTTGGGTACAATTGCCAAAGTTTCCGACATTTACATACCCAGCCGCGACGTGTGGGTAAGCGACTATCCTTATTTACGCAGAGATTTGTTTGTAGAAATGAGCCAGCAAATTAAAAAAGGTAGAAAAAAAGGGCGGGATACCAACAATCAAAACAGAGAAGTCAAAAGACGAACCGCCGATTATTAAACAACAAATTCCCCAACCCCAGCCACCCAGAAACCGGGTTTTTCTCCCAAACATTCACCACCAACCCTAAACATCCATAAAAACGCGGTTTCTTCAACCCCAGCCACTCACCCAGAAACCGGGTTTTTACTCCGAAAACCTGTAGTCTCTCTCGCTGATAGCTGATGCTAGATTGCGGGTTTAAAGCCCAAGGAATTAGAGTATCTGGAAAGTCAGACAATTGAGATGCCACCGCGCGCTGTAGAGTATACTCGATTGCCGATCGATCTGGAAAATCGGCAAAATACGATCGCCATTAACGCCCAAAATTACCAAAAAAAATTAGATCGAATAAGTCTTGACATCAAGGCTCAAAAAAATTATAATAATAGTGATGCCGATTTGAGCTTGCTCGAATTATTCAGCAAAGAAACTTGCCCGCAGTTCAGCGAACAAATCAAATTTGACTTAGGCTATTTCAAACACGGCACCGGCTTGCTAGACAAGACGATGGAAGCAATTAGAGGCGTAGTGGCTATAGAAGAAGCCTATCGCGACGCAAAATTAGAAGCAACAATTCAAATAGTAGGTTTTGGTTTAGGAGTTGTGGGCGTAGTGGCTAGCGGCGCGCCTTATTTGATAAAACAAGACCCGCCCGATCGCAAATTTTACATACCATTAAGCAATACAGAAATTCCGCCTTTTGTGATGGTATTGTTAATCAGTTTCGGTGCGGGAATTGGTGTAGGGTTGGTGATTTTGTTGGGCGCAAAATTGAAGAATCTACCAGGAAAAATCTAGCTGCGACTGCCTTGGAGGTAATAAATCTAATAGCAATTAGGCATCAATATCGAAGAAACCAGTCAGGGGTTGAAAACCCCTGTCTCATGGCGCAAGTCCTGTGAAAAAAAACTGAATATCGATCAATTTCTAGGCAGATTTTGGGATAATGACAAGGGCTTGACACTGAGAATTAGTTAATTGTCAACTCTCAACTGTTCCCCTCTTGACCGTAGGCTTGCCAAGCCAAATCCACCAACCCGTTCATAATCGCCACAGCCACCACCGCCGAACCCTTGCGCCCCTCAATCCGAATGTGAGGAACCATCGAATCGTGCAGCCGCGACTTAGCCACATCAACCCCCACAAACCCTGAAGGAGTCCCAATCACCAAAGCCGGTCGAATTTCCTCAGCCTCAATCAAATCGACGAGGGCCGACAAAGCAGTTTGAGCCTGGCCGACGACAAAAATCCCTTCAGGATAGCGTTTAGCCAAAGTTTCAATCCCCCAAGCCGCCCGCGTCTTTTCCTTTTGAGGGCGCGTCAAAGCCTCCATCGAACAATAAACCGGATTAGCAAAGGTACTTTGAATTTGTGGCGTAATGCCCACCTGAACCATCGGCACATCTACTACGATCGTAGTTCGAGCAGCCAAAGCAGCCGCCCCGGCTTGCAAAGCCTGATCGGAAAAACTAATTAAAGACTTGTACTCAAAATCAGCAGTCGCATAGATCACGCGCCGGACTATTTCGTACTCCGCCGCTGAAAAACCGTGGTCGCCAATTTCGCTATCGATTAATCCCAGACTCTGGGCATCGCTTACGTGCCATTCCATTTGTTGGATAGCTGTCGCCTGTGAATTATCAAGTATCAGCTTACCAGCTTTTTGTCAGAACGGAAGGAAGAAGTCATTAGTCATTAGTCATTAGTCATTAGTGCTGTCCCCCCCGAGCTTTCCGTCCAACGTCCAACGTCCAACGTCCAACGTTATTAGTGCTGTTCCCCCGAGCTTTCCGTCCAACGTCATCAGGAAGAAAAAAGGAAGAAGCAGTCTAATCAAGGGTTTCAAAAATTACGCAGGGTGTCTAGAAACCGGGTTTTTTCACAGCAATACTTCGTTACAGCCGACAAAAAAGCTAAAAAACCCGGTTTCTTTGGACTTGCGCGCGAGGCTGAGAAACCGGGTTTGTTGACGAGTTAACTTCGTTGCCGCCCCCAGATTCCATAAAAAACTCGGTTTCTAAAAGTCACGCTATTGACTGATGACTGATGACGTTCGATCGCGGGGACAGCACTAATGACTGATGACTAATGACGAATGACTGATGACTCCTAAAAAACTAATTTTCCTCAGAAGGAGACTTGCCCAAAACCGGAGTTAAGAATGCTACCAAAGCCCCGATCGCAAAACCGGCCACATTTCGAGTCAAAGGCAACCAGTCAGAAGTCCGAGTCACCACAGGCCCAATTCCGAAAGCTAAAAACAGAATCCCCCACAGCGGCGAAAAAATCAGCGCCCACTGCCAAGCCACAAGCTGTCCGGGTTTCCGGGGCTGAGCGGCAAACCCGCAGATCACCCCGCCGAGCACCGATGAAATTAATGTCAGAACCCACTGTTCCCTCGGCAAACCGGGAACCACGCGACACCCCCCCTGACGCAAACAGCCTTGTATCGACTCTAAAGATTCAATGATCGATCGATCTTCGCCATTTTCCCGGACAAAAAACTGATTGCCGTAGCGAGTTTGCAGTTCCACCCAAAAACTTCGCGGCAGCAGCGGATACAGCGAGTCGCCGACATTAAAATTGAGCAAATTGCCCCCTCGGGGGTCAGCAACTAGCAACACGCTCTTGCTATCCAAGCCCCAATAACTTTTGACAGCTAAACCGGGCGTGCGATCGTACTGAGTCAGCACTCGCAGCTTCCAGCCGGTTTCCGTCTCAAATTCATTTAAATTTTTTGCCAAATCCTCTTCTTCAATATCCGTAAGGGCTTTAGCTAGGTCAATGATTGGTGTCTGAATTTCTGGCAACAAATCGGGATTGTTGAAAGCGTGGGCTGCAGGTGCGATCGTCCACAGGGACAAAGCCAGGAAAAAGGCAGCAGCAGAGGCTAGAAATTTGCGGGGGAAAAGCTGTGACATAGGAATTTCTAATTCAGGTATCAATGGTAGCTGGCGGTCTTAACCAAGGGATAAGAGAAAACTAATATTTCTTTACAATTATTTACTTTACAGGAAGGCGAGAGCAAGGGGAAGAGTTGGGGGAAGAAAGTTTGCGATCGGGGAAGGGGCTGACAATTAACTGTAGAGGCGCGCGATCGGGGGCCAACGGTCATTAAACAAGAGCTCGATTTCCTGACGGGGCGAGTATCTTGGGTTGTCCGTCTCCTTCTATTTTCATCTAAGGTGCGATCGCAGTTCCGTTAATTGATCGGGACTTACGCATCGGGGCCCGTGCGAAACCGGGTTTTTTTAGGAGAATACTTCACGGAGAGCAGCAGATGAGGTAAAAAACCCGGTTTCTTTGGTAGGAGTGCGTCCCGGACTATTAATAATAGAAGCCGATCGTAACAAAGAGAGACCGTATGTGCGATCGGTTATTTAAGTATTTTCCTGCCTCAAAAAACTTACCTTCATAAAAATTCAGCATAAACACAAAAACTCTCAGTCAATATACGGGAAATCAAACAGACTACCAACACCCAAAAAAAATATGAAATTCTGTATTTTTCCGAATATATTTATAATCGAGTCAAGCCGATAATGATGAGTAACCGCTGAAGAATGAATTAAAAGAAATTAACCATTTCTCAAGGAGTGCAAGCGAGTGCCTTTAACAGACCCGATTGGAGAACCTTTAATAGAAGTGGAATCCTTAATTCCCGGACTTGCCCCAACTTTCGCCCCACAACTGCCGGGAATTCCGACTCACAAAACCTT
>NZ_JADEWT010000175.1 GCF_015207505.1 Tychonema sp. LEGE 06208
CCCCCAATCTCCCCCTCTCCCCATCTTCCCCTTCCGCAGTCAGCAGCCATCGCGGCACCGGTTGCTGGAAAAAGCGCAAATTCGGGTCAAATTTCGACGATCGCGAACATACGATTTGCGCCGGTTGTGGGGGCTTCCCGTGCAGTTCTCTCTGTTTGAGCAATTCCGGCGAAATCACTCTCATCGTTGTTCCATAGGCCTGTAAAGTGCCGTTGCCGAACAAAACCGCGTCACTGTCAGCGACTTGTTGTTCGAGGTGGGCTTTGTCGTTGGCAGAACCGAATCTCGCGGGCGATCGGGCTGCATCTGCAATTTTACCGTCAGCACTAATCGCCAGTATTACTGTAGTGTAAGGTCGATCGATTGTATCTATCATTAATTTGTCAAACTTTCCACGGGTGGTCAGAAACCGAGTTTAACGGATGAAAATCCTTCGCAGGCAGCCTGCAGTAAAGGTACAAAACCCAGTTAATGTGGGCTGAGGCATCCAGAACTGTTTATCAAACTTTCGCACCACATCATAACGGCAAAATAGGACACCACCCCGTTGCTATTAATCAGTTACAAATTATATTTGTATTATGATGATTTACACCTTAAACGCGCGGATTTTTTGGCTCTAACTGTTGCCTGCAGACTCCTCCGATAGCATCGGAATTATATATTTTAATCATTGATAGTGCGAGCGGATTTGATATCATTAGTCATATCAAATCCTCTCTTAATCGAAATAGTAAATTCACTATTGACTGTTGACTGTGAACTGTTGACTGTTGACTGTTAACTGTTAGCTGTTAGCTGTTAGTTGTTGGCTGTTAGCTGTTAGTTGTTGGCTGTTGGCTGTTAGCTGTTAGCTGTTAGTTGTTAGTTGTTGGCTGTTGGCTGTTAGCTGTTAGTTGTTAGTTGTTAGCTGTTAGTTGTTATTGGAAATTGAGAATTGGGCGGAGCGAAGCGGAGGGATTGGGAATTCGTAGCAAGTAACCAATCACCAATCACCAATCACCAATCACCAATCACCAATCACCAATCACCAATCACCAATCACCAATAACTAATAACCAATAACCAATAACCAATAACTAATAACCAATCACCAATAACTAATAACCAATAACCAATAACCAATAACTAATAACCAATCACCAATCACCAATAACTAATAACCAATAACCAATAACCAATAACTAATGACTAATGACTAATGACTAATGACTAATGACTAATGACTAATGACTAATGACTAATGACTAATGACTAATGACTAATGACTTCTTCCCTCTTCCCTCGCAATTACCAAGGCGAACCGATCATGGTAAAAGCAGCCCAATAATAGGGATGCGACAAATTACGATCGCCCCTGGCGGCCAACTCCGCCGGCAAAGGCAGAGCTTGATTGTTGCCCGATCGCACCAAATAACCATCCTGCAGGCGCACTTCTCCCCGCAGCATCGCCAACTGCGCTTGACGCAAAGCCTCAGCCTTAATCGGCGCGGTACGCAACTGCTGGTAAAACTCAGTCATCAGCCCCAAAGTACCCGCATCGCTGACATACCACAAACTCGCCAGAGCCGATTTTACCCCAGCGTGCACCGCCAACCCCGCAAACCCCAACTCAGCCTCTTCGTCACCCACCGCCGTAGTACACGCACTCAAAACCAACAACTCCACCTGCGGGTTGGATAACTTCAACTGATTCAACTGATTCAACCGCAACTTAGTATCCCAAAACTGAATGTAAGAATTTTCAGCCCCCCCTGGCTGAAAATCACCGTGAGTCGCTAAATGAATAATTTTGTATTGCGGTTGATTGCGCTTTTCCTTCAAATTTGCCAGAGTAAAAGCTTCATTCAGAAAAGACGAACCAGGCCAAATCTTGCCCACAATTGTCGATATTTCCAACGGCACAGCCGGCAGAGGATTTTGATCGTATTTGGTCGGAAATTTCGACGCACCCATCGCCAACACTTCCGAACCCCTAACATCGGCATAGCGAGTATCAGTCAAACTCAAACTGGGAATCAGCCCCAAACTGTACTTTTCTACCAAAAACTGTTTGCCATCAAAAAGAGCAGCCAAAGGCAAAGTTCGCAAACCGGCATCCATCGAAAACACCAAGGTGTCAATTTTGTTAGCCTCCAATTCCGGTTGCAGCGGTGCAATTAACCACTGATAAAGTTCCTGGGCTGGTGCCTTATAATCAGCAGTATTCAATCTCCGAGGAGTTCTCACAGCATTAGTGAATTCTTTGGCAACTTGCAACACAGTCTCGCGGCTTACAGACACGGTTTTAAAAACACTTTTGCCGTCGGGCAAAAATAACATAAGTTCTAAATATCCCTGTTGCGCCCACACATAAACAATCGCCGGCTTAACCCCTGTCAAGCGATCGACACTGCTGAGAGTATCTCGGATACTTTGCGGCGTGACTGACTTTTGAGCGATATTGCCACCAAAATAACGCTCAAATTCCTGGCCCTGAATTCTATCCCTTTGCTGCACAGCCTCGCTCGGACTTATTGCGATCGCACTCGATCGAGAAATCTCAGGAACCCTCACATTTCCGATACTTTCTGTATTTCCACCACTCGCGGGCTTCTGTGCTGTCGCCGCGCTGCCGTTTGTTGTCGCCGCAGGCGCGGCCCCATCGGCATTTAACACCCGCGACGACAGCAGTACAGGGGAGGATGAGGAGGGGGAGTCGGTTTCGTTCGGCAGCACCTCAACAGACGCAGCAGCAGGTTCTGGCGAGACATTTGCGGTACCGCTCTTGGCCCCAGACGCGGAGGGGGGCTGAACGACAATTTGTTGAGAAGTGCCTGTAGTTTTCAGTTCCACAGTGGTAGTTTCAGCAGGAGGAGGCACGATCGCCAGCGGTGTCGCAGTTGACGATTCCCCAGTCGTCGGCTTCGAGTTTCCCGCCGCCACAGTCGTCGCCTTGCAGTTTCCTGACCGGCAAGCGCTTTGCAGCAACGTCAGCGAACCCGATCGCACCTGCCCGTCTGTAGAAATGCTAACGCTCGATGGGCGATCGGCAGTCGTTCCAGTTCCCGCCGCCCGAAACACTCCTCCCGCATCGATTGCAACATCGCCGCCGGTATTGCCGCGAGCTTTGATCGAAGCAACTTCAACATCTTTGAGCCCGTTAATCTCGATCGAGCCGGCACTTCCCGACTCCGAACTCGAATTGACAGCCCCCGTCACGATCTGGCCGGGCGCGGCGATCGAGATATTGCCGCCGTTTTTGGCACCGAAAGCATTGACATTGCCCGCTGCTATCCCACCGGCGCTGCGGATGTTGATATCGCCCCCCGCCCCGTTCGCCGATCGAGATGAAACAACACCAGCAGTTAAGCTACCCTGACTGCTAGTGATGTTAATCCCCCCATTCGAGGTAACGTCTCCGACAGCGACAGTACCTGCGATCAGAGAAATTGTGGCGTTATCAGTACCGGCGATCGCACCCGTTCCCGCGATCGCGCCCTGGCCAAAAGGCGATCGGATCGTCGTCGAGTCTTGAAATGTCACCGCCGGGACTGGTGTTGAATTTGTTGAATTTGGTGCTGTTGTGGGCGGAACAATAGTTATCATGCCGCTACCGTCAGCACGGCCGATCGCTACGGAAGCAAACCCGTTCCGCAGCGAGTTCAATTTTGCAGCAGTCAAGTCCAAAGCCTCAGTCTCAGCAGCACCGGCAATAGTAATATTTTGAGCCGGATCGGACGGTTGCAGCACCAAATTGCCGTTGCTGGCGATCGAATTCTTACCGCCCGTCAAATCAATTTCATTACCTGTCAGAGTAATATTTCCCCCTGTTTGCGAACCGCCAGCTTCGATCGCCCCTGCTGTCACTCCCGCACCACCAGTCAGCGTCACGTTACCCCCGCGATCGCCCTTAGTGTCGATCGAGCCTGCAGTCACCCTACCCTCTGCCGTAACGCTCACATCACCAGCCGACGTGCGCGGCAGCTTGGAAGAATTGACAGAAGTGCTGATGCTGGGCGGAATTCCCGTGTGTAGCTGACCAGTTGTCACATTCCCCGTCGTACTGGCGATGCGAATTTCTTGATTTTTGGTAGTGATATTTCCGATGCGAATATTGCCGTCTGCTTTCAGAGTAATTGAGGCATCGTCAGCCCCAGTCAAAGAACTTGTAGTAGCAATTGTTCCCAAACCCGCCGGCGATTGAATAATTAGCGGGTCATAAAATGTGAAATCGTTAGCAATCAAAATCGCACCGGTACCGTTGCTGCGACCGATCGTAATTCCAGCAAACCCGTTTTCCAAACTTCCGAGTTCCTTTGCTGTCAGATTCAAATAAATATTAGTACCGACATCTCCAGAACCGCCGATCGCAATATTTTGACTGGAGTTCCAAGGCTGCATTACCAAAAAGCCAGTACCGCCGATCGAATTATTGCCACCAGTCAAATTAATTTCATTACCAGTCAAAGTAATGTTTCCAGAACCCCCTGCGATCGAGCTCACTCCCAGAAGGTTCCTAGCCGTCAAAGTTACATTTGCCGCAGATTTAGAGCCGCTAGCATCAATTTTTTGGACTGTGACGTTTTGGCCTTCCAACAAAATATTTCCGCTAGTACCGCTGCTAGAATTAGATGCCGAAATATTGTTAGCAACCGTTGTTCCCGGACTTATTAAACTAATATTTCCGCCGTTGCTCGACAAATTGCCCGCCGTAATTTGACTTCCCTCCAGGGCGATCGCGCCGCCAGCCGTGCTAATTGTATCTCTAGGATTCATCGAAAAAGCACCCGCACCGCTGCGATCGGCATCTGCCCTGAATGTCACCGAACCAGTAGTGGCCGCAAAGCTCAACTGACCGTCCGCCAAATCAGCAATTTTAATATCGTTGAGCGCTTCCAGAACCACATTTGCCGTCCCCGACAGACTTTCCAAAGCTCTAGTAGAAATTGTCAGCGAAGCATCGGAATTGTTTTGCCCTTCCGGTGGAGTTCCTGCCAAAATATTATTGTTAGCAATAATTTCCGCATCACCCGCCGCTGCTTCGGAATCTGTAATTAAAATATTCTCCGGGTCAAGCAGCAAAGTCCCCAAACCGTTTGTGCCGGAAGTATCGACATTACCGTTAAAAATCAATCTTTGCTTGCCCGAAACTTCCACAAACCCGCCAATACCTGCGCTGCCGCCAGTTGCAGAAACGCCCGTCGCGCTGATGCTGCCCAAAAATGCTGCCGTGTTGTCCGCCCAGACAAAAACTCTGCCGCCGTTACCGGAGTCTGTGGCGTTGGCGGCGATCGAACTTTTGCCATCCACATAAGTCATCGTCGCATTCGGCACAGTTCCCTCGCCCCGGTAATCTCCGCCGATCCGCACCGTTCCGCCGCCGTCGGCCCCCGAAGCATCAATCTTCGCTCCTAATAGCCCTACCTTGTCGCCCAACACGTTGATACTGCCTCCCGCGCCCCCCCTGGCAGACACGTCCGCAGCACCCGATATCAGCGCAGTTCCTGCCATTGCAGGCACTGTTTGGCCTGCAGTCAGTACGACTTCACCGCGATCGTTCACAGTTACACCCGTAGCCTCAGCAACGCCTTGCCCCGAAAGCAGTCGAGGCAAACTCAGGGGAGAAAAAGGCAGAGTTGTCGAACCCGACACTCCCGCACCCGGAGTAAATTCTAAACTCAGCAAAAGTCCGTTTTGACTCAACCGCACCCGATTTTCGCCAGGGACGGCCGCCACAGTAATTTGACCGCCGGGGGCTGAAAGTTTCCCCGTACTGATGACAGTACCGCCCAGCAAAGTCAAATTTTGCCTGCTTCCCACAGCCAAATCGCCGGCATTGACAATACTCCCCGACTGCGCGCCAAAAGCAAAAGTATTCGGCTCTCCGACGAGGGCCGCGTAGTCGTTCGCCCCGGTGCCGTTGAACCAGCCGCTGTCAAAACCGATACCGCTAGCGGTGGTAGCAAAAAAAGACCCGGACACGTCGAGTCGGGCATTGGTTCCGAAAATAATCCCTGCGGGGTTCATCAGGTACAAGTTAGAATTGCCGCCGCTAACTTGAATTAAACCGTTAATTAACGAAGCGTCGCCGCCGACAACGCGGCCGAGGATATTTTTAATGGTGGGATTGGAGATAAAATTGGCTGTTTCGCCAGAATTCAAACCGAATCGAGTAAAACTGTGGAACAGATTTGCTCCGTCTCGCGAGGCTGTGCCACCTGTAATGTCGTAGCGAGCTCCCGGTTTTGGGGTGATGGCGGTGCCGGTGCTGTCTGCTGCTGGAACGATCGACTGTGCTGCGGCAATTTGAGATTGGGGATAAATTGCCACAATTACCCATCCGCTGCTGTTTTCTTTGAGGAAAACCAGGTTGGGCAAAAAATCTAATATCAAAAATCCAGCAAGGGGAATTGCTGCCAGAATCGATCGTACAGCACGTTGAGCATTCATAGGTTTGCCTCGATCTAGACTTAAATTTGAGTTAAAAATGGAGATTTTAGCTAAAAAAGAGTCGATCGCACCCCAATGCTGACACTTCCTAACGCTAGCTCTCGATCGCAAATTTCCAATTTTAAGTCTAATTTTGATTGTGTCACCAACATAGCAAACACATAGACCAAGTGTCGAAACACACAGTTTTGTTTAAACAAAGAGAAAATTATGAGCGATCGAGTTGTCCGCGCGATCGGTTTGACAGGGGGCATCGCCACCGGAAAAACCGCTATATCTAATTATCTGGCAGATGCCTGTGGATTTCCGATTTTAGATGCCGATATTTATGCCCGCGAAGCCGTGCAACCCGGTTCGCCAATACTTGACTCTATTGTAGAACGATACGGCGCTAGTATTTTGTTTTCCGACGGCAATTTAAATCGCCCAGAGTTAGGAAATATTATTTTTTGTAACGCAGCCGAACGGCAGTGGTTGGAACAACAGATTCACCCTTATGTACGCCGCCGATTGGTGGAAGCAACTCAAAACTGCATTGCTTCACATAATCCGGTATCACCAAATACATTGACAGTAGTTTTGGCAGTGCCGCTGTTGTTTGAAGCTAACATGACAGATTTGTGTACCGAAATTTGGGTGGTGTACTGTTCGCCCGAAGTGCAGTTAGAGCGGTTAATGCAGCGAGATGGCTTGAATTGCGATCGGGCGAATGCCCGGATTAAGGCTCAGATGCCGCTAGCTCAAAAGTGCCAACAAGCCGATGTTGTTTTGGATAACTCCTCAACCCTCGACTCGCTATTTTTACAGTTGACACTCCTGGGCCTCAAGACGTGAGGATTCTTAGTTCTGCGATGGGACTTAAATCAAGAACATTACTGCACCCGATCCAGAGATCCAATCTCCCTAAGCGTTTACTGCATCTAGTACAGAGGTTCCGACGTGCCCCGTCGTACCTATCCCGCGATTCAGGATATTAATTGCGGCATTACGATCCCTATCCATCTCGCATCCACACTGACAAGCATGGGTTCGAGTGGATAGAGATTTTTTAACGACTTCCCCGCAATTACTGCATTCTTGACTGGTGTAAGCAGGATTTACCGCAATAGTTATCCGACCAAACACTTTTCCAAAATATTCTAAGAACACTCTGAACTGATACCAAGAAGCATCGCTTATTGATTTTGCTAGGCAGTGATTTTTAACCAGGTTAGACACTCTCAAATCTTCGTAAACTACTACATCGTTTGATGTGATGGGAGCACCTTGCAAGCTTAATTGCATGGTATGAGCGCTGTCTACTTATTTTGAGATGTCGCTTACCTAAAATCACTCTAGCTTTGTGGCGATTTGACCCACCCTTGACTTTCCGACTTACAAGACAGCACGTTTTATTCGTGCTTCACATCTACGCAGAAATCTAGGGTTGGGAACCATGAAGCCATTTGAATCAGTGTAAAACTCTTTCAAACCGACATCTAGTCCAATCGTTTTGCCTGTCATGGGAGCGGTTTCTACTCGTTCTACAGAGATGCAAAACTGGACGTAATATCCATCTGATCGTTTTACCAACCGCACCCGCTTAATTTTGTCTGGTTGATAGAAATTTAAGTCGCGAGTACCTTTTAACTTCAGTCTGCCAATTCCACACTTATCGGTAAAGATGATTGATTTCCTATCTTCCGAGAGCTTCCAAGAATTAGTTTTGTACTCAACAGAACGACAATTTTTCTGGAATTTAGGAAACCCAACTCTTTTACCTTTAATGCCTTTTTTAACACGATCGAAGAATCGAGAAATACTGGCCCATGCTCTTTCTGCACTAGCCTGCCTGGCCATCGCACCTAACTTATTTGCAAATTCAAATTATTTTGCCCAAATCGCACAATACTTAGAACGATCGAACCAAGATTTAGCGCCACCATCCATCCACAGTCGGATCGATTTGTTGCGAATGAATTGACAAATTCTAATCGCTTCATCGACTGCCTGGAATTGATCTGGTTTTGCGTAAGCCTTGAATTCGAGAACGAGCATCTTAATTTTCTCCTGTTCCTACGATAACACGTTTATCATAGGAATGCCTAACTTCCTCTAAAAATATGGAGAAAGTCCCCCTAGAAGGGGGAGGCTCTAACCCCAATTTTCTGGTAGACAAACAACTGAGTCGATTTGAGATTAGAGATTGCTCGTTACTTTCGCTCTGCCTGGTAATGCAGATGCTTTGGCTCTGCCTCCTTTGAGGAAAGCAACTTACAGGAGAGAAGACTGTAGGAGCTGTTTAACTTATTAAGTTTTCGATCCTGAGTCGATTTGAGATTAGAGATTTGAGAGTTGAGATTTAGGAATCTGCTACAAAATAAATTTATCTGCGTTTATCTGTGTTTATCTGCCTGATATCTGCGGTTTCGCGATCGATCGCAAATTTATGCAATCAGCTTTAAGCTGTTGTGTAAATAAACATTGTATATTTTGATGACAATCAAAAATTGTCAAATCCTCTCCCCCTCTCCCCTGATCCCCATCGG
>NZ_JADEWT010000176.1 GCF_015207505.1 Tychonema sp. LEGE 06208
GCCATACACAATATATATGAGCAACAGCTTAGGAGGTATTTAAGTTATTAAATTTTCGTTCCTAAGCAAAGTAGAAGTCAATCGTGAAATCGGAAGTTTGTAGGCTGCTTGGGAGTGCACCTTACCTTTATACAAAAAATCGCGACATCAAATATCGAAAAATAGGAGGATAAAAAGTGCTGAGTGGCTTATTGGACGGTGTATTCAACGGCATTAGCATCGGCGCTGTTTTACTAATTGCAGCCCTGGGATTAGCGATTATTTTCGGGTTGATGGGCGTGATTAATATGGCTCACGGCGAATTGATGATGCTGGGGGCTTATACAACTTTCGTAGTGCAGAATGTCTTCAAAGGTATCGGAGGATTTGCCTTTGAAATGTATATTTTATTTGCCATTCCCCTAGCTTTCTTAGTAGCGGCGCTGGTAGGATTAATTCTCGAACGCGGAGTGATTCGCTATCTCTACGGGCGGCCTCTAGAAACTTTGCTGGCGACGTGGGGCGTAAGTTTAATTTTACAGCAGTTTGTCCGCAGTGTTAGTTGGGTTTTGGTAGCGGGAATTGCGGTGTTTTGTTTGCTATTTTTTGGCGGGTTGCAGGTGCTGAAGCGACGCCCGGATTTCGATCGCATTCGCAAGGGAATTATCGCCATAATTTTACCTTTGTCTTTGGGTATTTCTTGGGCTGTCAGCGCACTTTTAAGCAAAACTTACAAACTCGCAGTAACTAAACCTTGGTTTGGCGCTCAAAACGTCGATGTGACTGCGCCTGCATGGCTGCGCGGCGGCATCCCGCTGGGCAATTTTCAACTCCCCTACGCCAGACTTTTTATTATTGCGCTGACAGGAGTTTGTTTGGCGGGAATTTACCTATTTTTGCAAAAGTCTGTGTGGGGATTGCGGATTCGCGCTGTGACGCAAAATCGCAGCATGAGCGCTTGTTTGGGCATACCTACCGAGAAAGTAGATGCGCTGACTTTTGCTTTGGGTTCGGGGTTGGCTGGTGTTGCTGGCTGCGCGATTAGTCTGATTGGTTCGGTAGGCTCAAATACCGGACAAAATTATATTGTCGATACCTTTATGGTTGTGGTTGTGGGCGGTGTCGGCAAGATTGTGGGGAGTGTGGTTGCTGCAATGGCGATCGGCACTGCAAATTACCTGATCGGCTCTGGGACATTAGCATTAATGTTTGCTCCTATCAAGCCCTTAGCTGATTTTTTCACATTTTTCGCCACCACCAGCATGGCAAAAGTGATGGTATTTGCCTTAATTATGGCTTTTTTGCAAGTGAAGCCGGGAGGAATTTTTCCGCAAAAAGGACGCACTGTTGAGAATTAACAACTACAGCTTCGATCGCCAAAAAAATGAAAAATACACAAAAAAAGGCACGGCTAAAAGAAGCAGCAATTGTAGGGGCGATCGCCCTAACATTCATATTGCTCGTCCCAGGAATAGTTCCTGACGCTCGTCTCAACCAATTGGGCCGATTTTTAGCACTAGCAATTGCAGCCCTCGGCATAGACTTAATCTGGGGATACACAGGTTTGCTCAGTCTGGGACACGGCGTATTTTTTGCCCTAGGTGGCTACGCCTTCGCCATGCACCTAAAACTGCAAATTCCCCCAAGCGCCAGCACTCAACTGCCCGAATTTATGAGTCTCTACGGCGTTACTGAACTGCCTTGGTTTTGGCAACCATTCTATTCATTTCCCTTCTCAGTCGTCGCAGTATTCCTCATCCCCGCCATCTTGGGCGGACTTTTAGGTTACTTAGTATTCCGCAATCGAATTCGAGGCGTTTACTTTTCAATTCTCACCCAAGCAGCAACCATTGTATTTTTTAACTTTTTCAACGGCCAGCAAAAACTGATTAACGGCACCAACGGACTCACCGACTTTAAAACCCTATTCGGAGCCTCAGTAAATAGTAGAGACACTCAATATATTTTCTACATTCTCACCATACTATTTCTAGTAGCAACCTACCTCCTCTGTCGGTGGCTGACAAGCGGGCGTTTCGGGCGGTTGCTAGTAGCAATTCGCGACGACGAAGTGCGCCTGCGTTTCTCAGGTTACAATCCCACAGGATACAAAGTTTTAGTATTTGCAATTTCCGCCGGTTTAGCCGGAATAGCAGGCGCTTTATTCACCGTACAAACCGGAATTATTTCCCCGAAAGCAATGGATATTGCATTTTCCATCGAAATAGTAATTTGGGTAGCCGTAGGAGGGCGCGCCACTTTATCTGGGGCCATATTGGGAGCGCTGCTAGTCAACTTTGGCAAGAGTTTCTTGAGCGAACAATTTCCTGAAGTCTGGCTATTTTTTCAAGGCGCGCTATTTTTAATAGTAGTCACAGTCCTGCCCGACGGCATAGTCGGATGGCTGCAAAATAAAGATTTTGAACACATCCGCCGCCTGTTCAAAAAACCAAAGTACGCATCAACTTACCCCAGCCTGGAACAAGACCCCGAAGTACAGCGAGAAAAAGAAGAACTTGAACATTGAATGCTAAAAAATGATATCTGGTATGCTTGCGAATTTCCAACTAAAGATTTTGTAGTAAAATAACTCAATTATTTAACATGAGGGGAAACAGATGGCAGATATTATTGACTACAAAATCTACGGCGACGATTTGCAACTGATTGAAATTGAACTCGACCCCAGAGAAGGTGTCAGAGCTGAAGTGGGAGCCATGACATACATGGAAGGCGACATCCAGATGCAAACAGCCACAGGTGGTGGCATATTTCAAGGTTTCAAACGGATGCTGACAGGGGAAAGTTTTTTTATTAGCACCTTTGTCAACAGCGGAAATCGCAAGGCCCGCGTCGCTTTTGCCGCCCCCTATCCTGGGAAAATAATTCCCCTCGATTTAGGTAAACTTGGTGGCAAATTTCTGTGTCAAAAAGACTCATTTCTCTGTGCGGCAAATGGGATTGACATTGATGTAGCTTTCACCAAGCGACTCGGTGCTGGTTTCTTTGGCGGAGAAGGCTTTATTCTGCAAAAATTGCAGGGTGACGGCCTCGCTTTTGTTCATGCGGGAGGAACAATAGTTGAGAAAAATTTGGGAGTTGGCGAAGTGTTGCGAGCGGACACTGGTTGTTTGGTCGCTTTTGCGCCGACTGTAGATTACGATATTCAGTTTGTGGGCGGCTTTAGAAATGCTTTATTTGGTGGCGAAGGCTTGTTTTTAGTCAAGCTAACCGGGCCTGGCAAAGTGTATTTGCAAAGTCTGCCACTCTCGAAATTGGCTGAGCGAATTATGGCGGTAAATCCAGCTCCTTTAACGAGCAGTTCTAGCAGTTCTAGCTTCGCGTAAAAGGTTTGTAGTGAGGACTTTAGTCCGCATTCAGGCTAAATCTGTAAGAAGCAACTCAAGTTCTTACTCCAAATATTCAGTAATAAAAGACTAAAGCCCTTACTACAAATATTCAAGAAATATTCAATAAAATTTCTGACAAATACATGAACCAAAAAGTATTAGAAATCGAAAACTTGACTGTTAGCTTTGACGGTTTCAAAGCCATTAACAATCTGAATTTTAGTATGGATGCGGGCGAACTGCGAGTTATCATTGGCCCCAACGGTGCGGGGAAAACAACTTTTCTCGACTCGATTACCGGGAAGGTGCAGCCGACGGAAGGGCGGGTAATCTTTAAAGGTCGCAATTTACGCAAATTGTCGGAATATCAGATTGCTCGCCTCGGTATTGGCCGCAAGTTTCAGACGCCGCGAGTTTACTTGAATTTAACGCCGAGGGAAAATTTAGAGCTATCTTGCAACGGCAATAAAAATGTATTTCCTACTCTGTTTAAGGGTTCTCCTGTGGCGGAAAAGCGCACGGTTGCTGGTTTGTTAGAAACAATTGGTTTAGTTGCTAAAGCTGATGTTCATGCTGGTTTGCTTTCTCACGGGGAAAAGCAGTGGTTGGAAATTGGGATGTTGGTGGCTCAATCTCCCGATTTGTTGTTGGTTGATGAACCTGTGGCTGGTTTGACTGATGAGGAAACGGCGCTGACTGGAGATTTGCTGATTTCGCTGGCCGAAAGTCATTCGGTGTTAGTGATAGAACACGATATGGAGTTTGTGCGGCAAATTGCTCAAAAGGTGACGGTTTTGCATCAGGGTGCTGTTTTGTGTGAAGGAACGATGGATGAGGTGCAAAATGACGATCGCGTTATTGAAGTATATTTGGGAAAACCAGAAGAGTAGTCATTAGTCATTAGTCATTAGTCATTAGTCATTAGTCATTCGTCATTAGTCATTAGTCATTAGTCATTAGTCATTCGTCATTATAAAAATAACAGTTAACAGTCAACAGTCAACAGTCAACAGTTAACAGTCAACAGTCAACAGTCAATAATTATGCTGCAAGTTTCTGATTTGAATGTTTATTACGGCGAAAGTCACATTTTGCGCGGTGTCGATTTAAGTGTTAATGCGGGGCAAATGGTTTGTTTGATCGGCCGCAATGGTGTTGGTAAAACTACGATGCTAAAAACGCTGATGGGGTTGCTGCAACCCCGCAGCGGTAAGATTAATTTTGGCGGTGAGTCGATTGTTTCTAAGTTGACTCACCAGCGGGCAAAGTTGGGCATCGGTTACGTGCCTCAAGGGCGGGAAATTATTCCTAGGTTGAGTGTTAAAGAAAATTTGTTGTTGGGTTTGGAAGCGAAACCAATTGCGGTTAAAAATCCTAAAATTCCTGATGAGATTTTTGATTTGTTTCCGGTTTTGAATACTATGCTCGATCGCATGGGGGGTGATTTGAGCGGGGGACAGCAGCAGCAGTTGGCGATTGCTAGGGCTTTGATGGGTGAGCCGAAATTGCTAATTTTGGATGAACCGACGGAGGGGATTCAACCGTCTATTATTTTGGATATTGAGGCTGCGGTGCGTCGGGTGATTGCGACTAGGGGTATTTCAGTTTTGTTGGTGGAGCAGCATTTGCATTTTGTGCGGCAAGCTGACTGGTATTATGCTATGCAAAAAGGGGGAATTGTGGCTTCGGGAAGCACTAGCGAATTGAGCGATGAGGTGATTCAGAGGTTTTTGGCTGTTTGAATCGAAGGAAGAAGTTCGGCAACGGATTATGTAACGGATGTAACGGATGTAACGGATGTCCGTCGGAAGATGGAAGATGGAAGATGGAAGATGGAAGATGGAAGATGGAAGATGGAAGATGGAAGATGGAAGATGGAAGATGGAATTGGTGTCAATTTTATGTGAAACTTAACTGGTTCCAAGGCAGAGCCTGGGAACCCATATCAGCGAGGCTCTGCCTCGATTGTGAAAGAGTAATGAGGAGGCAGAGCCTCCATATCTTCGTTACCAGGCAGAGTCTGGTGACAAGTAAATGGAATTAAATGCTTTGATGCAGTTGCTTGGTAAAAAAAACTGGTTTCTGCTTCTAGAAAAAATTCTGTTATTGCTTTTTGCTGCCGTCTGGCATTGTTGTACCTCCCATGCTGGCTCTGTCCAAACTGGCTCCGTCGATGTTAGCATTGCGGAGGTTGGCATTTGACAGGTTGGCATCTCTGAGGTCGGCAAATCGCAAATCTGCGCCGTCTAAATTGGTTCCTGTCAAGTTGGCTTTTCTGAGGTTGGTGTTGCTAATTCTTGCTCCTATTAATTCGACTCCGCTTAAGTCGGCGCGAGCTAGATTGGTGTTGACAAAATCTGAAATCTCGAAGCGACTTCCGCTGAGGTTGGCGTCTGATAAATCTGCTCCTGTGACGATCGCATTTTTTAAGCGCAGGTTAACTAATTTTACGGCTCGGAGGTCGCAGCGGACGCAGCTTTGGGTTAGTAACAGGGTTTCGACGTTGGCGTTGATTTGGTCAATTTGTTGCTGGGAGAATTTTTCGGCAAATTCTGGGGAGACGTAGCCGAGGTTTTTGGGATCCTCTGCTTTTGGTTGGGTTGTTGGTGTTTGGGGTGTTGGTGGTTGACTTGTTGGGGGTTGGAGTGTTGGTGGTTGGGGTATTTGTGGTTGGATGATTTGTGGTTGAGGTGTTTCTGGTTGGGGTGTTGGTGTTTGGGCGATCGCCCTTTGTTGCAGCCCCGCTTGCGGATATCCTAGAGTAGCGGCAAACATTAACAGGGCGATCGACAATCTTGTAAATTTTTTCATAATTTTTTTTCCAAATACACCATTCCCTATTGTATTGCGTAGCGTGCATTCAGCAAGAAAGCTGTGCTCACATACATTTAGTTAAATAAATCTAAATTTAGATAAAAGACTTCAGAACCGTCGGGTGCGCGAATCAACTTTTCTATTACCGGAGGCAGTTGTTGTTGGCGGTACAATTCGGGAATTTCGCAGAAGCTTTCTTCGGGAACTTCCAAGATTTTTGGCATATCAGGAATGGGAATTCCCAAGCGATCGCTTTTATTTAAACTGCAAACAATCAGGTAGTTGAAGTCAGCAAGAGTGCGACTGCTGGGAAATATTTTGGATAAGTTAATCAGGGTAATCAATTCTTCTTGATGTCGCACTAAACTTTGACCGCTATCTAAAAAACCGTAGGGATTAAAGTCTTTGACAACGCGCTGGACTTTTTCAATGGGAACTGCATAATTAACGTTTCCGAGTTCAAAGGAAACAAGTTTTCGAGGGGGGGTTCTGACAGCACCTTGTTTTTGGCTGCGAAAACGGCGATTGTAATTGGCGTGAGTCATTCGATTTTAGATTGAAGATTAATGAACCGCGAAGGCGCTAAGAACGCAGTACGCGAAGCGGCGCGTAAGCGCTAGGAAGAGGAAGAAGAAGATGCTGTTTGGATTATTTAATGTTTGATTAATTTGGGGATGGCTTCTAAAAGTTGGGCTTCGCTGTAAGGTTTGGTGAAATATTTATTTGCGCCTAATTCCATTGCCATTTGCCGATGTTTTTCGCCGCTGCGGGAGGTCAGCATGGCTACAGGGATTTTAGCAAACCGCTGGGTCGATCGCATCGATCGCAACAATTCAAATCCATCCATCCGGGGCATTTCAATATCCACAATGGCCAAACTGCAATCAAGACCGTTTTGCAGCTTTTCCAAAGCATCCAGCCCGTCTTTAGCCTGCACGACTCGGTAGCGGGCACGAGTCAGCATCAGAGACAGCAACTGCCGAATTGTATAGGAATCGTCCACTACCAAAATCTGGGGTGACTGACTCGAACTCGGCGCCATATGTGGCGTTGTACCGGACACAGGGGCGATCGCACTATTGGACAAAGGTTGACCTACCAAATCATCCACATCCAAAATAGTCACAACTTTGCCGTCCCCCAAAATCGTACTCCCCAAAACCCCGCGAGGCTTGGATAGAGGTGGCGGCAAGGGTTTAACCACAATTTCCTGCTGGCCGATCAGACGTTCCACTGCTACCGCCAGCATTCCTTCGCTAGAAGCCAAAACCAGGACGGGAATGTGATCTTGAGTCAAAGGGTCTGGGGAGGGGCCATCGGGCCCGAGGACGCTATATTCGAGCAAATCTTGCATCCTCACCAAACGAATAAATTCCTCCCGCCACCACAGCATCGGCTGATTGCCGGCGGTGTGAACTTCCGAAGCTTTGATGTGGAGAATCTCCTCGACTGCATCCAGCGGTACTGCTATTTTATTGCGATCGGTCTTCACCATCAAAGCGTCAGTAATCGACAGCAACAGCGGCAGCTTGATGATAAAGTTTGTACCTTTTCCCAGGCGAGAGTCCACCTTTACCGTTCCCCGCACAGTCCGCAAATTCGTTCGCACCACGTCGAGTCCGACTCCCCGCCCCGAAAGGTCGCTGACCCCTTCTGCGGTGCTAAAACCAGGCCAAAACAGAAAATCGTAGAGTTCGGCAATGGAAAATTCTTGAGCTTGTTCCTCTGTCGCTAAACCCTTGTTGACAACCTTGCGGCGGATGATTTCCGGGTCAATGCCTTTTCCGTCATCGGCGACAGTAATAATAGTTTGGCCGCCTTGGTGGCGGGCTGCTATTTCAATTTGACCGCTGGCGGGTTTGCCGCTGGCTTGCCGAACTTCGGGAATTTCGATGCCGTGGTCGAAGGCGTTTCTCACTAAGTGTATTAAGGGGTCGCGCAAAGCATCGAGCAAACTTTCGTCAATTTTGGTATCTCTTCCCACTAACAGGAGGTTGACATCTTTATCGTAAGTGAGACACATATCCCGAAGCGCTCGGGGCAAGTGGTCTACGGCGCGGCTGAAACTCACGACTCGCAACTGCATGACGCGGCTGCGGAGTTGTTCGGTAATGCGGCGCAGTTGGTCGGTACTGCGCTCGAATTTCATGGCTAGGAGGTCTAATTTGGTGGCGGATTGTGAAATTGCTTGGGCGGTTTCGATGACTTCTGCGGCTGTAGAGTGGAACTCTGTATAACGATCCATCTCTAAGATATCAAAGTGAGCATGGGTCAGAGAGGATTTACTGTTAGCGATCGCCGGAAATTCTATTTCAGATCCTGCAATTTTTCCCAATCCCGCATTGCCGTTTCCCCCTCTCCAATCGGCAAAACTCAGTCTGTCGTATTCTTCTCGCAACTGGCCGCCGAATTGGTTCAAATCTACGATACTGCGGCGGATGCGCTTGACTTCGCCGCGCAGTTCGGATTCTTGAAGTTCCAAATTTGTACGGTTGATGACTAATTCTCCGACGAGGTTCACCAATTCTGTTAAGCGTTCTAAGTCTACTCGGATTGTCGGTCTTTGGAGGTTGGGGAGTGGGGGAGTGGGAGAT
>NZ_JADEWT010000177.1 GCF_015207505.1 Tychonema sp. LEGE 06208
CCCGATGCCCCATGCCCCATGCCCCATGGCCAATGGCCAATGCCCCATGCCCGATGCCCGATGCCCGATGCCCCATGCCCGATGCCCGATGCCCGATGCCCGATGCCCAATTACCAATTACCAATTGTCGATCCTTCACAATTAACAATGAGCGTCAATCTTTCTCCCAAACAGTTAGGTTTGCCGAATTTAATCGAACAGATAGATAAAATTTTGACAGAAACAGGCTGCGAGCCGAGCTGTTTAAAATTGGAGATTACTGAAAGTGCCATCGTAGAAAATGTGACGAAAGCCAATATTGTGCTGAGCCAATTAAAAGGTAGAAATATTCGATTGTCGATCGACGATTTCGGTACTGGCTATTCGTCTTTGAGTTACTTGCACCGTTTTCCGCTGGATACGCTGAAGATCGATCGCTCTTTTGTGAGTCGGTTGGGGGCCCTCGAAAACGGTGACGGCGGGGGTCAGCCTTTGCAGATTGTGCGGGCGATTGTAACTTTGGCTCACAATTTGGGATTAAATGCGATCGCCGAAGGTGTGGAGACAGCCCAACAGTTAGTACAGCTTCGGGAATTAGGCTGCGAATTAGCTCAGGGATATTGGTTTTCTAAACCTTTGGACAGTGTAACGATGACTGAAATACTGATAAATTTTGGTTCGATTGTTGAGACTTGAGTAATATGATGTGCGATCGATTGACTGATATCAATTCCGGTTGCACTCCTAGTGATGTTGAGTGTTGAGTGTTGACTGTTGAGTGTTGACTGTTGACCCTTCGACTACGCTCAGGGCGACGCTGTTGACTGTTGACCCTTCGACTACGCTCAGGGCGACGCTGTTGACTGTGAATCGAACAACTGACAATGGCACCGAGATCGGTGGTGAATTGTCAAAATCATTCATGAATTGCCCTCTAATTTATCACCTGACGATGCAGCCGGAAACGATATGATTTAAGATTGGATCGCGCGTGCGGACTCAATTCCACACGCGCGATCGAACTGTTTAATTAGCTTTCAACGGAATCTCGATCGCAAATTCAGCACCTTGTCCGGGAGAAGAAGTGCATTTCAGCGAACCTTTGTGTCTGTCGGTAACAATTTGATAGCTAATTGACAAGCCCATTCCAGTACCTTTTCCCACAGGTTTAGTGGTAAAAAATGGGTTAAAAAGTTGAGTAACGACAGCATCTGCTATTCCCACCCCATTGTCAGCAATCCGAATCAAAACGCGATCGCCCTCCAGCATTTCCGTTTTAATGGAAATCGTACTAGGATTTTGCCGCATTTCCTCAGCAGAACGCCGCAGATCCCTTTCTTCCAAAGCATCTAAAGCATTGCTCAGAACATTCATAAATACTTGATTTAGCTGTCCGGCATAACATTCTACCAACGGCAACTTACCGTAGTCTTTAATCACCTCAATTTCTGGATGATTGTGTTTGGCTTTTATCCGATGCTGCAAAATCATCAGAGTGCTATCTATGCCGTCGTGGATGTTAACCGCTTTCATTTCGGCTTCGTCCATGCGGGAGAAGGTTCGCAGAGATGCTACAATTTTCTGAATTCTATCTGCACCGACTTTCATCGAAGAAAGCAGTTTGGGCAAATCACTCATCAGAAAATCGAGTTCAATAGCTTCTACTTCTTCTTGAATTTCCGGGACAGGATCGGGATAGTGGTTTTGGTAAAGTTCGATCAAATGCAGCAAGTCTTGAGTATAGTCGTTGGCGTGGCTGAGATTGCCGTAAATAAAATTAACCGGATTGTTAATTTCGTGGGCGACTCCTGCCACGAGCTGACCGAGAGATGACATTTTTTCGCTTTGAATTAACTGCGATTGAGCGCTGGTTAACTTCTGCAAAGTTTGCTCTAATTCGCGAGCTTTGTTGCAAGTTTGGGTGTAAAGATCGGCTTGGTTGAGGGCGATCGCCAATTGAACTGTAACCGCTTGCAATAATTCTACTTCGCCCTCGCTCCAGGGTCGCACAGCAGCGGAGTGGGCGCAGCTAACAACGCTCACTACTCCCGAAAGTGCCTGCATCGGAATTGCCAACACTGATTGGTAGCCCAGAGAGTTAAGAGACTCGATCAAAATAGGGTCTGCGAGCGCTCCGACATCATCTATTTGCAGCGTTTCTAGACGCAACATCTGTTCTCCTATAGTGCCGAAGTCAGAAGCTTTATAGCAACCTATTAACTCAGAAAGTTCTATTCTGCGAGATTCTTGAATAATTTCCCAAAAACCCTCTTCTTGTTCGCTGCGGTACCAGCAAAAATAGCACCTATCGATCTGCATGAAAGCCCGAATTTCTTGGACGGCGACTGTAATAATGCTGTCGAAGTCGAGGGAATTGCGGATTTGAGCTGTGAGAATGTTGAGCAATTTTTCTCTATCTGCTTGCTGCTTGAGTTGGGCTGCAGATTGCTTCAAGGCAATTTCTGCTAGCTTGCGATCGGTAATGTCTTCGGTGACAGCTAATAGATATTGCGGTTGGCCATCAGTATCAAGTATTGATGTTTTCTTAGTATGAAATATCCGCAATTCTCCTTGACCTGTTTCAATCTCTTCTTCGCTGATTTCTACAGTTTGCCCGTTGTTGAGAACTTCTCGATCTTTGGCGGTGAAAAAGTTAGCTTGTTCTGTGGGAAAAAGGTCGAAATCATTTTTGCCCGTAACTTCTGCTGCGCTGAAACCTAGCAAGTCTTCGGCGACGGGGTTCCACAGTACAAACCGCAGTTCTTTGGCTTCCTTGGCAACCACTGCTACGGGTATGGTTTTGAGGACTGATTCCATAAAGTTTTGAGTGCGTTGCAGTTCTGCTTCTGCCTGTTTGCGATCGCTAATATCTCGGACGTTGGCAATGATATTAACATTGCCGTTGAGATGAATTCTGGATAGGGCAATTTCTGCATCAAAAGTTGAACCGTCGTTGGGACGCCTCGCTTTCCATTCCACGCGACCTGTTGCGCCAGCTAATACTTTTTCCCAAAGTTCTTCAATTTTTTCAGCGGAATTGTCCCTCGTTGAATAGTCGTTTTTAATTGATAAATTTGTTGCTTGTTCGGCGCTAACTTCGTACATTTCTAACATTCGATTATTGACATCGAGAATATTGCCTTCTAAATCGTGAATCAAGATAGCATCGTAGACATTATTAAAGATGGTTCGCAGGTTTTGCTCGGAAACTTGGAGGGCTGCTTCTGCCTGTTTGCGATCGCCAATTTCTTGTTCCAACTGAGTGACTGCTTGAGAAAGTTCGGCGGTGCGATCGCTCACTCTGTCTTCTAACTCGGCTGCTGCTTGCCGCAAGGCTGCTTCGGCGGCTTTGCGATCGGTAATGTCGATCGCCGTTCCGAACAGTTTTACCACCTTGCCACTGGCATCGGTTTCAGCTTTGCCCAAGGCGTTGAGATGCCGCAGCGTGCCGTCGGGACGGTAAAAACGGTAGTCAAAATCAAAGGGAATACCCAAGGCAAGTCCTCGCTCTACTTCCGTCCTCCACAATTCCAAATCTTCTGGATGGATCTGAGCGACTTGTTCTTTTCTGGGGGGTGCTGTGGCAGCCGGTTCGAGTCCGAAGATGCGGAAAAGTTCTTCTGACCAAGTGAAGGTTTCGGTGGCTGCGTCGAGTTCCCAATTGCCGACGTGGGCGAGTCTCTGGGCTTCTTTGAGCTGCCGCTGGCTGTCGCGGATGGCGGTTTCGGCAACTTTGCGATCGGTAACGTCGAGGAATACGCCGCAAAATACGATTTCGCCGTTCTCGCTGCGGGTGGGCATGGAGTCGCCCTGCCACCAGCGAATTTCGCCGTTTGGCTTGATTAACCGCCCTTCGTAGTGCCAGGGAGAGAAGTTTTCAACGGCTTCGTTGACGGAAGCGATGTAGCTTTCCATGTCTTCGGGGTGGATGCGGGAAATGAAGGAAGTGATGTCTCGCATCATTTCTGCCGCTGTGATGCCGCTGATATCTTCGATACCGTCGCTGGTGTAGTCAACTCTCCATACTCCATCGCGGCTGGAAAATTGGAACAGGGCTCCGGGGATGGTGGCTGCGATCGTCCGGAACTTGGCTTCGCTGGCGCTGAGGGCGCTAAAAGTCTGGCGCAGTTCGGCGGTGCGGGCTTCAACTCTGCGTTCTAGTTCGGCGTTGGCGTGTTGCAATGCTGCTTCGGCGCGCTTGCGATCGGTAATGTCGGTGGCTGTACCGGTGGTGCCGAGGAAGTTTCCGGTTTCATCGTACAGGGCGATCGCATTGAACATCAAATGTTTGATGCTACCGTCTTTGGCAATTTGGGTGCTTTCGTACTGAAAAACTGATTCTCCCGTAAGCAAACGGGCGAAAACAGCTAAATCTTTCTGGGCTTGTTCTGGTGTCACAAAATCGGAGAATGGCCTACCGATCATTTCTGCTGGTTCGTAACCGTAGATATACTTAACTGCTGGGTTGACGAAGGTGTAGCGCCCAGTCGCATCGACAGACCAAATCATGTCTTGAGAAGTTTCTACCAGCCTGCGGTATTTGGTTTCGCTGGCTTTGAGGGCTTCTTCTGCTGCTTTGCGTTCCGTCATGTCGCGGGAGACGCCGACTGTCATGGTGATTTGGCCGTCTTGATTGCGGATGGGTGTTTTGACGGTGCTCCACAGCCGCACTTCTCCGTCGTAGCGCGTCACCGGTTCTTCGGCAATTTGCAGGGTTTGTCCGGTTTCAAATACGAAGGCGTCATCTTTAATGTACTGGAGAGTGTGGTCAGGTTCGGCGAAAGGTGCGTCTGTGATGCCTTGCAGTTCCTCTTGACTCATGCCGTAATAGTCGCGGAAGGCTTGATTTGCCCAGACGATTTTTGATTGAGGGCCTTTGACCAATACCATATCGGCGATCGAGTCGAGAATTTGTTGATATTTTTGCTCGCTTTCGCGGAGTTTCTGCTGGGCCAATTCGATTTCTGCGATTTGTTTCTGGGTTTGCAAGTGCAGTTCGGCCTGAGAAATTGCAACTGCTAAATGGTCGCCTACTTGTCTGGCAAATTCGATTTCGTCTGCTTGCCAATCGCGGGGTTGACCGCAGGAGTGAATGCACAGCAATCCCCACAAATGTTGCCCTTGTAGCAGGGGTACGACTAAGTTTGCTCTGATTTGAAATCGCTTGAGGATTTTGAGGTGACAGGGACTCAACCGGGCTTTGTAGATGTCGCTGACAGCTTGAACGTAACCTTTGGCGTAGTTGGCTGCAAATTGTTCACCGAAGCAGTGGTCGTGGACTTTTGCGCCCAAGGAAGGGCTGTATAGGGGCAGTACGTCTTCTGAGACTACTTCGCCGTCGTTCCAGTCGGATTCGGGAAGGAAGCGGTAGACGGCGACTCGATCGGCATTTAGGAGTTGCCGGACTTCGGTGGCTGTGATTTTGAATATTGTTTCTAAGTCTAGGGATTCGCGAATTTTGCTAATCACTCCCATCAGCGCTTGCAGCTTTTTGAACCAGGTTTGAGACTGCATATCTCTTTCTAAGCGAATTAATTTTTCCTGCAGGTTGATTACTTGTTGATACAGGTATTCATGAAACATAATGCTCTTTTTTTAGTTATTTTGCGGTTTGGTATCGAGGTAAGCTGTTGTGCATCCCAATTATTTATGGTGATTGAGGGGGGTAGAGGGGCCCTTCGGCTTCGCGAGCGGGTAAAGAGGGTCTGATGAGGATCGGAGGAGAAGATTTTTGATCGATCGTCGAAATATATAATTTAAATGCACAACACCTGAGATGGCATCCCCACAGTGCTCTGCAAGTTGAATCTGGTATGGAAGAAGGAAGTTCGGCAACGAGCAATGTACGGGATGTAACGGATGTAACGGATGTAAGTCCGTCGGAAGATGGAAGAAGGAAGTTCGGCAACGAGCAATGTACGGGATGTAACGGATGTAAGTCCGTCGGAAGATGGAAGATGGAAGATGGAAGATGGAAGATGGAAGATGGAAGATGGAAGATGGAAGTCGCAATAAAAGCAAGGGTTTCAGCAATTAAGAACGTCTTAACCATCGGGCGCGGTTGCGATAAATCACAAGAGCAAAGGGCAAATTCTCCTCCTTCTGATAGCAGTTAGCAGCGAATGAGGCTGCATTTCCGTATTTTTTCTAGATTTGCAGGTCGATCGAGCATCCTAATTCCGTATATTTACTGATCAAGCGGGCGATCGGTGACTTCCTACGGCATAAATTGCTAATGATTGAGAATTTTACTCACAAAACTTATACATAAACCCCGGTTTCTTAACCCGATCGCATCAGGGAAGAGCCGAAAGTGGCAGCGAGAAAAGGGGTTTCATCGCCCGACGGGGCCCAAAGTCCTGACTAATTTTGACATTTTTTCCGATCGCCTTCAATGGCAATTGTTACTCTTTTATTATGACTGCAAACTCGATTGATGGTTTCCTGGGTTTTGCGATCGAATATCCTGTTTGGAGCGCCTCTATTAAAATTTGTTTAAATTTAGCCGATCGGCTTTTCTCTAGTTTTCGCTAATACTCGATTCATCTGCTTTAAGTGTGATTTTATGCACTTTTGGGAGCATTGGGAGCTTTTAGATGATTTGCCACGCACTTAAATTATTTTATGTTATCGATTTTATTTGTTAAACTTATTAAGATATATAGCCTTTCGAGTTCTCATAGGAGGTACTAAGCCTTTGCTCATATAGATTGTGTATGGCAATTGAGCGGGAGAGGGGGAGAAGGGGAGAGGGGGAGAGAATTTGACAATTTTTGATTGTCATCAAAATCTACAATTTAAATGCACAACAGCTTATCCGGCATAAGGCATATCTCACCACCATTGAGAACCGCTATATGAGACAAGATTGCATACATCTGCGATCGATAGCGAGACTGCAGATGCAAGACTGATGCAGCGCAGAAGACAGCAGATGTATGCAATAGAATAGATAAGTATCGTGTCCGCTCGATTATCATAATAAAAACGGTTAGTAGTGCGGAATTAAGTCCGCAATACGAATCGGTGTCAACTTAATTCTTGCTTGCAGGAGGAGTTTTTAGGATCGATTTAGTTTCCTCAATACTTTGTCAAACCTGTTTTTATGAATCTATAAGATCAATTTCGGTTGCACCGTCAGGTGATTGTTGACTGTTGACTTTTGACTGTTGACGGGCGGGTGGAAAAACTGAATGGTTGAGTGTTAACTGTTGACTCGATTTTATTATTCCGATGCAAGCGGGAACGACATAAAAGCTGCTTTTAAGAATTAGTTTAATGGCGATCGGGCGCAGATTTGGTACTCTACGTTATATAAAAATAAGGTGCGCGGGGCGCACCCTAGGTTAAATTCAAAACAGTGATGTTTCGTTTCTATCGGTTAGTTAAAATCTTCTAGTTGGTCTACGCGCAGCCAAATATTCGGGGTGGGGACTTTGCCGAATTTGACGAAGGCGTAGTCGCCGCGAACATCCATTACTTCGCCTTTTGTTTCAAATAGATAGGAGGAAAAGCGCGGATCGCTGGCTTTGGCTTCTAGGCTGTTTTCCAATTTTTCGCGAATTGCGCGGACTGTGCTACCTTTTTTGATTGCCATGACTTGCTCTGTTTAGTTTATAAAAGTATACAAATTTTAAGGCGGATTTGGCTTTAATAGTAGAGTCAGCGCTTGAAACCGCAACTACAGGAACGAAGTCTGCCTTCGCAGACTGAAGAGTCGGAAGCTGAGATTTGGTATATCGATCGAATCTGATACAAAATCTGTTGCCGAAATTATTATTTCTGGCACGCGGGGCAAAAATGAGTCGATCGCCCTGCTAATTTTATCTTTTCAATAATTGTAGAGCAAGTGCGGCAGGGTTGACCCGATCTATTGTACACCCAAGCGACACCGCCGTAGTTGCCGTTTACACCTTGGACGTTGAGAAAATTACTGAAAGTGGTGCCGCCGGAGGCGATCGCCTGCTGTAAAACTTGAATAATAGCTGTATGGATGCGCTCAATTTGCTCTGCTGTCAAATCGGCGCACAGAGTTGTCGGCATCACTCCCGACAAGAACAAAGTTTCGTCTGCGTAAATATTGCCCAAACCCGCTACCAGTGACTGGTCTAGCAATGCTGTTTTAATTGGTCGCGCCCGTCGGTGCAGCTTGCGGGCCAAATATTCTGTGGTAAATTCCTCTGAAAACGGTTCCGGGCCTAGGAGTTTGAGGCCGGTAACTGTGCTTTCCACTTCTGTTTCTGCGGGCACGTACCACATTTGCCCGAAGGTGCGCTGGTCTACAAACCGCAGTTCTCGGTTTCCTTCAAAAAATAGCCGGACTCGCGCGTGTTTTGGCAGGGGTTCGGATTCGTTCACCCACAGCAATTGTCCGGTCATCCGCAGGTGAACCCCCAACCAGCCAGCTTTTGAAGGCAGAAGGGAGAAGGAAGAAGATTTAAGAGAAGAACTGAAAGTTTGAGGTGAGAATTCTCCCACTCTCCCACTCTCCCACTCTCCCCCTC
>NZ_JADEWT010000178.1 GCF_015207505.1 Tychonema sp. LEGE 06208
CCAGCCACCGATATATCGTTGCCCTTCCTACCTTAAAAAGTCCGGCAGCTTGAGCGATACGACCGCCATTTTCTACATAATCCACTACTCTTTTTCTCAAATCAATACTGTAAGACATTTTCCTAGCAGCTTCACTATTTTTATTCATTTTACCTCATTTTTAAATAGTCTCATACTTATTTGAAATGACTATAACACTGCAAGAGAATACCTACAGAGCGATTAACACCCATAATTCGATCCACAATTTCCCCTCCGTCAATTTTGCCGGAGGGGATTTTATATGCTGTCGGAGCGATGTTTTTTTGTTGAGCCAACAATCTCCGACGAACTGGTTAATTAATATCTTTAATTCACGTCCTGGAACTCGATCGACAGGGAAGATCGATCGCGCAAGCTGTTGACCGTGCAGTTTTCGCTCGCTTGATTATACCATATCTTCGAGCTATTGCGCGATCGCGCTTCAAGAAAACATTTAAGCGCGATCGAAATGAGTTCCTCCCGATTGACGCGCCCGTCCACAGTAGAAAACCTGTTTTTTTCAACCCGAAGGATAGCGGTAACGATGTGTTTAAAAGAAATCAGGACTTAGGCAAATAAACCGGGTTTGTCTCATAATATCAAATCCTCTCTTCATCGGAATAGTAAATTCACTGTTGACTGTTGACTGTTGACTGTTAACAGTTAACATCATGTATGAGTGCAAACGTAATTAATATAAATATTGGTTTTTTCAGTATAAAAAAAGTCTCAACCAGGTTTTTATCCTCGCCTGCGGGAAGTCGTGAAAATAATTCTTTTTGTCTAAATGAGTTGATTTAGCTTGTGAATCAAACCATTAAATGTTAGTTATTTTTAGTTGGTTTAAACTGTAAATACACTTAAATCTTGATTTAATTGTGTCGTATTTTTTCTACAATTACAGTCATTAATACTGGCTCGTAGTGAAGACTTTAGTTAGCACACATGGAAGGAATAAAATCCCGACCAAAAACGTTTTATTGCCAATCTAGCGGATATATTAAATCGCTATATATTTGACATTTTAAACTGATATTACATCAAATAAATCAGCATCACCACAGTAAATTCACTGTTGACTGTTGACTGTTGACTGTTAACTGTTAACATCATGTGTGAGTGCAATCGGAATTGATATCACACACTCAAGGCGAAAAATAATTCTGTACCCTCAACCTAGAGCGTGCGGGTATTGGCCTGTTGATTTGTTTTACTTATATTTTTGAGTAGGAGCAGCTATCGCTAGATGGAAGCCTATTTGAACTGGTGCTATTTTAAAATTATTAGGATCGAGGGGTTTGTGATTAATTATACAAATGAAGGGCGATCGGTAGTTGTAGTCGGCGATCCCCGCCATTAATCGGGAAAACAGATTCATCCCCATTAGCGCAGAATGTCTAGATTCGCCAACAGCGATTTTTCGCTGACAAAAATTACTAAGCTTCCTTAATTAACAATAATCAGAGCTTTGCAACAAAAGCGAAAAAATATATCATTGAGCAACCAGAATCAAAACTTGCTCGCTTGTGGTAGCCCAAGTAACAATACGTATGCCTTAAGTTATAGTTGAGAGCTAAATATAGGACTGCTCTAAATCAATAAGGTAAGGTAGCAGTGTCTGGGTGTTCATGGGGGCGATCGAAAAGGAAGGTTCGGCGATCGATCCCTTCCCAAGGGGGGAGGATAAAACCTAGAAAAGGATGGATCGCGAGGTAATGCCGAACTTTTTGAGTTCAAGAGAGTAGCGCTAGCACTAAACTCTGCATTATTGTGGGAGGTGAGCCAAATTTGTAACAGTTCTTAATTATAAATAATTCTGTCAAAACTGCTAGCATAGTGACACTTTTGCTGGCAAAAACAGATAAAGTAAATAAAGTTGGTTAGCTCTAGACACCCGATCCCCATCCTGGGGATATTGAATCAATTCGATTGGTATCAATTGGTTTTAGAGTTACAACTGGAATCTAAGCATCGCTATTTAACTGAGTTCTTTAGTTAATTTTACTTTTTGCTATGAACGTGGATTTTATCAAAGCCCAAGTCAGGTTGCTACAGGGTGCAAGTTCATCGGAGCGAGAAACCCTTATGAAAAACATCGGTGTCTGTGCTGGCGTGATCAGACCGGGCGAGTACGTGACTCCGCAGCGGAAGCACGCCATCACTCTCTGGCTGCAAACAAATGCGGTGCGACTCCGGCTTCCCCAACTTCCAATGGATTTATCGGGCCAAAAGCCTTCACACGGAAGTCATTAAGGGGGTAGCGACAGAGTACATAAATCAGTCAATCTTACTTAAAAGTGGTTTTTGTTGAGCTGTATAGCGTCAAGGAGACAGGATCGAGATTGAAACCATGTTTGTAGGGAGAGTTGGGCCCGGAAAAACGCCTGCTGACAAGAAGTGGCCTACCGCTTTGGTACAAGCAGGAAATGAACGTCAAAACTGCTAAAAAAGTAGATTTGAGTCAGTTTCGCAGAACGGATGATGGCGCACAACTACAACCAAGGTTATTTGCTTTTAGATTTGAGATTCACGATCGAGTTCGAGCTGCATAAATTTGCTATTTGTCGATCGACCCAAAAAAAGAACCCTATTCCATAGGTATATCTAATTACAGGGGCAGTCACTGAACTGCCCTTAATTTTGAGCTTGGAGGCGAAACTGCTGCAAGTTACAATAAACACATATATAGCCTTTCTCAGCAAGATGAGGTACTATGCGGCATAGGCCTCCGTATAGGGCATCTTGTCCGATCGCGAAGTCGAAGGGTGGGCAATAGGGCAGATCTCACCACGCTTGAGAACCGCTATATATTACAGAGAGAGTTTAGCTTGACTGTCCTGTAAGCTCCAGTTCAGCGAAAGATGATGGAAGAGGTTTTTCGCTCGTGGGGAATGTAGGATTAATATAATAGAGTAGAAGAAGTTATTGCAATTAACTTGCTTTGTCAGATATTTGTTAACGAAAATACTGTGCCGAAGAAACAAAAATTTCCTTATTTAGTTGGTTCCCGATGGACTTCTCACCAAAAAACTTGGGGGTGGCGGCACTTCCAGGTAGTCAACAGAAAAAACGAAGGTAAATGGGTGTTTGCGGAAATGGTGGCGGCTTGCGATCCTAATATCCGTTTTTGGTTGAATGCCAGACAGCTCAAAGATCGATCGCTCTGGGAAGCTGGATGGCAGTCTACGCAAGAATTAAAGGACTTAGAAACAGCAGACTAAAAGACAGCGCTTTGGGGGATAGTCTGATTTTTTAAATGATATAGCGTTTCTCAGAAAGATGAGGTATGCTAATTTATGCTACAAACCTTACACCACCAAGCTTTTTAAGTGAAAATTCGTACCTCATCAATGTGAAAAAGGCTATACAGAATAATGAGTAGATTTAGAAGCCTGTCTCGCCACTGCTATATTTTTTGAATGTTAATAACTATTGTCAAGATAAAGTATTCAAGAGGAAATGCAGCCTGTTCGGGTTCGGTCGATAACGATTATTTGTAAGCTTTCATCGGCAAAAAAATTAACTATATATATTGGTTTGAGAAAATGATTTTTCCCGGATAAATGCAGGGTGCGCGCGAGGGCGATCGGCAATAAGGTAAAGTCTTGTAACAAGATGCAATGCTTACTATTCATGACTTTGAGAGTCAAGCATTTTATTCTGTCTTTGACAAAATGCACGACCTATCACTTGCCTGTGTAGTGAATTCTGTGCTGATTGCTGATACACTAATTGCGATCGCCCTCAAGACAATTTGATGCTATGTGGGACAAAATTGCCGCGCACATCTCTGAAGCAACCGGAGAAACATTTTCCATCGACAACCGCCGTTCAGTCAGTGGCGGCTGCATCAACCAAGGCTATGCTATCAGCAGCAGTAAGCGCACTTATTTCGCGAAAATAAATCAAGCTTCCCAAGTGGCGATGTTTGAAGCTGAGACTCTGGGCTTGCAGCAAATGGCAGAAACTCAGACGATTCGCGTTCCTGAACCGATTTGCTGGGGAACAGAAGGCAATTCTGCTTATATTGTGTTGGAATGGCTGGATTTGCGAGGTGGCGGGGGCGAGATAGCTTGGTCAGAAATGGGGCGCAAACTGGCTCAAATGCACAAATACATCCCTCCCCATCCACCTGGGCTAAAAGGGGGAGAAGAGGGTGATTTAGCCGTTGTGGGCGGACGTTTTGGTTGGGATGTCGATAATACGATCGGCTCAACTCCTCAAATTAATCAATGGACTGGTGACTGGGCGGAATTTTGGGCCGAACATCGGATTGGTTATCAGTTAAAGTTGGCTAATCGTCGGGGCGGAAATTTCAGTCGGGGGGAAAGCTTGCTAGCAGCTATTCCGAAGTTGTTGGAGGGTTACAAGCCTCAACCTTCGTTGGTTCACGGGGATTTGTGGGGAGGAAATGCGTCGGTAACTGCGGCGGGAGAACCGGTAATTTTTGACCCGGCTGCTTATTGGGGCGACAGAGAGGTTGATGTGGCGATGACTGAACTGTTCGGCGGTTTTTCAGCAGCGTTTTATCGGGGTTATAATGAAGTTTGGTTGCTGGATTCTGGCTATGAAAAACGCAAAATACTTTACAATTTATATCATGTATTGAATCATTTTAATTTGTTTGGCGGGGGGTATGAATCGCAGGCCAATCAAATGATTAATATAATTTTGGGTTAAGGTTTCAGTATTAGCTGGATTAGAAGTAATCAACAATGAAGTTTTGGCACTGTTGCACAAAATTGGGATTTACAGTTTTGTTTTTGACCAGCATCGGGGCTAAAAATTCTTTAGCTGCTTTACCCTTACAGGTTGGTGTCTATCACGGTGGCGGTTATCGATACATTCAGATTGCTGAAAAGGAAAATAGAATCTGTTTCAGAGGCTTTTCTTCTAATGGAGTTACGGTGGCTTCCGTTGCTGTGGATAGTCACCGCGAAAACTTTTACACAATCAACGGATTTGACGATACATTTCTGTTGCAACAAGATACAGATACTATCTTATTCGGCCCGATCAATCAGTTGATGAAGTATGTGGCAGATTATGGTTTTCCTAGAGATTTAGGTGATGATTTGCAGCAGTGTCTGAGTTCCGAAAAGCCTTTCTTTAAGCGGAAATCAGGTGGCCGGGGCGATCGCTAAAAGATTTATCCGCCGCACCCTACAGCTACATATTCCTAGGGATGCGGCCACGTCGTGTCCGTAGCAGTCAAGTAGTATCATGTCCGGTCGATTGACGGATCTCGCGATTGGATGGCGCGTGGGTCATATCAAATCCGGTAGCATCGTCCTGTATTCATATCTCTATTCTCTCTCTCTGTGTCCTCTGTGTTCTCTGCGGTTAAATCACCTGACGATGCAACCGGAAACGATATCATATCAAATCCTTTCTTCATCGGAATAGTAACTTCACTGTTGACAGTTAACTGTTAACTGTTGACAGTTAACAGTTAACATCATGTATGAGTCAACCGGAATTGATATCAGTCAGTGTCCGCACTACAAACCGTTTTTATGACAGTCATCGAGCGGACATGAGATTACTTACTTTTGTTTGGCTGCGGCTTTTTTCTTGGCTTCTTTTTCGGCTTTTTTAGCCGTTTTCTCTGCTTCAAGTTTTGCTAACTTGGCTTGTTCTTTTTCTTCGGTTATTTTATCTAGGTAGTAATGGTAATCTCCCAGATAAGTCCGAAACTCGCCGTCTCTAACTTCTACTATTTTGTTGGCGACTTGGGAAATAAAATAGCGATCGTGCGAAACGATGATTACGGTGCCGTCGTAGTTCTGAATTGCCTCTTCCATCATCTCCTTGGCGGGAATGTCGAGGTGATTTGTCGGTTCGTCCAAAATTAGCAAATTCACGGGTTCCAGCAGCATCTTTGCTAAAGCTAGGCGGGCTTTTTCTCCGCCGCTGAGAGCGCCGACGTGTTTGAATACTGTTTCGCCGGTAAATAAGAACCGCCCCAATAAGGTGCGAACTTCTTCATTTTTCCAGTCGGGTACTTCGTCGTGAATGGTTTGCATCACGCTTTTATTCAAGTCTAAGGCTTCTGCTTGATTCTGTTCAAAGTAACCGGGGATGACGTTGTGGCCTCCCATTTTGACTGTGCCTTCGGTTGGTTGTTCTAAACCCATAATCAGGCGCAATAGGGTTGATTTGCCTGCGCCGTTGGGGCCGAGAAATGCTATGCGATCGCCTCTTTCAATTAATAAATCTGCTCCCAAAAATAGGATTTTGTCGCCGTAGGTGTGCACCAAGTTTTCAATTATGGCGACTTCCCGGCCGCTGCGGGGGGCGGGGGGAAAGCGGAAATGCAGGGTTTTTAAGCCGCCGGTGGGGGCTTCGATGCGTTCGATTTTGTCTAATTGTTTTTCGCGGCTTTTGGCTTGGGTGCTGCGCGTGGCGCTGGCGCGGAATTTTTCAACGAAGGCTTGCTGTTTTTCTAGTTCTTTTTGCTGGCTTTCGTAGGCGCTGAGTTGGGCTTCTCTGGCTTCTGCTTTTTGTTGCAGGTAGGATGAGTAGTTGCCGAGGTAGGTGCTGGAAACGCCGCGTTCGGTTTCGACGATTTGGGTGCAAAGCCGATCGAGAAATTCGCGGTCATGGGATACGATTACCATCGGGGTTGTCAGCCCTTTGAGGTATACTTCCAGCCATTCGATCGTTTCTAAGTCGAGATGGTTGGTAGGTTCGTCTAGCAGCAGGATGTCGGGTTTTTGGAGGAGAATTTTGCCCAAACTCATCCGCATTTGCCAGCCGCCGCTGAAGGCGCTGACTAATCGATCGCCATCTTCCATCTCAAATCCGATTTCGGGCAGAATTTTCTCGATTTGAGCTTCCAAACCGTAGCCATTTAAGCCTTCAAATTGCCGTTGCAACCGATCCATTTTGTTGATCAGTTGGTCGAGATTTTCTGGGTTGGAGTTTTCCAAGTCTCGGTGGACTTGCATCAAGGATTCGTGAACTTCGTTGGCTTCGCTGAAGGCGCGCCAAAATTCCTCTTTGACGGTGCGGGTGGGATCGATTTCAAATTCTTGGGAGAGGTAGGCGATGTGGAGGCTGGCGGGGCGAATGACTTCGCCGGAGGTGGGTTCGATTTCGCCGGCGATGATTTTGAGTTGGGTGGATTTGCCGGCACCGTTAACGCCTACTAAGCCGATGCGATCGCCCGGTTTGACTTCCCAGGTGACATCTTTGAGTACGACGCCTGTGGGGTAAATTTTACTGATGTGTTCGAGTCGCAGCATTATTATCGAGACTGGGGAAGGGCTGGTTTAGCGGCGGATGGAATACCGGCGCTGAGGTCGAGTTAATCTTAACAAATTTTAATTAAATTTAGTCATTGGGAAGATTTTAGGTTTGAATGGGCGATCGAATTTTAGATTTTGGATTTTAGATTTTAGATTTTAGATTTTGGACGCAGGGTAGGCAGAAACCGGGTTTTTTAGCAAAATACTTCCTACAAAGCCAAAAATTCCTGAAAAACCCGGTTTCTTGGGTGTGTGATATCAAATCCGGTAACATCGGAATGATTCAGATATATATTCTCGGACTCTGTGTACTCTGTGTTCTAGCGCCGGTTAAATCACCTGACGATGCTACCGGCAACGATATGAGTGCGATCGAATTTTAGATTTGATCGCGGCTGTCAGAAACCGGGTGTTTTACAAAAATACTTCCCACAAAGCCAGAGATTTCCTAAAAAACCCGGTTTTTTTGGTGCGTGAGTGCGATCGCCAACTGTTTAGGATGGATGCATCAACCTCTTCGATTGTAGTTGATACAATTGATGGCGGCTCTAATTGCTCGATCGTTCTAAAAAAAGTCTATTTTTGTGGTATGGGAGAAAGGGCGAGGGAACATCTCTGTCGGAAAGCAGCCAAGCTATAAATTGAAGGCAGGAGACAGGAGACAGGAGACAGGAGACAGGAGGAAAGAGGAAGAAAGAAGGAGTCAAAAGAAGTGTTTTTACAAATATGAGATGCTCCCAAGGGCGATCGTCTAAAGTATTGAAGGCAGGAGACAGGAGACAGGAGACAGGAGACAGGAGGAAAGAGGAAGAAAGAAGGAGTCAAAAGAAGTGTTTTTACAAATATGAGATGCTCCCAAGGGCGATCGCCTAAAGTGCGGTATAATATATCGCCCAAAAACGAGACGGAAACCCAAGGCTTGAGACGCGCTTCCGAAGTCGGCAGCGCTTTCAACCGCCTTCAATATTTAGATATAGTCCTGGACGCACGGGCGGTCAAGAACCGAGTTTTTTTACTAAAATCCTGCGTTTTAGCTGACGGGGTGACAACCCCGTTAAAACATAGACTCAATCAAGGACATAGCTCTCATACCCTTCTGAAAAAATGGCAATTTATTAGGTCTTATTTTCATTAATTCAACAACTATTTCCTGACAATATT
>NZ_JADEWT010000179.1 GCF_015207505.1 Tychonema sp. LEGE 06208
TACTGACTACTGACTACTGACTACTGACTACTGACTACTGACTACTGACTACTGACTACTGACTACTGACTACTGACTACTGACTACTGACTACTGACTACTGACTACTGACTACTGACTACTGACTTCTTCCTTAATAATTATGAACCTATCAGAAATCTTTATCCGCCGCCCCGTAATGACTACCTTAGTCACAGTCGGCATTCTAATCTTCGGTTTAATGAGTTATTTTCTGCTACCAATTAGCGCCCTGCCGCACGTAGAATATCCCTTTGTCAGCGTCTCCGCCAGCTTACCCGGTGCAACGCCAGAAACCATGTCATCCTCCGTCGCCGCACCGCTAGAAAGGCAGTTTACAGAAATAGCAGGGCTGAATTCTTTTAACTCTACAAGTTCCACCGGTAGCGCCAGAATTTCCCTGCAATTCGACTTCAGCCGCAGCGTCAATTCTGCTGCTAAAGACGTACAAGCTGCGATCGCCGCCGCCGCAGGTTCATTGCCCGCTGGAATGACCAAAGCGCCCAGCTACCGCAAGGTTAACCCTTCTGTTTCGCCAATTCTCTACCTCTATTTGTACTCAAAAACCCTATCCATTGCAGCAGTAGACGAAGCCGCAGAAGTGACGGTGGCCCAACCAATCTCGGCGATAGATGGTGTGGCGCAGGTGCAGGTTTACGGGCAGAAAGAATATGCCGTGCGGATTCAACTCGATCCGCGAGAATTGACTGCGAGGGGAATCGGGTTAGATCAAATTAGAACCGCCATTACTCAAGGAAATGTTAACTTACCAACTGGTAGCCTTTCCGGCGATAAAAAAAGCTATTTAATTCAGGTAAACGGTCAATTAAATACTGCAGCAGAATATCGATCGCTGATTGTTGCTTACCAAAATGGCGCAGCAGTGCGCCTGCAAGATTTAGGCAATGTCATTGATGACGTGCAGAACAACAAAGTGTTGAATTTGTACAGCGATCGACAAGTCAACAATCAACCTGCAATCTTGCTTGCAGTGCAGCCTCAACCCGATGCAAATACCGTTGATATTGTCGATGCGGTAGTGCGAATGTTACCTTCACTAAAACAACAAATTCCCCAATCGATCGAAATGGGAATTATGTACGATCGCTCTCAATCTATTCGGGCTTCTGTAGACGATGTGAAGTTCTCCTTAGTATTGTCGGTGTGTCTGGTTGTCTTAGTAATTTTTATCTTTTTACGGAACATCACAGCGACGCTAATTCCGAGTTTAGCTTTGCCGGTGGCGATTATTGGCACCTTTGCTGTGATGTATCAGTTGGGATACTCGTTAGATAACTTGTCTCTGATGGCGCTGACGCTTTCAGTGGGGTTTGTGGTGGATGATGCGATCGTAGTTTTGGAAAATATTGTCCGCCACCAAGAAATGGGAGAAGCGCCCCTAGAAGCAGCATTGAAAGGCTCGAAAGAAATTGGTTTTACCATTCTTTCGATGACGCTTTCATTGGTAGCAGTGTTTATTCCTCTGATGTTTATGAGTGGATTAATCGGTAGATTGTTTCACGAATTTGCTGTAACTATTGCTGTAGCAATTTTGGTGTCGGGCTTTGTATCTCTGAGCCTGACACCGATGTTGTGCAGTCGATTTCTCAAATCCCCGTCCCACCACCAAAAAACCAACCGCTTCTACCGCTTCTGGGAGCGGGGATTTGAACTACTTTTGCAAGGATATGAATGGACGCTTAAACCGGTTTTGAAATACCGTTTTTTAACGCTGATTGTTTCGGTTGTTCTCCTGGTATTTACGGCTTATTTGTTTGTTTTAGTTCCGAAAGGTTTTATTCCGACTGAAGACACCGGACAATTGATGGCTAACACGAAAGGAGCGCAAGATATTTCGTTTGATGATATGATGATTCACCAACAGCAAATTGTTGATATCCTTCGGAAAGATCCAAATATTGCAGCGTTGAATTCAACTGTAGGTGCGAGTGGCCCGAACGCATCGGCGAATAACGGACGGATTACAATTAGGCTCAAACCGATCTCGCAACGCCGCCTCAGTGCGGATGAAATTATCCAAAAACTAACTCCGAAATTGCGCGGAATTCCTGGCATTCAAGCTTTTTTGCGTTCTCCGGCCGCAATTCCGATTGGCGGTCAACAAACGAATTCGCAATATCAGTTTACGGTGCAAAGTTTAGATTTGCAAGCGCTGCGTCAAGCGGTGCCGGCATTGTTAGCTAAAGTTAAAACGCTGCCGGGATTGCGCGGTGTCGATAGCGATTTACAATTGAGCACGCCTCAGCTTGAGGTTAAAGTCGATCGCGCTAAAGCAGCAATTGTCGGTGTTAGCCCGCAACAAGTGCAGAAAACCCTCAGCGCTGCTTACGCTTCAGGACAGGTTTCGACGATTTATACTCCCAACAATCAATTTACGGTTGTGTTGGAATTAAAGCCTGAGTTTCAGCGCGATCCGAGTGCTTTGTCGATGCTGTACGTGCGATCGAATACCGGACAAATGATCTCGTTAAGTGCGATCGCAAATATCACCCAAACAGTCGGCCCGCTCACAGTCAATCACCTAAGCGGATTGCCTTCTGCTACAATCTCTTTTGATACGCTTCCAGGCACATCGCTGAGTCAAGCAACCGCCGCCATTGAGAAAGTTGCCCAGGAAGTTTTGCCGCCGTCAGTAACAACAAGTTTTCAAGGTTCAGCCCAGGTATTCAACCAATCATTTAACGATTTAGGTTGGTTGTTAGTGGTTTCAATTTTAGTAATTTATCTAATTCTCGGCATTTTATACGAGGATTTTATTCACCCGCTGACAATTTTGTCAGGTTTACCATCAGCCGGATTTGGTGCGCTGTTAACTCTGGTAATTTTTGGGGTGGAATTGAATCTGTATTCGTTTATCGGGATTATTTTGCTGGTGGGAATTGTCAAGAAAAATGGGATTATGCTGGTGGATTTTGCGATCGAGAAACAGCGACAAGACAGCAGCCACAGCGCCTTTGATGCCATTTACGAAGCTTGTGTCGTGCGCTTCCGTCCGATTATGATGACGACAATGGCGGCATTAATTGGCACTTTGCCGATCGCCCTGGGCGTGGGTAGCGGTTCGGAATCGCGCCGCCCGTTGGGAATTGCGATCGTCGGCGGATTGCTATTTTCGCAAATTTTAACCCTGTATTTGACTCCAGTATTTTACATTTATATGGAAGGGTTGAGAAAGCGGTTAGGCCATCCCAAAATCAAGTTTTCTGAATTATTTTTGCGTCCTAAAACTCGCTCTTAAAAGCTAAATTAAGAGGTGATTCAACCGCAGAAGCACGCAGATGAACGCGGATAGTCATAAAGGGCGATCGCACTTCACTTAGGTTGTGTTAAATTTTATTTGATGACACCGCTAATTCTTTCTCTTCTTCCCAAGACAGCGATATTTGAAGTTGTCTTGATTCTGTAAATGTTTGAGCTGCCAACAGGGCCGTCTCTAAATTTACACACATCCTGGCGGAATAATTACCTTCTTGTCCGCCGATAACTAGCTTTTCTATTGCATCTGGTTGTGATGGATCTACTAAATTATGGAAGCTAACATTGTCAAAAGTTATGTTGACAATATATTTGCCTAATTCGCCACCACCAATGCTCATATAACACTCGTCATCTGCACCAAAGGTAACTAAAGTTTTAGTTTTCCCATTTAACTCGCGGATGGCTTGCTCTATTTGACTCCAAGTGGGATTTTCTATTAGATCGCCTTCATCTTGGTTGCCAACCCAATTTTCTGCTGATAGGTTTGATACAAACATTATTATCTCCTTCTATTTGGCGGTTGAACTGTTATTGTCTTACTTCCACTGGGAGTAATAATTTCTAATTCTGCTATATTTAACTGCCAAGCCATAGAGTTTACTCCACCTCTTAAGCCGCAAGCCGCACAAAGTTCGCGATCGCAAATCAAACGTGCTTTACCTCCTCTAAGGCCCGCATCGGCTGCTTGTTGAAAAGCATCGGCTTCAGCGTGGGTTTTGGTGATAGGATTGACATTAAAAGTTATTTGGCGGCGATAGGGGTTGCTGCCAGAGTTGATGCCAAAAAAACTTTGACCTGCTATTTCTCGTTTAGCTATGGTTGATTTATCGGTTTCGCTGCCAGCCAGTGATAAACCGAGGCTTTGTCTGTATGCAGCTAGTTCATCAAACACACTTTATATTTTTGCCTTTCCCTTTGGGTTGACTGCCCCTATTTTACCAGCTTCCGTTCTGGTTTTGGGATTTGGGGGTGCGATCGCTCTCTTCTTCATCCGCGTTCATCCGTGTTCATCTGTCTTCATCTGCGGTAAAAAAAGGGCGATCGCTTCTAAATTTATACCAGCGAACCATCACCAACCAACTTACCCCATCATCTAACTGAAAAAGTCGATCGTCTCTTTCAACGCCTTCACAAACACATCAATCTCCTCGCGAGTATTGTAAAAATACAAACTCACCCGTGCAGTAGATGAAATGTTCAAATAGCGGTGCAAAGCTTGCGTGCAGTGATGCCCCGAACGAATCGCGACCCCCTCCTGATCCAACATGGTAGACAAGTCTTGAGGGTGAATTTCTCCCGCAGTAAATGCCGCCAAAGCTGCCCTACCTTCGCCGTTGCTGTCCGGTTGCGGCCCGTAAATTTTAATCTGTGGAATTTGGCGCAATTGTTGGAACAGATAAGCCGTCAATTCGGCTTCGCAGGCATGAATCTTATCCATGCCAATGTTATTAAGATAATCGATTGCGGCACCAAGGGCGATCGCCTCTCCGATTGCCGGAGTCCCCGCCTCAAACTTGTGCGGCAAATCAGCATAGGTAGAATATTCGAGAAACACATCAGCAATCATCTCGCCACCGCCAAAAAACGGAGGCATTTCTCTAAGCAAATCCAGTTTCCCGTACAGAAAACCGATACCAGTCGGAGCGCACATTTTATGACCCGAAGCAACCAGCCAATCGCAATCCATTGCTTGCACATCTATTACCATGTGCGGCACGCTTTGGCAAGCATCTATTAAAACTTTTGCGCCGAAACTGTGGGCAATTTCGCAGATTTCTTTAACCGGATTGATGCAGCCCAAAGTATTGGAAACGTGAACGATTGAAACCAACTTAGTTTTATTTGAAATCAGCGTTTTAAACTGTGCTAAATCAAACTCCTGAGTCTCCGTCAACTCAACAAACTTCAGCACCGCGCCAGTTTTTTGAGCAATCATTTGCCAAGGCACCAGATTGCTGTGGTGTTCCATCACCGACAGGATAATTTCATCTCCGGCTTGCAGATTGTTTAAACCCCAAGAATAAGCAACCAAATTAATCGCTTCGGTGGCGTTGCGAGTGTAAACAATTTCTTGTCGCGAAGCCGCATTGATAAACGCTGCAACTTTATCTCTCGCACCTTCGTAAGCATCAGTCGCTTTAGCACTGAGAGTGTGAGCGCCGCGGTGCACGTTAGCATTGTATTGTTCGTAGTAATCGCGCCAAGCATTGAGTACAGCCAGAGGTTTTTGGGAAGTAGCTGCATTGTCTAAATAAACTAGCGGTTTCCCGTGGACTTTTTCATTCAAAATCGGGAAGTCGCCACGAACTTTTGAGGCTAAGGTTTTTTCTTGAATAAGTGTCATATTTTTTGAAGTTAGTGATTTGTCGTTGGGTGGGGGCGGGTTTACGAGATTGTTGATTTTAGGCAATTATTATTCGTGAACCCCCCCTACAAGCTGTTAAAAATGGTGCAATATGTGGTAGGGACACAGCACTGCTGTGTCCTAATCTGTCTCTATCAGTTATTCTTGCACAGCCACACAAGTAGAAAGCATTTTCGCCACTCCAATAATCGGCAACATATTGAGAATTTCCGCCGCAAAAGCATCAATCAACAAATAGCGACTTCTTTCCAAATCCAAACCGCGACTTTGCAAGTAGAAAAGCTCATCATCTTCTAATTGGCTGACAGTTGCACCGTGGGAACATTTAACGTTATCCGCCACAATTTCTAACTGCGGTTTGGTATCGATGCGCGCCCTCGGCGAAAGCAGCAAATTCCGGCTCAACTGTCCGGCATCTGTCAATTGTGCGGCTTTGCGAACGAAAACTTTGCCGTTAAATACTGCGCGAGCTTTGTTACCAACAATGCACTTGTGCAATTGCTTACTTGTGCCGTGGGGGTGATTGAAATCAATTAGACTGTGAGTGTCTGCTAACTGTTCGCCAAAGGCTACGGTTAAACCGTTGAGAATTGTTTCCGTGCCTTCGCCGCCTTGCAACACTTCTAAATTGTGGCGCGATATTTTGCCGCCCAAGCTGATAGCATGACAAGTATAGCTGCTGTTGCGCGATTGCTCGATCGCACTTTTGCCAATATGAACCACATTCAAAGTTTCCCGCTGAAGCCGAACATGGTTCACCGTGGCATTTTCACCTACAACAACATCCGTCACAGCATTCGTAAAAGCGGGTAAATTACCGATTGTGGTGTAATCCTCAATCAGCGTAACTTTGCTGCCAGCCTCAGCTATGACTAAGCAGTGCGGCTGACACATCGTCGCAGATGCACCGGGTGCGCTCAGGAACAGCAAGTGAATCGGCATTTCGACGGACACATTGGCCGGCACGAACACCACCGCAGAATCTGCTAAACCCGCAGTATTCAGGGCTGTAAACACTTCCGTTTGTTGGCTGTGCTTGCTCAAAACATCGGTAATGCGCGATCGATATTTTTCGGGTACATTAGATAAATTACCTGCATAAAAGTCCGGCAAATTCGGCAAAACCGCCGACTCCACCGTTGACAAATCCGGCGCATAAAAACCGTTAACAAATACCAATCTTAACGGTAAATCATCCCGATTCTTCACAGGCATAACAATATCAGCCAGCTTAACCGTTGACTGATAGCTTTGCGGTACATGAAAAGGAACCTGCAACATCGACGACAAATCAGTAAAGCGCCACTCCTCATCCCTCACCGTCGGAAAACTTGCAGCAAGCACGTATTCAGTCGCCGCATCCCGCAAATCCTGCAACCCGTAAGCCGAACCTTTGCCATTAGCAACCTCCAACTTACCGCACTGATTCACCAAATCAGCCAAAAACATTTCCCTAGTAGCAACTTGCGTATTTATCATCGCGCGCCAACTCCTGCTGCTTCCTCTTCCACAACCCAATCATAACCGCGCTCTTCCAATTCCAGCGCCAACTCTTTCGGGCCAGTCAAGATAATTCGGCCGGCTTCCATGACATGAATAAAATCAGGAATAATGTAATTGAGCAACCGCTGATAGTGAGTAATCACCAACATCGAATTTTCAGCAGTTGACAACTGATTCACACCGCCGGCGACTATCTTGAGAGCATCGATATCCAAACCAGAATCAGTCTCATCCAAAATAGCTAACTTCGGTTCCAACAGCGCCATTTGCAAAATCTCGTTGCGCTTTTTCTCGCCCCCAGAAAAACCCTCATTGACGCTGCGGCTCAAGAAAGCCGGATTCATCTTCACAACATCCAGCTTATCCTCGATTAAATCTTGGAAATCAAAAGCATCCAACTCTTCCAATCCCCGATGTTTGCGGTGAGAATTGTAAGCCACGCGCAAGAAATCCACATTACTAACGCCGGGAATTTCCAAAGGATATTGGAAAGCCAAAAATATACCCGCCAAAGAACGTTCTTCCGGCGGTAATTCCAGGAGATTTTGTCCCAGGAAAGTAACTTCTCCACCCGTCACCGTATAAGCAGGATGGCCGGCTAATATTTTGGACAAAGTGCTTTTTCCAGAACCGTTTGTACCCATAATCGCGTGAATTTCACCCGATTTAATTTCCAGATTCAAACCCTTAAGAATTTGGGTATCATCCACATTCGCAGTTAAATCGCGGACGGATAGAATTACTTGACTATTTTCAACAATCATCTCTTTTTTTCCTTTGCCTCAATGCAGTTTACAGTTTTTTGTTCTCATTCTTCTCGTTCCTAGGCTCTGCCTAGGAATGCGTGTCACGAGGCTCTGCCTCGCCGGAAACCTGGGAGAGAAATGCGAGGCAGAGCCTCTAGATATGCGTTACCAAGCAGAGCCTGGGAACGAGGGTTCGGGAGTTTAGAAGAAAGAGAAAAGTTTGATAAGTTTTCTTCCTTCTTCCTTCTTTCTTCTTCCTTCTTCCTGATGACATTGGACGGAAAGCTCGGGGGGACAGCACTAATGACTAATGACTAATGACTAATGACTAATGACTAATGACTAATGACTAATGACTAATGACTAATGACTAATGACTAATGACTAATGACTAATGACTAATGACTAATGACTAATGACTAATGACTAATGACTAATGACTAATGACTA
>NZ_JADEWT010000017.1 GCF_015207505.1 Tychonema sp. LEGE 06208
CCACTACCCCTACCCACCCCCAGTCCTTCTCCGACACCGACTCCGACAGCAAGTCCGACACCGACTCCGACAGACAGTCCGACACCAACACCGACATCAAGTCCGACACCGACACCGAGTCCGACACCGATGTTCCCGACGCCGACAGCAAGTCCGACACCGATGTTTCCGACACCGACAGCAAGTCCGACACCGACGCCGACAGCAAGTCCGACACCGAGTCCGACACCAAATCCTACACCCTTCCCGAATCAGGCTCCCAGAGCAGTTAACGACAACTTCACCACGGTTTCGGGTCAAGAACTCAGTCTTAACGTTCTATTCAACGACACCGATCCTGACAAGAACCCCCTGAGTGTCAGCACTTTTACTCCAACAACCAAAGGAACCCTGACTCCCTCTGGTGGGGGCGTATTCAAATACACGCCGAATCCAGGCTTTTCGGGTAGTGACAGCTTCAGTTACTCGATCTCAGATGGCAGGGGCGGCACCAGTCAGGCGGTAGTAACCATCAACGTCAGCAACCCGCCGCAGTTAGTAGTTAACGGCGGTGTGGTGGTTGCCAAAGCTGCTCCTACCCAGACAATCACCGCTGCGGATTTGTTGGTAACAGATCCCGACAACCCGCCGTCGGAAATCGTTTACACGATTACCAAAGCCCCGGATGCTACTAGAGGTTTTGTCCAAAGGGGCACCACGTTTCTCAACGTCGGTGGCAAATTCAGCCAAGACGATATCAACAACAACATTGTCAAATACAACTTGCTGGCGGCTGGCAGTAGCGACAGTTTCACGTTTACAGCTTCCGACGGGTCTGCAACGATCGGGCCTGCATCCTTCAGCATTACGGTGGTAGATAATATTGTCGATCGCACCGCACTCCCAGCAAGTACCTTTACAGGCAGCAACCTCAGCGACTACATCATCGGCGGGGCGGGCAACGATACCCTCTCTGGAGGCGACGGCAACGACATCATCGACGGCAGGGGCGGCGACGACCTCCAATTCGGTGAAGGAGGTAACGACTCACTGCTAGGTTCGATCGGCAACGACATCCTCGACGGCGGACTCGGCAACGACACCATCGACGGCGAAGACGGCATCGACTCCCTCATCGGCGGACAGGGCAACGACCTGATGTTCGGCGGCAATGATAACGACATCATCTTGGGCGGCGACAACGGCGACACCATTGATGGCGGAACAGGCAATGACTCAATATTGGGAGAAGCCGGCGAGGACTCGATACTTGGAGGCACCGGCATGGACACCTTATTGGGTGGTTTAGGTGACGACACCATTGACGGCGGTGCAGGCGACGATATCCTCGACGGCAGCCTCGGCAGAGACTTGCTCGACGGCGGTATCAATAACGATTTCATCTCCGGCGGCGACAGCGAAGACACGATTTTGGGCGGAGAAGGCAGCGACACCGCACTCGGAGGTATCGGCAACGACTACATTTTGGGAGAGGGCGGCAGCGACTCCCTGTTCGGCGAAGCGGGCGACGACACTGTAGACGGCGGTGCCGGCAGCGACTGTCTCAGTGGCGCATTCGGCAACGATTTGGTGTTGGGCGGCGATGACAACGACACCCTAGAAGGCGGTGCCGGCAATGACATTTTGGGGGGCGGGAACGGTTCTGACTTGCTCACAGGCGGCGCTGGCGATGATTTCTTCTACTACGAAGTTCCGAGTGAAGGTGTGGATATTATTGCTGACTTCAATGTCGGCGGCACAGGCACCGACAGATTCTTGTTCAGGTCGTCAAATTTTGCCGGTCTAACCAACTCTGGAACTACTAACGATTTCACCAGTTTTATCGTCAGGAATATCGGCAGCGGCGGCGACAATATCAGCAATCAAGAAGTCATTTTGTTTGAATCTAAATTTGACAACGCTCAAGCTGTCAACGCAGTGTTGAAAAATCAAAACGGTTCGAGCAAAACAGGAGCTTTCTTCGTGTACTTGAACAATACTTTTGACAAGTACGTTCTCGGGTTTGACCCAAATGTGGCAGATGACAGTCTCCCAGCTTTCGATTTGGCAGTGTTGAATACTATTCCTACAGTGCCGGGAGCTCTGAGCACAGTTATTACTGCCTCTGACTTTAAGTTTATTTAGTAGTTTTTGAGTAGCGTCGCAAGGAGTCGAAACAATGCCGAGTGCAGTACCAGCAATTATTGTCGAAACGATGACGGAACCTACGCCGTCGCCCTCGCCGTCACCGGGGACAACTCCGACCATGACGGGGACAACTCCGACCATGACGGGGACAAGTCCGACCATGACGGGGACAACTCCGACGATGATGGGGACAACTCCGACCATGACGGGGACATCGCCTACGCCGTCGCCGGGGACAACTCCTTCGATGAACGGGACGGGCCCGGGGATTTCGGTCACGCCGGTGCCGCGGCCAGTTCCGACTGCACCCACGCCTCCCCCAGAACCAGTTTTCGTCGATGGCTTAGTTGTCGGAAATGATGGGAATAACTATTTAGTCGGCAGCTTGTTCAATGACACGATTTCCGGGGGTGTCGGTGACGACACGATTCTGAGTCGGGACGGGGCTGATATCGTCAGGGGCGATGATGGTGACGATTCTCTCAATGGTGGTGCCGGTCAAGATATTGTTGAAGGCGGCAGCGGCAATGACACGGCGCGGGGCGGCAAAGACGATGATTTGGTTTCTGGCGACGTTGGTAATGATGTAGCTTTTGGCGACCAGGGCAATGATATTGTTTTGGGTGCTGAAGGTAACGACACGCTGTACGGCGGTAAAGGCAATGATTGTCTGCGCGGCGGTGCCGAGGATGACCTGATTTTTGGCGACAAGGGCAGTGACACTATTTTTGGCGACACTGGTAATGACTGTCTGATCGGCGCTAGGGGTAATGATATTTTGTTGGGCGGCGACGGGGGCGATGTCATCAGCGGTGGTGTGGGTAATGATACTGGTGATGGCGGTGAGGGTGATGACTTGATCTTCGGGGGGGATGACAATGATTCTCTGTCTGGAGGTGGTGGGGATGATATTCTGGCGGGCGATCGCGGGTCTGATACTCTGACTGGAGGCGATGGATCGGATATTTTTGTTCTCGCTAGGGTGGGTACTTCGCCTAGTGGCAACGGGTTTCTCACGACAGGCGGCCGCGACATCGGGGATGCTGATTTAATTAGAGATTTTAAGCCGGAAGATTCGATCGGTCTGGCTGGAGGTCTCAACTTTACACAGTTAGAAATCTTTCAGGGTCAAGGCTCGAATTCTAGCAACACGATTATTCGGGACAGGCAAACTGGGGAATTTTTGGCGGTGTTGGTGGATGTGCGATCGAACTCGCTAGATGAATCTCGGTTCACTACGGCTCAAATACCCCGCGTAGAGGACAATCCCTTCACAATTGTGGGGACAAGTCCTTCTCCAACTCCGGGAACGGGGACAAGTCCTTCTCCAACTCCTTCGGGGACAAGTCCTTCTCCAACTCCTTCGGGGACAACGCCTTCTCCAACTCCTTCGGGGACAACTCCTTCTCCAACTCCGACGGGGACAACTCCTTCTCCAACTCCGGCACCGACTCCGACGGGGACAACGCCTTCTCCAACTCCGGCAACGACTCCGACTCCGGCACCGACTCCGACTCCGGCACCGACTCCGACTCCGGCACCGACTCCGACTCCGACTCCAACTCCGACTCCCGAACCGACTCCGACACCAGGGACAAGTCCGAGTCCGACTCCATCACCATCACCGGGGACAACTCCTTCTCCAACTCCGTCGCCGGGGACATTGCCGACACAGGTTCCGAGTCCGACTCCGACTCCGACTGCGGGCGGGACAATTCCGAGTCCGAGTCCTTCCATCGTCCCGACTCCGACTGCTGCTACTCCAACTCCTCCACCTTTCGGCGGGGGGCCGGTGCCGCCGAGTTTCACATCTCCGACTCCTAATGAGCCGCCGATCGTGGAAACTGGTAAGACGCTGACTGGTTTGCAAAATTTGCCTTTGTCTCTGAGCATTTCTGCGCCCAGCGACCCGGAGGGCCAAGCGCTGGCGGTCAGCGTAGCTGGACTTCCCAATCCGACTTTCGGCCAAGTAGTTATCGGTACGAGTCCGCTGGCTATCAACCAAAAATTGACTGTTCAGGAATTGCTGGGCTTGCAGTTCCAACCTAAAGCTGATGCGATCGGGCAAGCGGGCTCTTTCAGCTACAGCGTTGCTGACGACCAAGGCGGCACGGCTGCAGCCTCTGTCGCAATTAATATCAATTCTTTCGATACCTCGGTAACTGTTCCAACTACTCTGTCGCCGATTGTTGGCGATGACGGCATCGTCTTTACGAGTACGAATAATTTGGTGCCCACTTTCATCGATGTGCTCGCCAACGATTCGAGCCCGCAAAAAGGCCCGCTGAGCATTATCAATGTCGGTACGCCAAAACAGGGCATAGCTGTCAATCAGGGCGATCGAGTGCTGTTCATCGCGGGTAACGTAGCGGGTACCACTACTTTCACCTACAGCGTCAGCGACGGATTCGGGACGCTTCCGGGCGTAGGTACTGTCACCGTTGGCATCTTGCCGGCCGATACGGGCCCCAACAAATTGATTGGAGGCTCGTTGCCGGACAATTTGAACGGTTTGCTTGGCAGCGATACTGTTGACGGGCAAGGCGGCAACGATACGATTAATGGCGGTTTGGATAATGACGTGTTGATCGGAGGGCAGGGGGCAGATACGATGAGCGGAGGTGGTGGCAGCAATCAATTCCGGTATACTAGCCCTGCGGATGGTGGGCCGGTGTTTGATGCGGCTTCTTCGGCGGCGATCGATGCTGCGATCGCCACGGGCGGATACGATGTGATTACCGATTTTAGCGGTCTCGGCGTGCCGATCGAGGATCAGTTTAATTTTGCCCCCGGATTCCCGAATCTGAGCAATGGCAGTCAAGTTCTGCTGAACGTGCAGACAACTGTTTCTGCAAATATTTTGGGAGGAACCGCTTTCTTGTTTGCCTACGATTCCGGCGGCAATACTTACATCATTTATGACGGCAATGGTAATAATGTCACCGGCAACGATTCTCAGATTTTGGCGAAGTTAAATGGTGTAACTGGAGTTGCTTCTCTTTCGGGATTTGACTTCACTTTTATCTAGAAAGTCATTAGTCATTAGTCATTAGTCATTGGTCATTGGTTATTGGTTATTGGTTGTTAGTTATTGGTTATTGGTTGTTAGTTATTGGTTATTGGTTGTTAGTTATTGGTTATTGGTTATTGGTTGTTAGTTATTGGTTATTGGTTATTGGTTGCTCGCTACGAATTCCCAATCCCTCCGCTTCGCTCCGCCCAATTCTTAATTTCCAATAACAACTAACAACTAACAACTCGCAACTAACAACTAACAACTAGCAACTAACAACTAACAACTAACAACTAACAACTGCGGGCCCGCACGCACCATCCACCGCCCCAACTAACAACTAACAACTAACAACTAACAACTAAATCCGATCGTCCTCAGAAAAAAGCCCCAATAAAGGGCCGAGAATAGCGCCGAAAACAAAGCCGCCGGCGTGAGCCCAGTAGGCAACTCCCCCGGATTCCATGCCGACATTTGCCGGGGCATTTAAGGAAGCCAACCCGCTCAATGCTTGCTGTGCAAACCAAAATCCGAGAAAGAAGAAAGCGGGGATTCTGACGGTGGTGATAAAGATTCCTAACGGCAGCAATGTCAATACTTTGGCTTGGGGATATTTGAGAATGTAAGCTCCCATCACGCCTGCGATCGCCCCGCTAGCACCAAGGGACGGAATGGCTGATGCTGAGGAAAAAAACCACTGAGTTAGTGATGCTAAAACGCCGCAGGTAAGGTAAAATATTATAAATTTGACGTGTCCTAAACGGTCTTCTACATTGTTGCCAAAAATCCACAAAAATAACATATTTCCGGCAATGTGGAGAAAGCCTGCGTGCAGGAATTGCGAGCTAATTAGCGTAGTCCATTCGGGAAATGGCGAAACGGGCAGCGCTACCCGACACATATTGCTTAGCTGGCAAGGAACTACCGCCCAAGAGTAGAAAAATTGCGTTAATTGGCGATCGCCCAAGGAGAGTTCGTACAAAAATACTAATACGTTTGCAGCAATCAGCCCGTAGGTAACGTAGGGAGTGATGCCGATCGGGTTTTCGTCGCGTAAGGGAACCACAGCCGTTTTTTCCTCAAAATCAAAAATATTGGCAACAGGATAGCGTATTTGCCTGCAATATTTCTTCTATCGCAAGGAAGAAGTTATTAGTCAGTTGTCTGTTGAATTTATCTGTTGTCAGGATTGCCGTAAATCATTTGGGAAACTTTGGGGGTTTTGTCTCCGATGTGAAAAGTGCGGGCTGTTTCTTCGATCGCCCGATCGGCATTTGTGACTCGCTCGAATTGGCGAAAGTTTTTTGTCAATGGGATGGACAAAAATTAGGTATCATAGTCTAGAAGTGAAGTTTCGATAGATTTTAGTTCATGTCGATCCTGTTGGCAAAATCCGATTCACAAATCCTTGAATGCTTTCCGATATTGGCTCAATTACGTCCACACCTGAAACAAGAGGATTTTTTGGAGAAAGTTCAGCGTCAAAAGCAGAATGGTTACCAGTTGGCTTTTTTAGAACGAGATGCTCAAATATTTGCTGTAGCAGGGTTCTGTATTGATGAGTGTTTGGCGTGGGGACGATTTTTGTATGTTTATGATTTGGTTGTTGATGAAACAGTGCGGTCAAAAGGTTACGGGCAAAATCTGTTTGAGTGGTTGATAGAATTTGGCAGGCACCATGATTGCAAAGAGTTACATCTAGATTCAGGAGTTCAGCGTTTTGATGCCCATCGCTTCTATTTGCAGCAACGTATGAACATTATATGCCATCATTTTTCGCTAAACTTGTGATTATATTTCTATGAAAACTCCTACACTTTCTACAGCCATGATACTCACCGCGCACAAAGCATAAATTCCCGTTCCTACGGCTACTTGTACTGTGTCTGCATTGAGGATTTTGATCAGCTTCCAGCTATCTCCATTTTTTTGATAAAGCGTCCAGGAACGAATGTTTTTATCGGCGGGATTTTTCCACTGCAAAATATTGCTGTTGCCAACTTTTTGGACTACGGCTGATGCGGGAGGGGCTGGTCGCGTTCCATTTTGCCAAGGCATCACGGGAACGAGTGCGGGTTGCGTGTATGTAGTGGATTTGAAATTATCGTATATTTTTTGGCGATTGTCGCTAAATGCTTTCATGCTGAAGAAAACATTGCCTAAAGCTAAGTTTTGTTTGGAGTTGCGCGTCATCTCAATTTGATTGTTGATTTCGTCTACATTCCACTTCTGACCGTCAAGCTTTCCTAAGTTATTTCCCACATAAATATGTCGGTTTTGCGGGTTATTTTCTAGCCACCATTGCAGCAAAACAGGATAGCTTTGAGCTGTTTGGTCGATGCGCCAATAAAGTTGCGGATTGAGATAATCGACCCAACCTGATACTAACCATTTTTTGGCATCGGCGTAAAGTGTTTCGTAGGCATCTAAACCGCGACTTTGGGGCGGCTGGCCGGGGCGATATATGCCGAAGGGACTGATGCCGAATTTAACGTTGGGTTTGGCTGCTCGAATTCCTTCTCCTAGTCTTTTAACTAGCTTGTTAACATTTTCCCGACGCCAATCTCCTAAATTCATTTTTCCGCCTCGGGAAACATAACTATTGTAAATCTTGCTGTCGGGAAATTCTTGGCCGGCAATCGGGTAAGGATAGAAATAATCGTCGAAGTGAACGCCGTCTATATCGTAGCGCTTTACTACGTCTAAAATGACGTTGTAAGTTTTTTCTAGCACTAAATCAATTCCCGGATCCATCCACCAGTCGTCGCCCCACTGATAAACGCATTCGGGATTGGTAACAGAGATGTGGGGGCTGACGTTGGGAGGGGTTTGGGTATAAGAAACTTTGGCGCGGTAGGGATTGAACCAAGCGTGAACTTCTATGTTGCGTTTGTGGCTTTCTGCAACGGCAAATATTAAAGGGTCATAATAAGGTTCTGGTGGTTTTCCTTGAGTTCCTGTCAGCCATGAACTCCAAGGTTCTAATTGTGAGGCGTAAAGGGCGTCGCCTGCGGCTCTAACTTGGAGAATAATTGCATTGAAATTCATTTCTTGTACCCTGTCAAGAATTTTTAACAGTTCGGCTTTTTGCTGTTCTGTTGAGAGTTTGTTGCTGAACGGCCAGTCAATATTCCACACTGATGTTATCCAAACTCCGCGAAATTCTCGCTGGTGGTTGACGTAAACTTGGGGTCGGGGAACTTTGCTGAGAACTATAATATATTGATTGTATATTGCTGGCGCTTTTTTGAGATACACTAATGCTTGATAAACCCAGGCTGAAATGTCGGCTCTGGTGGCGCTTCCGGCGGGATTTAATAAGTTTAAATTTGGATAGTTTACGACTATTTCGGATTGGGTGGCTATGACGATCGCATTTTTGGCATAGTTGGGAATTTCTGTGCTGTCTAGGTAGATGTTTGATAGGATAAGATTGCTTGTTGGTACACTATTTGAGCCAAATATTCCGCTAACTAAGGCGACTAATGCCTCGGCTCTGGTAATCCTGTTTTCGGGTTGGAACAGGTTGTCGGGGTAGCCGGAAATAAACCCTCTTTTATATGCTGTTTGAATGGCGGCGGCGGCCCAGTGAGTGGCGGGAACGTCGATAAAGGGAATGTAGGGCCGTTTGTCGGGTATGGGAAAGGCTTTGCTGACAATGGCGGCAAATTGGGCGCGGGTTAGGTTGCTGTTGGGGCGAAAAGTGCGATCGGGAAATCCGCTAATTACTGACCGTTCTACTAAGCCGTCAATAAATATTTTTGCCCAATTATTTTGAATGTCGGAAAATTGGATGTTGCTAGAAACCATAGTTATTTAATAATCGGGAATTGGGCGGAGCGAAGCGGAGGGATTGGGCGGAGCGAAGCGGAGGGATTGGGCATTGTTGACTGTTGACTGTTGACTGTTGACTGTTAACTGTTAACTATTAACTGTTGACAACTATCAACTGTCAACTGTCAACTGACTACAATAAACCTGCATTTTCGTAGAAAAGCCGGATGATATTGATGATTTTTTCTCCGTATAATGGGTCAGAATTCCAGCGACCGGCAAGTTCGTTGACTGTGGGGGCGACACCGCGCTTGACAAAGCGAAAACGCACGTTTTCTTTGACTAAAGGTTGGTCGATAGGTTCGATGCTACCGTAAGCTTTTAGGTGCTGAATTTGCGCTCTAATTCCTGTCCTGACATCGGGAAATGAGAGGCCGGAATTTGTGGGGCTGATGACTCCCATGTCGGCAAAGTTAAATTGTTCTGCTTTTACTGCAATGCCAAATTTGAGATAGTTTGTTTCTAAACACATTTGGCCAAAAGCTACGTCGTGGTTAACTCCTTCTGCGGCTGCTTCTTGCACGTAAATTTGAGGTAAATTCGGAAAGTTTACTGGGGCTTTGCTGTTATTTTTGGTGAGAAATGCTGTCATTTGTTGGGCGGTAGTTAGACCCCGACCCATGATTTTTGCTACGCCTGAGAGGATATCGCGGCGCGATCGCAGTAATACTGATGTTGTAGACTGATCCCATGTTACGGAAATATCGCGATCGCGCAAATCGATCGCCCGCACGAAAACTACTCCATTGTACGTTACCCGGCGATCGACTGCCTCTGGTTCGACGTTGAGAAGGTCTAGAACTTCGGAAGGGACAAAGGAATTTCCGTTCACCAAAATGCCTTTATCTTCGTGCGGCCCACCGTTAATTTGGATATTAATTAAGGGATAAACTATAGGTGTCGGCGCGGGCGTTGGTGCGGGTGTCGGGGCGGGCGTTGGTGCGGGTGTCGGCGCTGGTGTCGGCCCTGGTGTCGGTGCGGGTGTCGGTGTTGGCAAGGGTTTCAAATTCGTATTTTTCAACCAAGCTTCCAGCCCATCAGCGAGTCCGAGGGCGACATCGCGGCGACGAGTTTGAATAATTCGCAAGTCATCGGGGCTGGTCAAAAAACCGAGTTCAATCAGTAGGGAAGGAATGTTGACGCGCCGACAAAATCCGAGGCTACCAACACCAGCTTCAGTATCTGCTTTTGCGCCGCGGCTTGGTATTTCTCGGCACCTGCGTAAATAGCCGTTTAAAATTAAATCCGCATCTGCTTTTCGCTTAGGGTTGCTGCCAATATAAAACGCAGTGGCACCGCGAACTTGGGGATTAGAAAAAGAGTCGCCGTGAATTTCTACCGCTACATCTCCCGCGAGGCTGCGGTTGTTTATCCAAGCGATAGTTTCTAGCAAACTCAGAGTATCGGGCACCGAAAAAGTTTCTAGGCCTCGCTGCCGCAATTCGGCTACTAATAAGTCGCGAGTTAGAATCATTTCCTGGGCTTCGGTGGTGCCAAGTGCGATCGCCCCCATATCCCGCAAGCTGCCTTCAAACCCGCCGTGTCCTGCTGAAACAAAGATAGAACCCATTTTATAAAATTCTCCACCTTGCAGTTAATTTAGCATCTGCTTTTTAGTCTTGGGATTTATTTTACCGCAAAGGCGTATATTTTATTATTGCATAGCAAATTTGTAGGGAGCATCTCACTTTTGCAGCCAAGCTAGAAATTGGAGGTAGGAGGCAGGAGACAGGAGACAGGAGGAAAGAGGAAGAAAGAAGGAGTCAAAAGAAGTCTTTTTACAAATATGAGATGCTCCCAATTTGTAGTTGCGCTCTAGGTGGGGGTTTTAACCCCTTGGCACAACTACAAATTTATTTATCCGGTGGCTAGTTACATCGTAACAGCGGGGCTAGTCGAAGGTTTTGGCGGCTTAATGTCCTGGGAAACTGCACGGGCGCGGAAGAGTTTAGCAAAGGCTTGCTCGCACATAGACAAATCCGCTTCTATCTCTGTAAAAATGTCAGTTGATACCGGATCTGTAAACTGGGCCCGCAGGTTGTGGATATCGACAACACCAGTTTGCAAATCGCCCAGAATGGTTCGCAACAAAAACGTTTCATCAGTTCCTTGGAGCGAAGTTTTTAATTTAGCGTATTTATCAGCAATTTGGGCGGGAATTGAGGGTTTTTCGCCGAAATCGTTCAGGCGCTTTTCCAGAGCGAGGATGTGGTGCTGTTTGTTTTGAACCATTTCTGCAAGGAACGATCGCAAATCGCTATCTCCGGTTTTCTCCGCATAATTTTGAAACGCTTCGCAAGCATAACGTTCCCCTGCGAGGGCGGTATTCAAACCTTTAGCAATATCGCCTTGTGTGGAGCCTCCCCAAGCATTAGCTAATTTCCACCATTCTGCACTGCTGTCAGTTTCTTCGGGTAAACCTACTGCTTTACCGCCGTAACCGAGGCGAGCCAGAATTGCGGTGGTAAATAGTGCTAAATCTCCCGGTTGTCTGGAAGTAATTAAGTTGCCGTCAACTACTAAAGCTTCGTTGATGTAGTTAGCTCCGGCATTGATCATGTCTGTTTTTATTGCCAAGAAACCTGTGGCATTTTTGCCTTTTAGCAAGTCGGCTTCAATCAAAAGTTGCGGGCCGTGGCAAACAGCAGCTACAATTTTTCCTTGTTCAAATGCTTCTCGTACAAATTGCACTGTATTGGGGTTAGTCCGCATCTTATCGGGAGCCATACCGCCGGGAATGACTACTGCATCGAATTCTCCTGCTACTGATTCAGTAGTAGTTCCGTCAGCTTGCTGGGAAACTTTACCATTTTTACCGGCATACTTTTCGTTAGTACGGGAACCGAGAACAACCACTTCAAATCCTGCTTGTTTTAAGGCGTTGTAAGGAACTAGAAATTCGGAATCTTCAACTCCATTTTCTATGAGTATGGCAACTCGTTTTGTGTGGGTGACGTTATCTGTTGTCATAATCAATTTTCCTCAGACTATCTTTTTATCTAAACATAAGTCATTTATGATGTTTTTAGCGTCTTGCTAAAGTGATAATTTAGTGATTTTAAAAAGGTGCGAGCGTGAGCCTTGAGAGGTATTTTACAGTATTTTTCTCAATGCACGTAAGAGGCTCCGTTAATATCGATCGCAGTCCAGGTAGCGCGTGCAGCCAAACCCGACGCTAAAAACGCGATCGCATTGGCAACATCTTGAGGAGGAGCGATTTTGCCGATCGGAATATCGCGCACGATTTCAGCTTCCCCATACTCCTGCACAAGGCGAGAACACCACACACAATCTGTGAGTCTTTTTTGGGGCTAACAGACAAATCCAGATTATTGACAGAAAAGCTGAGTTGTGGCAATGGTTCCTGTTGAGATGGGGTCGAATTAGCGGACGAACTCAGTAATAACCCTGGATGGCACCCCAGGAGGGGGATCGCGGTCATTCGATTTTAGATTTTAGATTTTAGATTTTGGATTGACCCCACGGATCGAGTCGGGGGCTTGAGGATTTTAGATTCCAGATGCTTTCGATTGATTCCACGGATCGAGACGGGGGCTTGTACCATCAAGAAATTCGCTTGTGATGGAGAGGAGGAATAAACGAACTAGAGGCTTCATGGGGAACAAAATTGGTCGAGTTTATTTGATGTTTGATAAGCTTTAATATGAATACTGTTGCTACAGTACCAGGCTAGTGAAATTCAAGCACTATCACTTGATTAACCATCCAAAACTCGGAATTTGGTCAAAAATGAAGTTGAAAAACGCCCTATTCTCTGCTGTCGTCACCTTTTCAACCCTGGCGATCGCCTCAGCAACCCAAGCTCAAACCGTTAATTCTCGCTGTGACATTTATCCCAGGGGGGAAGACCGCGCATCGAAAGTCGTCAATTGCACCTTCTCTCAGCGTCAAGGCTTTATCCGCATTCAACGGGAAGATGGCATTACCTATGAACTCAAACCCAATGGTGAGAACGAATATCTGTATAAAAACCAGATGTCAGTTCTGAGAGAAAATGACGGCCCGGCGACCATCTTTCGTTTTAGCGACGAATCGGTTTACGTCTATCAGAACGAACGCGCTCCCTCTTCCGCGTCTACTACCAACAAAGGTAATACCCCCGAAAACCTCTATAGTACCGTGCCTCCCAAATTAAAAGACCTCGTGGGAGCTAAAGCGGGGCAAGCAGAGGGAGAATTGCAACGACGGGGCTACACCTACCGCACAACCCAAACCTTTGACGGCGGCAAAAGTGCCTATTATGTAGAAAACCGGACGGGGTATTGTGTGGAAGTGGGAACTGTTGACGGACGCTTCAGTAGCATTGTTTACAACTCCAGCGATCGGTGCAATAAGTAACAAATAACGTGTCAAATAATTAATAGCAGTTCCCAAAAAGAATGCTATATACAGCATATTCCAGGTTCGTTAAGTACAGTACCAGCTATTATTGTGCGGTACGTGTTATGTAGGGTGCGTCGCTGTTCTATGGTTCAATGGAACTTGCAGATTGACCGGTGGCGACGCACCTTACTGACAACAAGATTGTGTGTACCGCATATAAATGCAATATGCTGTAGCTTTTTTGTCCTTAAACTCGATCGCTAAAGTGGATTCGGCAGCAGAGGTCGAATTAACTCCATAATTTGGTCACAATTAAAGTTATAAACACAATTAGTTAGTGCCTTGGACAAACTTGCTTTAGATTCGGGAATTTCTACGATTAATTCGTTCAGAACTTCGGTATCGAGATAGTAAGCGGCTTGATACATTTGTTCTAACCACTCAGGGGGCATCACGGATAGATCTTCTACAGACAGCTTTTCAACCAATGGTTTTTTTAGAGTTTGTCCTAGGACTTCGTAGATATATTGCACTCCCAAATATTTAGCGAGTTTGTCAAAAAGTTCTCTCTGCTGAAATGGCTTGCTCATAAAGTCGTTACAGCCAGACATGAGAACGTTCTCTCGCTCATCTTCAAAAACACTGGCAGTTAAAGCAATAATGACAGTTTCTGGGTTGTTAGGGCGTTCTCTAATGAGTTTGGTAGCTGTGTAGCCATCCATGATTGGCATTCGCAGATCCATGAAAATCAGGTGCGGCAACCAACTCTCCCACAGTGAGATTGCCTCAACTCCCTGTGTTGCTTCTCTCACCTCAAACCCAATTGAGGTCAGGATCTCGACTAATAAGCGGCGATTTTCTTCTAAATCTTCAACAACAAGAATGCGGTAAGTCGGTTGTCCGGGAGCTAAACCAATTACTCTTTGATTGAGCGGTGCTGGGGGTAAGGATTCTGCTTGAGGTAACTGTACGCGAATCTCAAAGGAAAAAGTGCTACCTCGGTTCAAAGTGCTTTTAACGCCAATTTGACCGCCCATGAGTTGGACGAGTTTTTGACTAATCGCTAAACCAAGCCCAGTGCCTTGACTTAAATTATTCCCAGCTTCGGCTTGCACAAATACCTTAAATAATTTATCGATTTCTGTTGGCGAAATTCCCACACCTGTATCCTCGACTTCAAAACATAGGTGACAGGATGTTTGGTCTCTTTGTGCTGCTCTTACTCGTAGGGTGATGCTTCCTTGCTTCGTAAACTTAATCGCATTACCGAGCAGATTGACCAAGACTTGATAGAGTTTTTTCTCGTCGGTATGCACAAATTTAGGAAGTTCGGGCTCTCGCTCGACAATTAGCTCTAATTCTTTGGGTTGGACTTTAATTTGCAGCATTTCTTCAATAGAAGTCAGTAAACTTGTCAAGTCAAAGTCAGAAGGATTGAGCGTCATCCGTCCGCTCTCAATTTTGGATAAATCTAAAATATCGTTAATCAAGTCCAACAAATGTCTACCGCTACGATTGACAATCTGTAAGCGTTCTTGGAAAGAAGGAGTCAGAGCGCTTTCATCGCTCATCAATTGCGTGAATCCCAAAATCGAGTTGAGGGGGGTGCGGAGTTCGTGGCTCATATTGGCGAGAAAGATACTCTTGGCTTGGTTTGCTGCTTCTGCTGCTTCTTTTGCCTGCCGAAGTTCCACCTCAGCTTGTTTGCGTTCTGTAATGTCAATCAAATATCCCAAGATTTCAATTGGTTTGCCCGCACGATCGCGAATTAGCTTTAGTTGCTCGAGTACCCAGCGATAATTCCCATCTGCGTGCAGAAGACGGAATTCCTGAAAATAAAAATCATCTGTGAACAGGTTAGTTATTCCATTAAGCACTCGATCTACTTCATCGGGATGCAGATGATTCATCCAAAATCCAGACTCTTCTAAAAATGCTTTAGTTTCGTAGCCCATTACGTCTTTGATGTTTTCGCTGATGAAGGTTGCGCCATAGTCGCCATCAGCTTTACTGCTAAAAATGACGACGGGACTGTAGTTCAGGAGAAAGTTAAGGCGATTTGTGGTGGATTGTAAGGCTTGCTGAGCAAGTTTTAGCTGCGATACATCCTCCTGAACGGCAACAAATACAGTTCCGTATTCAGGATGCTCGAACCTAGAGGTATGAACTCTGCACCAAAAGAGTGTGCCATCTTTTTTTTTGTTGTAGACTTCATATTTGGCTTCCCCGTCCCGATCGAGTTGAGTCACAACATCTTCAACGGTTTCGTCGGGTGTAACCTGTGTATCGACATAATTTATTACACCAACGGGTTGACCTGCGAGTTCGCCCTCTAGGTAGCCAAACATCGCCTCAAATTTAGGATTAGTGTAGACGATCGTCAAGTCTGAGGCTTTGACTAAACACACTCCCCCTGCCATATTATTCATAATAATGCTTTGCAGTTCGAGTGTCTTTTGAACTTCTTTTCGAGCCGTAATGTCTTGGATTTGAGAAATAAAATGCAGTGGATTTCCCCGCTCATCTTGTACCAGTGAGGCATTGAGAACAATCCAAACAATATGTCCTTGCTTGTGGAAATACCGTTTTTCAATTTGGTAGGTAGAAATCTCGCCTGCTAATAGCTGATGGACATAACTAAGATCTGCTTCTAAATCGTCAGGATGGGTAATGTTTTGAAAGGTTAACGCTAATAACTCTTCTGGGGAGTAGCCAATAATCTGACATAACGCAGAATTGACATTAATCCAATGCCCATCAAGGGAAACAATCGCCATCCCGATCGAGGCATCTTCAAAGGCATGGCGAAATTGCTCTTCACTGTTTCGTAAAGCGATCTCAATTTGTTGGCGATCGTTGTCAGCGCGCTTGCGATCGCTGATGTCGCGTTTAATTACAGAAGCCGCAACAATTCTGCCTGTTGTGTCCTTCAGCGGTGATAGGGTAGAAGAGATGTGGATAAGTTGTCCATCTTTGCGTACACGCACAGTTTCATAGTTTTCAATCTTTTCTCCTTGTCGAATCGTTTCGAGGATGTGCTGTTCTTCGTAAATAAGATTGGGTGGAACTAGAATGGCGATCGATTGTCCTATAATTTCTTCAGCCTTATAGCCAAAGATTTTTTCTGCTGCATGGTTCCAGCTTAAAATGATGCCATCTAAGGACTTGCTAATAATTGCCTCACCAGAGTATTCCACAATCGCTGCCAAGCATGCCAGTGATGCTTCTGCTTGCTTGCGGAGGGTAATATCGTTTCCAATGCCGAGAAACCCTGTGATATTCCCTTCTGGGTCATATAAGGCCGTCACCGAGATCAGTAACGGAAAGCGACTACCATCTTTGCGGATGTACGACCATTCGTACTCGTCGGGCTCTCCAAAACGTGCCTTGGCAACAAAAACCTCAAATCCCGGTTCGATCGAGATTCCCATTTGGACAGATAGCTCTTGGGCGCGATGCACGACTTCCTGTGGATCGTGAATGATGGCAGGTGTTATTTTCCCCACAACTTCTTCGGCACTATATCCCAACCATCGCTCGGCAGCTTTGTTAAAGGTAAGAATTGTGCCATCTACGGCGGTGGAAATGATGCTGTAGTTGGCACTATCTAAAATAGCTTTTTGCAGCGTCGTTGTTTGAAGTAATTCTTGCTCACGCTGTTTGCGATCGCTAATATCGCGAAGAATAACCGTAAATACCGTTTCGTCTGCTATTTCCAGCTTAGAAATTGAGGCTTCAGCCGGAAACTGCGTACCATCTTGACGGCGACCCAAAATCTCACCTCGTTCTCCCATGCTTCGCGCTGCACCAGAACATTTAGCAAACTGTTGGACATGGTGCTGGTGAGCAGTCCTAAATTGCTCTGGCAGCAGTAAGCTGAGGGGTTGCCCTAAAACTTCCTCTGTTTTATAGCCGAAAATCTTTTCTGCCCCTTGGTTGAATAGGGTAATGCGTTGAGTGCGATCGACTGAAATGATTGCATCATTGGCGATTTCTAGGATTCCAGCAAAACGAGCCTGCGATTTTCGTACAGATTCTGTCCGTTCAGTCACAAGATTTTCTAAACTTTCATTAAGTTTTTGAAGCTCTACTTGGGTTTGTTGGCGATTGAAATCTATCTGGTTAAGAAATCGAGCCGTCCCCCAAATGAGAATTGAGAACGTGAGAACCATGATGATTGACCGCAAGGCATAGCCAAATTCAGCGTTATACCAGCCTAGTTTTTGCCCCTGAAGAGAGAACCAGTTCATTGCCACTGGAAAGAGCGTCGCCCAAGGCAGGAACCACCGCAACATGACTCCGCCGACTAGCGAACTGGTGACTTCTTGCATTAACCCTTCCTTGGGGCGGAGCCATAAAATTCCTCCATAGAGGATGAAAAAAGTCAGAATCGTGTTTAGGGCTTGAGTTGTTGTAACTACGATTAGTTGGGTGAAAATATTGACCTCAAAGATGTGTCCAAAGAAAGCTAGCAGAGAAATTAAAGCCGCAACAATACTGCAAATCTGTGCCAACCAAATGCCCCATTGGAGATTTTGCCCTAGCAGTAATAGTGCTAATCCCATCAGCACAAAATTCAAGGCAGTATTCACTCCCATTCGCCCCGGATAAGGAGTCGCTGAAGACACGACATCCCGGAAAAGCAACTCATCAATGCCCAGATGCCAACCAAAGAGATACTCGCTCAGCGTCAGCATACCGATGATGATGATGAATCCTGCCGTCCCTTGAGCGACTCGATAGTGCAGTCGGGTTAGTCTTTGGTACTGCAACAATCTCAAAGACACTCCAGCCAGCAAAAAGCAAACTGCCGTGTTTGCTTTCATAGTCGAAGTCATACCAGGAAAACCACTTTTGAGTAGGGAGATGTCAAATTGCCAACCCAACAGCACGAGACATCCGATCGCAATGACGAATAGGCTTGCCATGTGAGAAATGCGCTTGTTCATAAATCGGCTGCTTAGGTTGAAACAATGTTCTTATGATGTTAGGCAAAGCGAAGAAGGGCAACCACGGGGGGACTGCCCCTACCTGAACAATGGAGATTTTGTATGGTTGCGCCCTCTTGCCAGCCCCATATCTCCGGGATCGCAGGACTTCTTTGTGGGTAAAGTGACTTTTTTAACCGAATAATTAAACTATACTATTTGTGCATAGGCTTATATTCCTCTAGCAGGAAACTAGGGAAATTAGTATGATTGGCAATAGAACTAGCGATAGGGTTAGCGATCGAGCTACAAACTACCGAGGCAATATTTTAATTGTTGACGATCTGCCTGATAACCTGCGTCTTCTCAGGGATACTTTGATCGCACAGGGTTATAAAGTTCGTAGTGCGATGACAGGGGCAATGGCTATCAGAGCTGCCAAATCTCCAGCCACGGAATTAATTTTACTAGACATTAAATTGCCAGATATGGATGGCTATGAAGTTTGCAGAAAATTAAAATCTGAAGATCGCACCGCAGACATTCCAGTTATTTTTTTGAGTGCGCTCAGTGAAACTTTCAATAAGGTGCAAGCACTGGCCGTAGGAGGAGTAGATTATATTGCCAAGCCGTTTCAAGTCGAAGAGGTATTGGCGCGTGTCGAAACTCACCTAACTATCCAACGACTCCGCAAAAGCCTCCAAGAACACAATTTGCGCCTCATCAAAGAGATCGAGGAACATCAACGCCTCGAAAATGCCCTTTTTGCCGAAAAGGAATTGGCTCAGGTGACATTGCAATCGATTGGCGATGGCGTCATTACTACTGATGCTCAAGGTAATATTAGATATTTCAATCCTGTGGCTGAGCGACTAACAGGCTGGATATCGGAGGAAGCTGAAGGAATGCCTCTGTCTGAAGTTTTCATAATCGTTAATGAAGTAACGAGAAAGCCAGTAGACAATCCTGTCACTACAGCTCTGTCAAAGGGTAAAATTGTGGGCTTAGCTAACCATACTATTCTCATTGCTCGCGATGGGACGGAGTACGGCATTGAGGACTCAGCAGCACCAATTCGCGATCACCAAAACCAAATTATCGGGGCAGTCATCGTCTTTCATGATGTTACCGAATCGCGCCATCTTGCCAAGCAACTTTATTGGGAAGCCAGTCACGATGCCCTGACGGGTTTAATCAACCGTCGAGGATTTGAACAGCAGCTAATTGAGGCGATCGCATCTGTTAAAGATAGCAATCACCAGCACGCTCTCTGTTATTTAGATTTAGATCAGTTCAAAGTCATTAACGATACCGCAGGTCATATTGCTGGCGATGAGCTACTGCGCCAAATCACCGCACTTATTCAACAGGGAGTCCGTGCTAGTGACACGCTGGCTCGCTTGGGAGGTGATGAATTTGGTCTTTTGCTCACTCAATGTCCACTATCTCAAGCAGCTCAGATTGCGGAAAAGCTCAAAGACCTAGTGCATCAGTTTCGGTTTATTTGGAATAGCAAAAGCTTGATCATCGGGGTCAGCATTGGAGTTGTTGCTATTGACCAAACCAGCCAAGATTTGATGCAGCTTTTGGGAGCCGCTGATGCAGCTTGTTATGCCGCCAAAGCCAAAGGCCGCAACTGTGTTCATGTTTATCGTGTGGATGATGGCGAACTAATTAAACAACGGGGTGAGAGACTGGTGATTTCCAAAATCAGCCGAGCGTTGGAAACCAATCATTTTCGTCTCTACTGCCAAAAGATTGTCTCTATTACCTCTAACCCCTCAGTAGAGCATTATGAAATTTTGCTAAGAATGCTAGACGAAAATGAAGAAATAGTGACTCCCAATGAGTTTGTTCCCGCCGCCGAGCGTTATGGCTTGATAACTGAGATCGATTGTTGGGTCATCGAAACTTTTTTCTCCAATTATCATAATTTATCTGGGGAACAGGTTCTTACTGATGGCTTATATAGCATCAATCTTTCTGGCGCTAGTATTAGTAACAATCAATTTATGAAGTTTTTAATCGGACAATTTCCTCGCTACCAAGTCCCCCCAGAAACCATTTGTTTTGAAATCACGGAAACCGCAGCGATCGCGAACTTTGAGCAAGCCCGATATTTCATGAGCGAACTCAAAAAGATTGGCTGTTGCTTTGCTTTAGATGATTTTGGCAGTGGGTTGAGTTCCTTTGCGTATCTGATGAATTTACCAGTTGATTATCTAAAAATTGATGGTGCTTTTGTCAAGAATATTAATCATTGTTTGATTTCTCAAGCGCTGGTTAAAGGCTTTAATGGTATTGCCCATGCGATGAATCTTGAAACTATAGCTGAGTTTGTAGAAGACGAGACTATCTTAGAAAAATTGCGGGAGATTGGCGTAGATTATGCTCAGGGTTACGGGATCGCCCGCCCTGTTCCTATTAATTTTAATCGCTAGTCGATCGCACGCTTGCCAGCGAACCCATTGCCTCACGCCTGCTTCCAGTCGGTCGGCCTCCAAGAGTCGATCGCCCGCTGCTACAAGGCTGGCTCAATTTACTGTGTCACATTTAGATCGAATGTGCTGTAATTGTAAAGGATTGAGTGTTCTATTGGAAATAAACCGGAAAATTTGCCATGAAAGCAGTTGCGTTCGATCGCTACGGTTCAGCCGAAGAATTGCAGTACCGAGAATTGTCCAAGCCGATCGCCAAATCCAACGAATTGTTAATCAAAGTTCGCGCTAGCAGCGTCAATCCCGTAGACTGGAAAATTAGGCAAGGACACCTGCAACTATTGACAGGATTTAAATTTCCTCGAATTGTCGGTTCAGACATTTCGGGAGTAGTCGTAGAAGTCGGCCGGGAAGTCACCAAATTTCAACCGGGAGACGAAGTTTATACATTTTTAAATCCCCTGAATGGCGGTGCTTGTGCCGAATACGCTGTCGTGCCAGAATCGATAGCAGCAATTAAACCTAAAAACATCACCCATGCAGAAGCTGCCGCAGTACCGATCGCCGGTTTAACTGCTTTGCAAGCGCTGAGAGATTTGGGTGAAATCAAAGCCGGCAAAAAAGTATTAATTAACGGCGCTTCTGGCGGAGTCGGCACTTTTGCCGTGCAACTTGCCAAAGCACTTAACGCGGAAGTAACGGGACTTTGCAGCGCTAAAAATAGAGAGTTTGTCAAGAATTTGGGAGCAGATATTGTTCTGGATTATGCAGAAATAGACTTTACTAAACAACCCCAAAAATATGATATAATCTTGGATGCTGTCGGCAAACAAACATTTGCTAAATGCGAAAAAGTGATGCAATCGGAGGGAGTTTATATCTCGACTTTACCGAGTTTTGAGAACTTCTTCCCGATGTTGACTAGCTGGTTTTTGTCGAGTAAAAAAGCTCAATTAATTGTTGCCAAACCCAAGCCGGACGACTTGGGATTTTTGCGGGAATTAATCGAATCTGAGCAAACCCGGCCAATTGTCGATCGCACTTACAGCTTAGCAGAAGTAGCCGCAGCCCACACTTACAGCGAAACCGGCCGCGCTGTCGGCAAAATTGCGATCGTCATTGACAGTTAAAAAACTATGTTTGACCGACACGACTCAGACATTATATGTATTACGTGGGAATAGTTCAGCAAAAAATGCGCGGTTGGCGTTAAAGTTAAAAGGGATCTCCGGCTTAACTCAATACACTTGGGTTAAGCCGGAGATCCCTGGCCCCCTAAAAAAAGGGGGGACAAGAGTGCTCTCAAAGTCCCCCGACTATCCGGGAGATTTAGGGAAATCTCCGGGAAATAAACAGTGTCAACCCAACCTTATTGGAACTTAAGCTGTAAACTAAATTTTTGCACTCACCTACCTCCAAGACTAATAAACGTAAAGCTTAAATAAAATCACAAATACCTATGACTGTGCCCTCAGACTTGGAGAAATCCGAACAAGATTCCGACAACAACCTCGAAGAAGTTAGCCCGGAAAATAGCATTGCACCAATCGCCGATGATTCGGTAGATGTTAGTAAATTAGAAGGTGAAGAAGTTAGCCCGGAAAATAGCATTGAATCAATCGCCGATGATTCGGTAGATGTTAGTAAATTAGAAGGTGAAGAAGTTAGCCCGGAAAATAGCATTGAATCAATCGCCGATGATTCGGTAGATGTTAGTAACTTAGAAGGTGAAGAAGTTAGCCCGGAAAATAGCATTGAATCAATCGCCGATGATTCGGTAGATGTTAGTAAATTAGAAGGTGAAGAAGTTGGCCCGGAAAATAGCATTGAATCAATCGCCGATGATTCGGTAGATGTTAGTAACTTAGAAGGTGAAGAAGTTGGCCCGGAAAATAGCATTGAATCAATCGCCGATGATTCTGTAGGTGTTAGTAAATTAGAAGGTGAAGAAGTTGGCCGGGAAAATAGCATTGAATCAATCGCCGATGATTCTGTGGGTGTCAGTAAATTAGAAGGTGAAGAAGTTAGCCTGGAAAATAGCATTGCCCCAATCGCCGACAGTTTTATGGGTTCCCGTAACCTAGAAAATGAATATCTCGACGAACTTCCCGACGAAGTTGAGATGTCTTTGTTCGACCATTTAGAAGAATTGCGGCAGCGAATTTTTTACTCGCTAATTGCAGTAGTAATCGCTGTTATTGGTTGCTTTTTAACAGTTAAACCTATCGTACAATTGCTAGAAGTACCCGCCGGGCCGGTCAAGTTTTTGCAACTAGCTCCCGGCGAGTATTTCTTTGTTTCTATCGAAGTAGCGGGATATAGCGGTTTGCTAATTGCAAGTCCGTTTATTTTTTACCAGATAGCGCTGTTTGTACTCCCCGGCTTGACTCGCAAAGAACGTCGGTTGCTAGGGCCCGTGTTTTTGGGTTCGAGTTTCTTATTTTTGGGCGGGTTAGTATTTGCTTATATTGCTCTGATTCCGGCGGCGCTCAACTTTTTTGTTAGCTACGGGGCGGATGTTGTAGAGCAGTTGTGGTCGATCGACAAATACTTTAAATTTGTGCTCTTGTTAATGTTCAGCACCGGCTTAGCTTTTCAAATCCCGATCGTCCTAGTATTGCTGGGCGTTTTGAACATTGTTTCGTCCAAGCAAATGCTATCGGGCTGGCGCTATGTAGTGTTGGGAGCGGCTATTTTGGGAGCGGTGTTAACGCCTTCTACCGATCCTTTAACGCAAAGTCTTTTGGGAGGTGCGGTGCTGGCTTTGTATTTTGGCGGTGTTGGTTTTGTGAAGCTTTTGGGGCGGTGAGGGGTCGAAAGTTTCTGGTTTTTTGGGCTGGGGGCGGGTTGTACTGAAAATATTTCTCGCTCATAAATGCGATCGACTCGCCATCAAAAAAATATAGAGATGCGATCGCCCGCGCCTCTATAATTACTAAAAGTTAAAACTCCACACCAAAGTTTTGTCAAAACTTTGTCTACATTCGGAACTGTTCGACTTCAGGTGTGTAGCCGATCGGCAAAATATAATCGAGATTCTCGTGGGGACGAGCAATTATGTGATAGGATAGCAACTTTCCGCCATCGACCTTTTTAACTGATTCAATTCCAGCAGCAACGGCTGCTTGCACTTCAGAAATATCTCCTCGAACTATAATTGTCCAGTAGGCGCGGGTTATCTTTTCATAACGAACTAAAGTAACTCGGGCTGCTTTCACCATTGAGTCTGCAACTTCTACGGCGGCGGGAAATCCTAAGACTTCAACCATTCCAACTGCAACACCCATTACAACATTCTCCTAAATTTCACAAGATATCTGAGGTTCATTGTATGTGAAAGTGTTGACAGAAAATGGTTCGGATGATTTTGGTCGGCTAGAAACCCGGATCGCGAAAAGGGCCGAGGCTGGCGAGCTCTAGAAGGGATCGCGCTGAAAGATGGTTCGGATTTAACTCGCAGCATCTGTGTTTTGCTTTAACGCCGTGGGATCCGCGAGGGAACTGTACAATATTTCGGAGCGGAGACAGCACTACCCAAAAAATGCTTTGCGACAAAAATAAAAATGAAATGCTCCCTGTAGCTGGATTTGATATGACTGACAACAGTCAACAGTCATTAGTCATTAGTCAACAGTCAGCAGCCAACAGTCAGCAGTCAGCAGTCATTAGTCATTAGTCAGCAGCCAACAGCCAACAGTCAACAGTCAACAGTCAACAGTCAACACACAACTAGCAGATTCAAAACTCGTCAAGCAACCACTCCGAGGCTCTTTCGCCCAAATCCAGGGGGATGCTGACAGCTTTGCCCAAGCGCGGGCGATCGCGAGTAGTTACAATGTATTCTCTCACCTGTGCCGTGCTGCCCCAGCCGTTGAGGTAATTCGCCACCGCGTCCAAATGCTCGAAATAATCAGCCTCCGTCATCGGAAAAGACGCTTGTTCCAAATATTTCCACATCACCTGCACAAAAATCTTGCCCCGCGTCCGCCGCAATCTGATATCGTAAGACTTTCCCCATTTTTCTAGGAGTAGCTGGTGTAAATCCTTGCCCGTCATGGTTGCTCCTGAGTGAATCTCTTAAACAATAAAAGACAAAGTTCAAAAAATGTAATAATACTCTAATAAAGGCTGGAAGGCGCATTATTCAAAGGAATTTTCGCTGCCTGAAGTTGGTGCGAGCAGATGGGCTGCGACTACGCCAGTTGTCTGCACGTACAAATTCCCTAACAAACAAACGTAACTTAAAACCGTAAAGGCAGGTCATGGCTCAATCTTCTGCTGGAAATCCCGATGTCCCCGATATGGGGCGTCGCCAATTTATGAATTTGTTGACGTTCGGTACAGTCACAGGTGTGGCACTGGGCGCACTCTATCCCGTTGTCCAATATTTTGTTCCTCCGTCGAGTGGGGCTGCAGGTGGCGGTGTCACCGCTAAAGACGCCTTGGGTAACGACATCATCGTTAGCGAATATTTGGCTTCCCACCCAGCGGGCGATCGTACCTTGGCCCAAGGTCTCAAAGGCGACCCCACTTATTTGGTGGTGGAAAAAGACGAATCTCTCGCCGATTACGGCATCAATGCAGTCTGCACTCACTTGGGTTGCGTCGTGCCTTGGAATGCTAGTGAAAACAAGTTTATCTGTCCTTGCCACGGTTCTCAATACAACAGTGAGGGCAAAGTGGTGCGCGGCCCCGCGCCTTTGTCTCTGGCCCTAGCCCACGCCACTGTCGCAGATGACAAGATTGCTTTGACCACTTGGAAAGAAACAGATTTCCGCACCGGCGAAGAACCTTGGTGGTCATAGCTATTAGTCAGCAGTCAGCAGTCAGCAGTTAGTAGTTAGTAGTTAGTGGTTAGTAGTTAGTAGTTAGTAGTTAGTAGTTAGTGCTTAGTTCCAATAGCCAATAACAAGTAACCAATAACCAATAACCGATAACCAATAACAAGTAACGAATAACCAATGACTAATGACCGAGGACTAATGACCGATGACTAATGACCAATCACTAAATTGTCTGAACCTTTGAGATTGAATACTCTAATGCCACAAACTAATTTATCTGCGATATTTCGCCGCAGTGTCGAGACGATCGCCAAAACTGCTTTAATTGCGATCGTCGCCGCCGGATTTTTTCTCACCAGTGACATCGCACTTCCCCAAGCAGCATTTGCTTATCCTTTCTGGGCCCAGGAAACAGCACCCGCTACTCCCCGCGAAGCCACCGGTCGCATTGTTTGCGCTAACTGTCACCTAGGTGCAAAACCGACAGAAGTTGAAGTACCGCAATCTGTTTTGCCTGACACAGTTTTTGAAGCTATTGTCAAAGTTCCCTACGATACTAACGTGCAGCAAGTTGTCGGCGACGGCAGCAAAGGCGGCTTGAACGTAGGCGCAGTTGTGATGTTGCCCGAAGGTTTCAAGATTGCTCCCGCTGACAGAATTCCCGAAGAAATGAAGGAAAAAGTCGGCGATCTTTACTTCCAACCTTACAGCGAAACCCAAGAAAATATTATTTTAGTGGGCCCGCTGCCTGGTGAACAATACAAAGAATTGGTATTCCCAGTTTTGTCGCCAAATCCCGCAACTGACAAGTCCGTTCACTACGGCAAATACCTAATTTATGTCGGCGGCAACCGCGGTCGCGGTCAGCTTTATCCTACAGGCGCTAAGAGCAACAATGCTGTTTATAATGCTTCGGTAGCTGGCACAATTTCTAAAATCACCACACTTGAAGATGGTGGTTTTGAAGTGACAATCCAACCAGCGGGCGGTGCAGCGGTTGTTGATACAATTCCTGCTGGCCCAGAACTGATTGTTACCGAAGGACAAACAGTTGCAGCCGACGAACTTTTGACGAACAATCCTAATGTGGGCGGCTTCGGTCAAAAAGATGTGGAAATTGTGCTGCAAAGTGCAGGTCGAGTTAAAGGATTGATGGCTTTTGTGGCTATAACCATGCTGGCTCAAATCATGCTGGTTCTCAAGAAGAAACAGGTCGAAAAAGTTCAAGCTGCTGAAATGAATTTCTAAGCGGGACTTTAATTATTTGGGTAAGGTACTCTAGAGCGCGTCTAAATCATTTGTACAAATATGTAGGGGTACTGTCCCCCTGCCTACCTCCAAGGCCAGGAGGACAACCACGGGGCCAAGACTCCCTACAAGAATTACACAATTGATTTAGATTTCCTTGTACAGATCCAACTATTAGGTAAGTAGGGCGGGGAATACCCGCCTTATTCTTTGATAAATAATCAGTAAAATAATGTCAATAGATGAGAAAACAGTTGAAGTAGGCTCGCTAAAATGGTTTTATCGGGAAACAAATCCGGTTAACGAAAGTGATAAGCCGCCGGTGCTGCTGCTGCACGGTTTGCCGTCCCAAAGCTTTACCTGGACTGTAATCATGTCGGATTTGGCGGCAGGGGGATTTCGATCGCTAGCGCCGGATTGGGTGGGCTACGGGCGATCGACCAAACCGGACAAACGCGACTTTGCCTACACTCCAGATGCTTTTGTAACCGCCCTCGCTGGCTTTATTAAAACTCTAGAAATAGACCGATTTTCCCTCGTAGTCCAAGGATTTTTAGCTTCGGCGGGCATTCAATACGCTTTGCAAAATCCAGATAAAATAGAACGTTTAGCGATCGTAAATACACCAGTTTCCGCCGATATCAAATTGCCTTGGAAAATGCAGCAGTTGGGACTGCCTTTTATTGGCGACATGATGACGCAAGACCCGCTTTTGGTAGACAGAACCCTCGAAGGCGGTTGTCGCAAGACGATATCAGACAACGATTTAGATGTTTACCGCCGCCCGTTTTTGAAGAGTTCGGATGCGGGGCGATCGCTAATGAATACAGTCCGCAACATTCAATTACCGCAGTCAATGGCAGAAATTGAATCAGGCTTGCAACAATGGACGCGCCCAACTTTATTTGTGTGGGGTTTGACCGATCCTTGGCTGAGTGTTGAACCCGCTCAAAAATTAGTCAGTTCCATGAAAAATGCCGAGTTAGTCACACTAGAACAAGCGGGGCATTATCCCCAAGAACATTGGTCAGAAAAAGTTGGCGAAGCTCTGATAACTTTTCTGCGACGTCAGGAGGTAAAATAATATTTTGTACCTAACTCTCGGTGCCTAGGGTCGGTGTCCCCGTGCCCGCCCGCAACGAGAAATCAAAAATCAAAAATCAAAAATCGATATGACTCGTCCCCGTTCATTTTTTGCCTTGATGATGGCGTTTATGATGGCATTTCTGGTTAGTTGCAGCAGTGTCGAAGCAAAAGTTCCGACGACTTACACAGCAGCCCAGATCCAGCAAATTCAGCGCTATGCTCCTACCCTGACAGAATTCCGATCGCGCATGGATAAACTAGGAAACCTAATTCAAAACAGAAATTGGATTGATACCGTAACTTACATTCACGGGCCTCTAGGCGACTTGCGTAACACCATGAGAGCCGTGTCAGGCACTTTGTTACCCAAATCTCAACAACAAGCTGTTGATTTGACAAAGAGTTTGTTTGCTGATTTGGTAAACATTGACAGCGCTGCTAAAGCGAATGACTATGCGAAAGTTATGGCTAGTTATCAAACAGCGGTGAATCATTTCGAGAATTTCTTGCAGCTAATTCCTCAAGACTAATTGCTTTAGTTTGTAGGGTGGGCGCTGCATACCGAGATGGTGCGTGCAGTTATTGTAGGGTGTGCGGTGCGCGCCCTACGAAAAAATTATATAAAGTCTCAAGTCTCAAATCTCAAATCTCAAATTGAATGGTTCGCGTTGCAATTATTGGTTGCGGTATTATCGGGGCATCGATCGCCTTTGAACTAAGTAAATTCCCCGAAGTCAAAGTCACAGTATTCGACAAACAACAGCCGGCACTGGGTTCTACAGGTGCGGCCCTCGGCGTTTTGATGGGAGTTATCAGTCACAAAACTAAGGGCAGAAATTGGCAGTTGAGGGAAAGCAGCCTTCAGCGCTACGAAACTTTAATTCCTGAATTAGAAGCAGTTACGGGGCGAAAAATTCCCTTTAACAAACAGGGAATTTTGATGCTTTGTGGGGAGGGAGAGGATTTAAGTAAATGGGAAAAACTAGCAGCAATTCGCGAATCTCAAGGTTGGAAATTGGAACTTTGGGATGTGCAACAAGTGCGCGATCGCCATCCTCACTTATCTGTCAACAATAACATAATTGCTGGGATTTATTCGCCGCAAGACCGGCAAGTCGATCCGACGGCGCTAACTTTGGCTTTGGTGGATGCTGCTGAACGCAATGGCGTAATTTTTAAGTTTGGAGTGGAAGTTGAAGGGGCCGCGATTGCTGCTAGTGGCGAGTTCGATCGACTAATTATATCCGCTGGCTTAGGTTCTGCGACAGTCACTGCATCCTTAAATCAATTAATTGACATTCGCCCCGTGTTGGGACAAGCACTGCATTTGCGGTTAAAAAATTCCTTAGGAAACCCAGATTTTCGGCCCGTAATTACTTGCGACGACGTTCACATTGTACCTTTGGCAAATCAAGAATTTTGGATAGGCGCGACGGTGGAATTTCCCGAAAACGGCGGGGAAATTCAGGCGAATGCTGATATGTTAGAAAAAGTGATGGCGAGGGCGAGATCGCTTTGTCCCGCCTTAGCCGAAGCTGAAATCCTCAGCAAATGGTCAGGATTGCGCCCGCGCCCGGAAAGACGACCGGCCCCAATTATCGAGACGCTTCCGGGTAACAGCCACGTTCTGATCGCCAGCGGCCACTACCGCAACGGTGTTCTGCTGGCCCCTGCAACCGCGCGATCGATCCGAGAAGCAATTTTGCAATAATTAACAAATGTTAATACAATCAATAAAGCCATTCATATATTCCCTCAAAAAATGTCCGACAAACCTTTAGGAAAACCCCGCTCCTTGTGGCGAGTGATTTTGCTTTCTGCAGTCAGTTTGCTGCTATATTACGGCTGGTATAAATGGATTATCCAAGAAGAATTGCGCCACTATAACGGCACTGGTTGGTCGGGGACTCTTTGCTTGCTGCCCTTTGTTTTAGGAGTAGCCGTTCCCCAAGCTTTGCGGATATTTGACCCCGACGTTCCCGGATGGTTTGGTTGGTTTTCCTTCGTGGGAATTGCTTGGATTTACATCGTGCAGTTCAAACTTTACAACACAGTTAACGAACTTTACCGCCTAGAAGGAATCAAAGAACCCTTAACAGTTTGGTGGATTTTTGTCCCTGGTTTAAATTTAATTGTCGGCTTGCGGCAAATTCACTTTTTGAGCCAGTTCTGGGCGAGAAAACAGGGAATTGAAGTTAAGGACAACTTAGCAGAAAGCATTCCTTTTCTATCAGCTAACGCTTGATCTAGCAATCCTTGCAGAATTTGTGTATGTGTAGGGGTAGTGCCAAGATTGTCTACCCCCAGCATCAAGAGGACGGTTCCCTAGGGGATAGCTACCCTTGGGGAACGCGATCGCGATCGCCGCGCAGGGGGGTTTCCCTTACAAGAATTACAAAACTGATGAACGAACTGCTATAGTTCTTTTGCCCTGATTGTGGAATGTTCGGTTTTACCTTTTTTTTGAATTCGCCAACAGTCTTTTGAAATCATCTCCGAGTTTTCTTAATAACTAACCATTATGAATTATGACGAATCCGACTCACCGGCGGGTGTAGCTGACGGCGAGTCTTTAACAGTAGAACAGGCGATCGCCAATTTGCACTCCCAAGACTACAGTCTCCGGTATTACGCTGCTTGGTGGGTTGGCAGATTTCGAGTCAAAGAACCGGCGGCGATCGCAGCTCTTATTGATGCTTTGCAGGAAGAGTCAGAACAAACAAAAATCGGCGATTATTCCCTATTGCGAAATGCGGCGCGGGCGCTGGGTAAATTGGGCGACAAACAAGCCTTACCGGCGCTGATTCGGTGTTTGGAATGCGCGGATTATTACGTGCGGGAAGCGGCGGCTCAAGCTCTAGAAATGCTGGGCGATATCGATTCCATTCCGTCGCTGATGAAACTCTTAGATGGGGGCGTGGCCAGGGCCGTGCGTGTGGCTGGTAAATCGCACTTGGTGCAGCCTTACGACTCGGTAATTGAAGCTTTGGGCACGCTGCGAGCGACAGAAGCTATACCGCTAATTGCACCTTTTTTAGAGCATTCTGTGGAGCGGGTGCAGTACGCTGCAGCGCGGGCGATGTATCAGTTGACTGGCGATCGCATTTACGGAGATCGTTTGGTAAGGGCTTTGAATGGGGATAATTTGCAGTTGCGGCGATCGGCTTTGATGGACTTGGGGGCGATCGGCTATTTGCCGTCAGCGCCAGCTATTGCTGAAACTTTAGCAGAAAATAGCATGAAATTGATTGCCCTCAAAGGAGTTTTGGAGCATCACCTAAATCAACAAACCTCTCTATCTTTGTCCGATGAAGCTATCCAAGTTATGAACTTAATGGATAGTTTACTTTGACAAAAATTAGTTCATAACTGAAAGAGGATTGCTTTAGCGATTCTCAATTATCTAGCATAGATTCAGGACACAGTAATACCAATTTGAAGAAATCGTCCAGAATAAGAAACTAGAGGTTTTCACCTGTAGGGAAACGGCACTGCCGTGTCCAGGCAGGAGTTATGCCAATGACCGATAATTTCTCTAGGGTTCATAACCGTAGAAACAATTTTTCACGCATAGTATAAATTCAGGACACAGCAGAGTAAATTCAGGATACAGCAGTGCTGTGTCCCTACCACATATCTGTATTTGAGTAAATTCAGGAAACAGCAATGCTGTTTCCCTACCGCATCTCTGTATTTCAGGCAATTGAGAACTATTTGAGCGGTTTTAGCCTGGTGAATCGGCGACGGATGGTTTGATGGAATGAGGGATGAGGCGATCGGCAATAATTTTGCTCAAATTTCCGTAAAAATACTGATCTTAGTAGCTTGATTTGGTAAAATAACTGGTGTTAAAATCACCTTACCATCTGGATCGCTCCTCAGTTAAAAAAGTTTTGGTTTAGAAAATAGCGATCGCGGAATGCTGGGAGATGATTGTGTAGCGGCTAGAAGTATAAATCGGGGGATTCATCATGAACAACGATCCTTTTGAAGTCCAGGTGCAACATTTTGCCGCGCTTAAGTCCAAGTATCAAACAACAAAATATGAAGATTCATCTCCCTCTAGTCTTCTGTATCTCATACTGCAAAGAGCTGATTTAGAATATGCAATTACCGGCTTCGAGTGGGATTGGTTACGAAAGCATCAGCTTTTGGAAACAATAGAAGCTATCGAGCAACAGCCACAACGTAAAGCTGAAGAACGAAGAAAACTAGATGCTAAATTTTCTCAACTTAAGTCTAAATTTAAAGTAACCAGACATCCGCAACGGCTATCCAGTCCTTTATATCCTATTCTTTGGAAACTTGACTCAGAAAATCACCTAACTTACTTAGAAGTTAAATATCTGCAAGAACTGGGGCTTACTCAAACAGTTGCTATCGTTCAAGAGATGGCGCGATTTGCTGCACTAAAGGCTAAGTACCGAGCAACTCAATATCCAGATTGTTCGCTTGATAGCCCCTTGTATCAAATTCTCAAGCAACTGAATGCACGAGAAAGATTAAGTGATGTAGAGGCTAACTGGCTGTTCAACAACCAACTGGTTGATACTCCAATACGGTTCACTTAAGACAGATCTCCCTGGCACACCCCTTAAAAAGGGGAGTAGGGGGTGGGACAAGAATGCCCTCAAAGTCCCCCTTTTTAAGGGGGATTTAGGGGGATCTCCGGGGCATAAATATGTTAAGTGAACCGTATTGCTCTTTAACCAAGATTGTCCTATTTCGAGTAGGGTAAGCTTTCCAAGTCGATCGCCGCGCCTCACCGACGCTGCAAAAAGTTCGATCGCGCGATCGACCCAACCTACAATTACAATGATCACGGTAGAGCTTACAAATCAATGGCATTAGAACTAATTCGCGCAGTCGAACAAGCAGATTCTTCCGAAGGCTTGTTAAACGCAGTCAAAGCACTGGCGGAGGCTCCTTCCAAAGAAGCAATTCCTACCTTAATTACAGTCCTCGGCTACAACAACCCCGGCGCCGCAGTTGCCGCCGTTGACGGGCTGATTCAACTCGGAGAACCCGCCGTACTCCCGCTTCTAGAACAGCTTGACGGCTACAATTACGGAGCGAGGGCTTGGGCTGTTCGGGCTTTGGCGGGAATTGGCGACCCCAGGGGTTTAGAGATTTTGCTCGATGCTGCAGCGAATGACTTTGCTTTGAGCGTGCGGCGGGCGGCGGCTAGGGGTTTGGGGACGATTTGCTGGGAACTTATGCCCGCAGAACAAGTTTTAGATGCTCAAATTCGCGCAGTGAAAACCCTGCTGCAAGCGTCCCGAGACCCGGAATGGGTGGTGCGCTACGCAGCAGCGGGGGCTTTGCAAGCTTTGGCGGTTGCTGCAACTGTTCAACCGGATTGGTTAACGGAAGTTTTGGCCCAACTTGAGGAAATTGCCCAAAGCGATGAAACTTTAGCAGTTAGAGCTCGCGCAGTGCTTGCTAAGGAAAAATTGTCACCTGGCTAGGGTTTGGGCGATCATCTCTTCCAAGTCCCCTTGACTGAGAGTGGTTAATATAAAGACTTCTTGTACGGTTTTGCCCTGTCTGGCAATGATTTTAAATCCCCCGCGGATGGGTACTGACACTCTTAATGTCATGCGGGGGATGTGTCCTTTAACTTTGTTGATGACCCCCGGCGTAACAGTTTGAATGCCCATTTTGAGGGTGAGGCGCTCTAAAATTGGTATCAAACCGGGAAGGTGGGTAGAGTGATTCCAAACTAGGCGGCCTTTAGATTGTGGGTTCATGACTTTTGTACCAAATTCAACATACCCAGTCTAAGCCACCCCCTGGCCGAACCAATTTGAAATTCCTTCAATTTATGTATCAATAACGTTACTGTACGTGTCATTGCAAGCAAAGCGACGCCATCTCAAACCGAGATTTTTGAGTCCGGGCGCCCAAGCTGAGATTTTCTTTACCAAAATTGTCCTGTACTTTTTGATGTTTTGGGTTGGTAATTTTCGGTTTTTCTAGTTGAGTTGCGATCGCCCGGAACATTTCTGTGGCGCTGCAAGGTTTCTTGAGGTAGCCATCGGCTTTGAGTTCGATCGCTTTTTCTATTTCTGAACCCGTCATAAAAATAAACGGAATGCTGGCGGTTGCAGGGTACGATCGCAAAATCGCGAAAACTTCCAAACCGTTGAGTTCCGGCATCATCACATCAGACAAGATTAAATCGGGAATTTGGGCGATCGCTAACTGGATACCGACTTGTCCGTTTTCTGCGCCTACAGCTTCAAAACCGTGCAATTGCAAGAGTTCTATAACGGTTGCTCGGATAAAGTTATTGTCTTCAATTACTAATATTTTTGGCATTTATTTTAGTTGCCTCTCTACTTTATTTGTCTTGATACCTTATAATCTTTGCAGGTAAATTTTATAAATTCAATAGGGTTATTGCAAAAAACCGCTTTTTTCGGGTAAAGCGCGATCGCAGCTAGGTGCAGTATCTCATCAATTCGCCGCTGGGATGAGCGCGCCACTCCAAAAATCACTAACCTGTTGCGGTATTTAGATTAAATTTTTAGGGCACCGCTCAAAGCAACGCCCCACTCCTTGTTTCCAGAAACATATTTGTTAAAACTAGACGCGCACACCAGCTTATTCACAAATTTCGGGCGATCGGGTAAAATATAACCTGGTGTATAGCGATTTATTCAGGAACAGGATATGTCAGAATTTTTAGACTTTCTCCGACATCAGTTTGCCTACGTTGCCCTTGGCGAATTTAAACCAGGAAAATTCAAAGAAGCAGAAGAACTTTTTGAAAAAGCCGTTGCCACATATGCTACAGGTTTTAAGGGAGCGTACCTGCTGCAATTGCCCAATACAGACAAAGGTATTGCCATCATTTTTTGGGAAAGTGTAGAAGAGATGACCGCCAATCAAAGCGAAGCATATCAGGAAATATTGAAGCAGATGACTCCTTTGTTCGCCAAAATTCCCGACACAGATATTTACGAAATAGTTAGTGAAATTAAGCCGAAAAGTGCATAATTAAAAATTAGGCAACTGGCGCATCATTCCCATTCCCATCGGCATTTTTCGCCCTACTCCGCTGTCAAGTCCAAAATCTGCTAAACTATTATTTGCTTGATAGTAATCGGATCAATATAGCGGTTATCAAGCATTGTGAGGTATGCCCAAGGAGGCCTATGCCCTATGCCGCATAGTACCTCCTATGAGAGCACAGAAAGGCTATATAGAAATTAGAGTCTATCTTATGTAGGAAAACGGGCCGACCGCATCCGGCGGGGAGCTAGGCAAATAAAAAATTATTTGTCTAATACCATTTTTGTAAAGATGTGCTATTGATGAAGTCTTAGCCCTCCCGAACTCGCGGGGGCTAATATCTAGCGCTACTTTATGAAATTTGTCTAACATTAATCATTGTAGCAAGACTTATTCACATTTCCATTACATTTTTGGAACTGCAATTACTTAAAATCTAAATCTGCCACACCTTCCCATCCTTCCGGCACTTCATATTGTTGATATTGCTGACAGCGTTTTACGTAAAGTAGAGCAGCCCTATCCTCATAGTTTATAACTAATATCTCTTCAAATATTGATTGAGCTAGGGCAAAATCTTGACAACTGTAAGCCCTGATTCCTTCCTCAAAAATTGCCTGAGTCTGAGTCTTTAACTGGTTAGACAATCCGAGTTCTTCATCATAAACTTCATAAACAGCAACCGATTCAGTTTTCCCTTTCACCCTCACTCTATCGAGAAAACGGGACTTAAAATTTGGTAAACCTTCCAGCCGAGATAGAGTATGTTCGCTAATCAAAATTCCCACTCCGTACAGCTTCGTTAAGCCTTCCAAACGAGAGGCCAAATTAACAGCATCAGCAATCACCGTCGTATCCATGCGTTCTGATTCGCCAACGGTTCCCAGCATTAAATTGCCTGTATGCAAGCCAATACCTATAAAAATCGGAACCTCACCTCCCAGTTGCCGCTGTTCGTTGTACAGTGCTACTTGTTTCTGCATCGCAATTGCAGCTTGCACAGCATCATTAGCTGACTCAGGAAACAGCGCCATAATCGCATCGCCAATATATTTATCAATAAAGCCTCGGTACTGCCGAATAACTGGGCTGACTTGACTGAGATAAGAATTAATAAATTGAAAATTTTCTTGAGGTGTCATCGCTTCTGACAGAGTTGTAAATGAGCGAATGTCAGAAAACATTACCGTCATTTCTTGCTGTACTTGGTCGCCAATTTGAACATCAATAATACTTTCCTTTCCTAAAAATTTGAGAAAATTGCGCGGCACAAAACGCCCGTAAGCTGAAGTTATTTTTGCCAGAGAAATATGCGTTCTGATGCGGGAAAGCATTTCTTGTTTTTGAATCGGCTTCGATAAATAATCATTAGCTCCCGATTCAAATCCCTCCACAATATCTGCCACTTGATTTTTTGCAGTCAGCATCACAATCGGAAGTTCATAAGCTGGAAACTGCTCGCGGATTTTTTGACAAACTTCATAACCGTTCATGTGCGGCATCATCAAGTCTAGCAAAATCAAGTCAGGAATAAAACCGCCTTCCATTACGGCCAATGCCTCTTGTCCGTTACTAGCTTCTGTAATGGCGTAATTGTACAGGGAAAGGTTATTGATGAGTACCTGACGGTTAATGGGTTCGTCATCAACAATCAAAACTTTGAACTGTTTTTCATGATTTATTGTCAGCGGTAACTCTTCGACCACTATTGGGATTGCTAACTCGTAAATCTGATTTTTTTGAAGCTCAGCAGACGGCTTGGATTCAGTTTCGACAGTGGAAATAGGCAAGGTAAATGTAAATTGCGAACCTTTCCCTAGTTGAGACTCAACCAGAATTTTACCGCCATGCAATTCAACCAATTTTTTGGTGACAGCTAGACCCAATCCTGTACCGCCATATTCTCTGGTGCTAGCTCCTTCTGCTTGTTCAAAAGATTCAAATATTCTCTCAAATTGATTTTCTGCAATACCAATTCCGGTATCAGAAATTGTCACAGCCAAGAGAGAGTTTGTAGTTTGTGATTTTGGGAAATTTACTGCCGATAGCTGAGGCTCGATAACCACTTTTGCTGACACTGTTACCGTTCCTGACCAAGTGAATTTAATCGCATTACCCACAAGGTTGTGCAAAATCTGTTGCAGGCGCTCTTCATCGGCTAAGGCGGCGGGAAATTCCGCAGGAATCGAGTTGATTAATTGCAATTTTTTAGCCGCAGCTAGGGGTTTACTCATGGTCAAAATTACATTGGTTACTGCTCGTAAGTCTACGGGTTTGAGTTGCAGTTCCAAATTTTTGTGCCTCAATTTAGAGAAGTCAAGAATATCGTTGACTAAATTAGACAAACGCCTACCGCTGGAGACAATTAAAGTGAGGTTAGCTTGAGTTCTTTGGGAAAGTTCTCCGGTTGCTCCGTCAATCAGGGATTCAGCGATGCCAATGATGCCGTTGAGGGGTGTGCGGAGTTCGTGAGATGTGTTGGCAAGGAATTCATTTTTGAGTTGATCAAGGTCTTTTAAGTCTTCATTTTGCTTTGCTAGGGCGGCAAAAGATTCTTGAAGTTGTCTTGCCATGCTGTTGAATGAATGTGCTAGTTGTCCGATTTCAACTATCCTGCTGAGCGGGACGTGCTGCTCTAAGTTTCCCGTGGCAATTTCTGCGGATGCTTGAGAAAGTTTAAGCAGTGGTTTCGCAATCCAGGCAGCGGTGAAAATACCGATAATAATTGCCACAATTAAAGTTACAATACATAGCAGGATCGTAGTTTGGTTATTGGCATCAATTTCTGCTGTAAAGTCTGATTCGGGGACAACTACGATAACTAACCAATCTAAAATACCTAATTCATCTCGAAAAGGGGCAGCTTGCAGAAAATGTTTCTCGCCGTCGAGCAGAAATTCCATCTGCTGAGGGGTATTTATTTTATTTAAATTTCCAAATTGCTCGAATAAATATTGAGTTGTTTTTCGGGTTAAATGGTCGCTAATTTTTTCGGCGTGAAGACGCTCGGTTTTACCGCTGGCAGCAACTGTAAAAGGTTTGTTGATTGTGGAGCTAGCAACTAAAAGTCCGCTGCGTTCGACGATGAAAATTTTCCCTGATTTGCCAACAGTGAAACTGTGCAGGAAGTCGCTAATTTGTCCGAGGGAAATATCGGTCAGAAAAACGCCCTGAAGTGTTCCTGTACTGTTGTAGAAGGGGTAGACTGCTGAAAGGTCTAGCCTGTCACCTAAAGCGGAAGTATCTATGGCGCTCCAAGTTGGGCCGCCGGCCCGGACAGCAGCTTTATACCAATCGCGAGTTCGAGCATCATAATTGGGTTTTTCTCGAATTAATTTGATGCGATTGCCTTGATTGTCAACTGCATATCTGCGGATGGCGTTACCAGTTGTTTCGTTCGCTATTACTGTGTAGCCTTCTGGTTTATTAGCGCCTACAAATTCTCCTTTTGGATTGGCAAAGGCGATGGTTCCAATATTAGGATTAAGGGATTGGCTTTGCTGCCAAAAATAGCCTTCTATTTGCTTAAAATTGGTGGGGTCGAGTAACTTTTGCCGAATTGTATTGATGTGAATTTGCTCAATTAAATGAGGTTTAGCTAAGTAGCTTGTTAGGTGAAGTTGGACGCGGGCTACCACTTCACGCCGCAACTGGCTGGCAACATTGTTGACCGCTTTTTGTCCGTTGCGGAAGGATAGATAGCCCACTAGCCCAACCGCTACAAAAATTTGTATTACGAAAGGAACGACGAGGGTGGCACGGAGGCCGAATTTGCCGGGATTATTACTCATAAGGGGGCGCGATCGACAAATGTGAGGCTAAAGGGGGTATAATCCATTATTACAAAAATTCATTTTTGAAGAGATACAGTTAGGGTTATAGGATTTTAGTTGGAAGAATTGAGAATTAATGATTAAGCTTGTGGTTGAGAGTTGACCTAGAGTTGCATTGTATTTTAGATATGCTATTATTTTGGTAGCGAGTTAGAAGGTAGAGGGAATCACAAATAAAAATTTATGCCTTCTATTTTATACTTACAAAATCTCTAAGATCCGAGCAATTTAATAAAAATTGACAATTTACAACTTAGTAATTGCAAAGTTTAGATTTTTTTGGGTAAATTTAGTATAAGTTATTTTAACAAAATCGGTGCATTGTAGGGGCTTGATGAAGATATGATTTGGTTTTAAACAAGGCTGTGGGGTATTTTAATACCATCTTGACAAATTGTTGCTACGGTTATTAATCCTATATAAATTATCTGTTATATCGTGTTCGGTTGCATCGGAATGATTTAACCGCAGAGAACACAGAGTACACAGAGTCCGAGAATATATATCTGAATTATTCCGATGCTACCGAATTTGATATCCTATCGTGTTCGATCTACGATCGCAACAAAAAGGGTCTGCACTACGAACCGGATAGCATCGGGTGCGCTGCACACCCTAATTTTAATAGGCTGTGAATGTTTAGGCGATCGCAATTTCGGACGACAAATAAACGTCTTGAATGGCGTGGAACAATTTTACGCCTTCTTCAAAGGGACGCTGAAAAGTTTTGCGGCCGGAAATTAAGCCGCAGCCGCCAGCGCGTTTGTTGATTACTGCGGTGCGAATGGCTTCGGCAAAATCGTTTTTTCCCGAAGCACCGCCGGAGTTGATTAAACCCATTCTTCCCGCATAACAGTTGAGCACTTGATAGCGTGTTAGATCGATCGGGTGATCCGTTGTCAAATCGGAATAAACGCGCTTGTCGGTTTTGCCGTAACTGTGGCCGCTGGCTTTAGCAACTGCTGCGTAGCCGTTGTTGCATTCGGGCAATTTTTGCTTGATGATGTCAGCTTGAATTGTCACTCCTAGGTGATTTGCTTGAGCTGTTAAATCCGCTGCTAAGTGATAATCTTTGTCTTGTTTGAAGATATCGTTGCGGAGGTAGCACCACAGAATTGTTGCCATTCCGTATTCGTGAGCTTGGGCAAAAGCTTGACTGACTTCTTGGATTTGTCGCGTCGATGCTGGGGAACCAAAATAAATTGTTGCTCCGACTGCAACTGCTCCTAAATTCCAAGCTTGTTCGACGGAAGCAAACATTATTTGGTCGGCTTGATTGGGATAAGTCAGTAGTTCGTTGTGATTTAGTTTGAGAATGAAAGGAATTTTGTGGGCGTATTTACGAGATACGCTGCCTAACACTCCTAGGGTGGTGGCGACAGCGTTGCAGCCTGCAGAAATTGCTAGTCTGATGATGTTTTCGCTGTCAAAATAAATGGGATTTGGTGCAAAAGAAGCGGCTGCTGAGTGTTCGATTCCTTGGTCTACTGGTAGGATGGATAAATAGCCGGTATTCGCCAAGCGTCCGCTAGAATAGAGTTGCTGGAGCGATCGCAAGACTTGCGGAGATCGATCGGTTTGAGCGAAAATGCGATCGACCCAATCCGGGCCTGGCAGGTGCAACAAATCTTTAGAAACTTTTGCTTGATGGGTGAGCAAGTCTTCGGCTTCGTCGCCCAGCAAAGATGCGATCGCACTGGGAACTGATACTGTAGCTGTCATGCTGATTGCCCTCTCAATTTCAATTTCAGGCTGATGATTGCAGATATTAGCCTTGCTGATATTGTAGCAAACAATTCATATTTTCGATCCAGGCAATTATCAGCCAAGTTTTTAATAAGATTAGAGACAACAGCAGCGGGACGCGCTACTCTAGAATAAGCTGGCAGTTTAGCTTTCCTCGCTGCTGCCTGCGATCGCCGATCGACACACAACTCTGCCATCATAATGTCACACACTTACTTTGATTCTGAAAACGGTCACAAATCCTTCGAGATGCCCGGTGCCAGACCCCACTACAACCCCGATCGCCCCGGACAAGTAGAGCATATTTTCCTCGATTTAGTGCTGGATATTCCCAAACAAAGTTTTCGCGGCACTTGCAGCATCCGCATCAATCCAGTCCGCAGCGGTATTGACAAATTAACCTTAGACGCTGTAAACCTGAACATTAAATCAGTCAAAATTGGCGAAACCGAACAAAATTTCGACAGCGACGGCGAAGTGCTGCAAATTCAACTGCACGAAGCAACAAAAGCATACGAACCAATTACAATCGCGATCGAATACTCGGTCGAAAAACCCCAGCGGGGTCTCTATTTTGTCGGGTCAGACAAACACTATCCCGACAAACCAACACAAGTTTGGACTCAAGGCGAAGACGAAGATTCCCGCTTCTGGTTTCCCTGTTTCGACTATCCCGGACAACTCGCAACTTCCGAAATTAGAGTACAAGTTCCGAAACAACTTTTTGCAATATCTAACGGCGAATTAATTAGCACAAAAAATGAGGGCGACGATAAGATTTATCACTGGTCGCAAACCCAGATCCACCCAACTTATTTAATGACCTTAGCTGTCGGAGATTTTGCCGAAATTAAAGACGAATGGAACGGCAAACCAGTTAATTATTACGTCGAAAAAGGCCGCGAAGCCGACGGTAAGCGTAGCATGGGCAAAACGCCCCAAATGATTGAGTTTTTCTCTAAAGCATTTGGCTATCCTTACCCTTTTCCTAAATATGCTCAAGTCTGCGTCGATGATTTCATCTTCGGCGGTATGGAAAATACTTCGACAACTTTGCTAACAGATAGGTGCTTGCTAGACGAACGCGCTAGCCTCGACAATCGCGGTACAGAAAGCTTAGTTGCTCACGAATTAGCTCACCAATGGTTCGGCGATTTAGTAGTAATTAAACACTGGTCTCATGCTTGGATCAAGGAAGGTATGGCTTCCTATTGTGAGGTGCTGTGGACTGACAAAGAATACGGCAAAGAAGATGCGGCTTATTATATGTTAGGTGAAGCCCGCAATTATTTAGCTGAAGACAGTTTTCGTTACCGCCGCCCGATTGTCACTCACGTTTACCGCGAAGCGATCGAATTGTACGATCGCCATTTGTACGAAAAAGGCGCTTGCGTGTATCACATGATTCACGCCGAGTTAGGCGACGAACTATTTTACAAAGCAATTCACACTTTTGTGCGGGATAACGCTCACAAAACTGTAGAAACGATCGATTTGCTAAGGGCGATCGAAAAGGCGACAGGCCGCAATCTAATGTTTTTGTTCGATCAGTACGTTTATCGCGGCGGTCATCCAGATTACAAAGTTGCTTATTCCTGGGACGGCGACAGCAAATTAGCCAAAGTGACTGTCACACAAACTCAGATCAAAGATAGCAAAAAGGACAACGGTAATAGCAAAGATGTCTTCGACCTAAAAATTCCGATCGGCTTCGGTTATAAGCCGGAAAAAGATGCAGACGAGGGAAGTGCTGCTAATATAAAAACTTTCACTGTTCGAGTGCACGAACGCGAGCAAAGTTTCTATTTCCCCCTAGAAGAGAAGCCTGCTTTTATTAGTTTTGATGTCGGAAATAAATACTTAAAAACCGTTGTTTTAGAGTATGGAGTTGCCGAATTAAAAGCTCAGTTGCAGTTTGACCCTGACCCGGTTTCCCGGATTTATGCAGCTAAAGCTTTGGCGAAAAAGGGAGGACTGGAAGCTGTGAAAGCGCTGTCAGAAGTTCTCAAAAAAGATCGGTTTTGGGGGGTGCGGGCTGAAGTAGCTACTCAGTTAGTTGAAATTAAACTAGACCAAGCTTTTGAAGGTTTAGCAAGTGGTTTGAAAGATAAAGATGCTAGGGTTCGCCGCGCTGTGGTGAATGCGCTGGGCCAAATCAAGACTCACGAAACTTATAAGGCGCTGAGGTCGATCGTCGAAAAAGGCGACGACAGCTATTATGTAGAAGCGGCCGCAGCTAGTGCTATGGGCTCGATCGCAGGGGCGAATCCCGACGAAAAACCGACGGACGAACAGGTACTCAAAGAGTTAAAATTGGTTTTGAAAGAGCGTCAGGGCTGGAATGAGGTTGTGCGATCGGGTGCTATTGCCGGTTTGGCGCAAATGAAAACTTCTGAAGATGCCCTGAATCTAATTTTGAAATATACAGCCATCGGTACTCCGCAAGCTTTGCGCTTGGCTGCAATTCGCTCTTTGGGGACAATTTCAACAGGTCAAACTAAGCTTAATTTAGAACGAATTTTGCACCGATTGGCAGAATTATCTAAGGAGACGTTTTTCTTGACTCAAGTATCGGTGGTAGTGGCTTTAGGACAGATGGAAACTCGCAAAGCAATTCGGATTTTGCGTTCTTTAGCTGACCAAACTCCCGACGGCCGCGTCCGTATGATGGCTGATGAAGCTGTGCAAAGAGTGCAGAAAAATGCTGGTTCCGATGCAGCGGTGAAGCAGTTGCGGGAGGAGTTAGACCAGGTGAAGAAGGAGAATCAAGATTTGAGGAGTCGGATGGAAAATCTGGAGGCTAAGGCGAAGAAAGATTAGAGGGAAAACCGCACACCGGCGCGGATAGAGGTCGATTTGGGCGATCGGCTTTTATCTGCGCGCGAGTATTACAATATTATTTTCTAGCTGGAGTGCATCTACATTTGCTAGTTTTAACAGAGGGAAAGCAAAATATGTCTGTTCTCTACTGTGCGGTTGTCTAAAATGGTGAATTATCTATAATCAGGCGTGCAGTTTTTATTGTTTAGGAACGAAAAGTTAATAACTTAAATATCTGCCACACTCCTCCTGGTAGCGAGCAGAGCGGACTTATGCACTGGCGGTCAGAAACTGGGTTTTTTTACGAAAAGACGCGCTGTATCCCGGATATTCGGTAAAACACGCGGTTTCTTTAGTCCTATGCCTCAGTCCTATATTAATCTAGTTGCAGCAGCTTTTGCACCCACAACTATTGCCAAAATTATGAGTATAACCGCTTTATTGGTAGAGCAATCGGGAGTAATTCCCTACCGCATTCAAGACGGAAAAATTGAAGTCATGCTGATTACTTCTTCAACCGGTAAGCGCTGGGTAATTCCCAAAGGGTTAATTGAACCTGATATGACTCCGCAAGATTCTGCAGCGAAGGAAGCTTGGGAAGAAGCAGGTTTGTTGGGTAAAGTGTTGCCGGATTTGTTGGGAACTTACAAATATCAAAAGTCCGGCCATACTTGTCATGTAGAAGTATTCTTGCTACCAGTGCAAACTATTCTGGAAAATTGGCCGGAAGCTAGCAAGAGAAAGCGGCAGTGGGTAAGTATTCCGAAAGCAATTAAGCGGGTGAATGAACCGGAACTTAAACTGATTCTTGCAGATTTACCGAATCAGTTCTGGTGATTGACATATATTATCTTAAATCCGCGTTAAAAAGCCCTCGATCAAAGTCGGCGATTGAAATAGACTGTTGGCGAATTCACGGGGGTTTTCCCTGAACTCTGGAGGGCAGGATTTCCGTTGGTTATTGGCAGTTAACTAGGTATGCGATCGATTAGACATTTAGTCCCTCACCACTAAAAATAGTGGTGAGAGGTAAAAATCTTTTGAGATGCGCCAGCAGTCTCTTTTAATCGTCCTTTTCAATCGCTCTTAATTATCATCTGAGGATGATTCATGGGACGATTCTGCAGACGATGATTCATGGGACGATTCTGCGATGGCACTTAGCGGCTGAATGCTTACAATCTTCCCGCCCATGCGAGTAATCCGCTGCATTTCTTGATTCATCCGATTGTACGGCACGGTGATAAATGTACTGCCGCTCGATCGAATCGAATAATCAATATTTTCCGTATCATCGCTTTGGCGCAAGCCCACAACTTCGTACCGAAAACAGCGACCTGCGGAAGCTGTATTGCCACTTTTTCCAGCTACAATTTGACCGAACATAAGCTTCTTGGTAATTGGTAATTCTGACTGTTGACTGTTGACTGTTGACTGTTAGCTGTTAGCTGTTAGCTGTTAGCTGTTAGCTGTTGACTGTTGACTAATGACTAATGACTAATGACTAATGACTACTGCCAACTGCCAACTGCCAACTGCCAACTGCCAACTGACTAAATTGGAGTAATGCTGGCGATTTTCGCGCCCATGCGTTGAAATTTCTGCATTTGCGAGGACAAATCATCAACAGGTACGATAAACGCCTTGCTGCTGCGGCGCACGCTGGGATAGCCGCCGGTGCGAATTCCTGAAACTTCCACGCGGAAAAGCCGCCCTTCTTTGCCGTAAGCTGCGCCGCCGCCGAAACCGGTGCCGGGAGTTACGTTTCTGGCAGAAGGCCGATATGCCCAACCTTCGTTACCGCCAGAAGGCCCAACTACTGCTGTAGCGCTGTTAGTACCGAGTTCAACTGCTAAGCGAGAGTTATTGCCTTCTAGTTGAGATGTATCGCTGTTTGCGTAGCCGCGATACAGGCGGAACATCCGGGTAAAACCGACGGTTTTTTGCCCGCGCTGCGTGTTAAAGCCGCGGTAGTAGGGGACGATATTTTCGCCGAAGTTCTCTTGATACTCTACTGAATCGATGTAAGAATCGATATCAGCATCGTAGCCTTGTGTTTGGTACAAATCTAAGTGGTAAACTACTTCAGATTCGTCGTAGGGAGCGCGACCGAGCAAGTGTTTGTAGTTTAGTTCGATCGTCCTAGTTTGAAAGCTGCTGTATAAAAACTTGGTTTTGTACAGTTCCGATTTTGCCACTGCGCGCACAAATTCTCGCACTGATAAACTGCCGTCTCGCAGGAGAGATTCAGCACTTTTGAGGCGCTCGGATTTCATCAAATAATCGTTGCCCAGCACCTGACGGTAAACGGCGCGAATTACTATTTCCAGGTCGTCTTTGGTGTAGTTAGGGCGCAATTCTACCTTCGGCACATCGCTCAATGCGGATGTTCCCAGCCTGGATGCTGCTGTCGTAATAGCCACCAGATTTTCTCCTAAATTAATAACAAAAATTCAAAGCTTCGTTGCACTTGAGATTGTTAGGACTAAGCCTAATATGTGTATTGGTAGGATGCACAGAAGTCGGGCGGGTTTTGCCACAATCAACTGCCGGTTGGCATATATTTTGGCTAAACCCACCCCTACAAGTATGATTTGTCCTACCTATTTACTTAGTCCTAAGTTGTTTCCTGACGCTTGCAAAAAAACGTCTTTACAAACTTTAAGCTGTGGTAATACTTACCACTTTGCCGCCACGTTTGTTGATTTGTTGCAAGCGACTTGAAAGCTGTTCGTAAGGTACGAGATATTCGGTAGTAGTCCGCCGCACTTGGGGCGAAAACTTAGCCGCACCTTGCATTGCGGTGACTCGATAGAGTTTACCGCGATCGCCACCGGCCGCACCAGCTAGAGATTGTCCGCTAGAGGCTGTGTATATCGGCGATGCCGTATTTCTCGCGACTTCCCAAGTTAACCGCGCTTGGGTTTGGTTTTGCGAGCGATCGCTATTTGCGTAGCCGCGGTACAGTTGAAACATCCGGTTAAAACCGACGGTTTTTTGATTTCTTTGAGTCGAGAAACCGCGATAGTAAGGCACTATACTTTCGCCAAAATTTTCTTGATATTCAACGGAGTCAATATAAGAATTGATTTCAGCTTCGTAGCCTTCGGCATTGTACAAATCAACGTGGAAAGCAATTTCCGACTCGTCGTAAGGAGCGCGGCCCAACAAATGTTTGTAGTTTAGTTCGATCAACCGCGTTTGCGAGTTCGGGTAGAAAAACTTTTTCCGATAAATTTCGGACTGAGCAATTGACCGCACAAAATCTTTAACTGAAATCTGTCCTTGCATCAGCAGAGATTCAGCGCTGGTAACTCGCTCGCTGGACATTAAATACTCGTTGCCGAAAACTTGCCTGTAAGCTGCGCGAATTACTGCTTTCGCATCATCTTGCGTCCAGTGGGGGCGAAGTTCTACCTGTCCCGCTTCTTCAAATGCTTTTATTCCCAATCTTTCGGCTGCACCTAATCCCGCCATCTTTAGCTTCTCCCTTTTTTGGTTTAAAAACTGAAAACTTCTTAAAAAAAAGTATTTGGAAAACTAGGCTAAGATCGCAGATGCCCGGAATCGTAAACAACCGCTAACACTTTAGCTAACAGCAGCTTACAATTCCGGGCATCACGCAAATCTAGCTCAGGGCGTTGATTGCGTAGTCGAGGTAGGAATTAGCTTCCACTGCGGGGTCGCCGCTCAGGCCGTGGTTGCCTTTGATGTACTTGAGAGCTTCAACGTACCAGCTAGGGGACAATTCAAATGTCCGGTTGATTTCGTCGATGCCTGCAATCAGGTACTCATCCATTGGGCCTGTGCCACCTGCAACTAAGCAGTAGGTCACCATCCGCAAGTAGTAGCCGATGTCGCGAGCGCACTTGGCTTTACCGGTTGGGGTAGAAGCGTAGTTAGGGCCTTGCATTTGTTGTGTGTACGGGAATTTGTTGTACACTGCTTGGGCTGCACCGTCGATCAAGCGCTGAGAGTTGGATGTCAGAGCTTTGGCTGCTTCTAAGCTAGCGGTTGCTTGGCGGAAACGACCGAAAGCTGTTTGGATTTCGGTGCTGCTCAAGAAACGGCCTTGAGAATCTGCTGCTGTGACTGCTTCAGTCAATGGGGTCTTCATAGTGTTGCTTTCTCCCTAGTGTTTGCGGTTTTTTCTACGAATGCGATTTGTAAAAGCCCGATCGATATATCGAATCGTTGCTTTACAGATTGGGTTGCAATGGCTGGGGTTTAGCCTACTGCGGAAGCGGCGCGATCGAAGTAGCTGCCGACTTCAGACATCAGGGAGTTGCAATCTCCACGAGTTACACCGTTTGGATCGTTAGCGATCGCCAAAGCGGCTTCTTTCATTTTTTGAACGCCAGTTGCTACGGAAGCGCCGGGAGTTCCCAATGCCAAGTAGGTTTCGCGAAGGCCGTTCAAGCAACGGTCATCGAGGACGCTGGCGTCGCCTGCGAAAATCGCGTAGGTGACATAGCGCAAGATGATTTCCATGTCGCGCAAGCAAGCTGCCATGCGGCGGCTGGTGTAAGCGTTGCCGCCGGGAGCGATCAACTGAGGCTGCTCAGCAAACAAAGAGCGAGCTGCATTAGCAACAATGCTGGAAGCGTTGCTGGTGATGCGGTTGACTGTATCCATGCGCTTGTTGCTTTCTGCAACCATTTGGCTCAAGGCATCAAGTTGGCCGGTGGCCAAAAATTCGCCGCGAGCGTCTGCTTGGGAAACCACTTTTGTAAATGCGTCAAACATGAAAGAACTCTCCTACTTGAGTTAATTGAGTTTGGTTGCGGTATAAAACCGTTAAGTTAAATTTGTTCAGGCCGTTAAACCTGGAAGGGTTGAAGGTTGACGCCGGCTACTGTGCCGATCGGCTCCTTCTCTCCTTTTCCGCTACCTGTACTATTGTGACATTACAGCGGACATTTAAGAAACCTTAGAAAATTTTACACCTTTTATGAGATGCGACAAACCTTGTTAATCAGTGTTTTTGTTAACTTGCGTCTGTCGTTTCAACCTTCTTATGACATTTATACAATGCTCTCTGGCATTTGTTTATTACAAATTATTACAACAGCTTATCCCTCTGAGAAGGTAAATTGATGTTGAGCAACTCCGGGCTAATCTCCCTCCTAAGATAGATGCGAATTTACATACATAGCTCCTGGGTTTGGTTCGATTGCCCTGATTTTTACCGTGGGGCAGCACAAAATTGTCCCGCATCCCGATCGCCATTGTGCGCTTTGCCCCGAAAAAGCCTATTATTAAGAAAAGTTAAGAAAATTAAAGTTTTGCGAAAACAAGGCGGGGGAATAGGGAAAACAGCCAAAAAAGTGCCAAATCCAAGATCCACTCAGAATTGGGTGGTTGACATACTCCCCGCCGTAGAAAGGACGGAGATTGTTGACGGTTCATCGCAACCTGAGCGACTGTTGTCGTCTGACTGTCGCTCCCCGTCCGTTTCAAGTCTCCCTAGGCCCGATGGCGACTACAACAATGCAAAGAATTTGATTGTTGCAGTTATTTAGATCACAAGTTTTGGGAAAGCCTTAGAACGACAGGGCTTTAAACCCAATTTTTTGGTAAGGTAGATGAGTGCTATCAGCGTTGACATACTCCCCGCCGTAGAAAGGAGGGGGATTCTTGACGGTTCATCGCAACCTGAGCGACCATTGTCGTCTGACTGTCGCTCCCCGTCCGTTTCAAGTCTCCCCATGCCCGATGGCGACTACAATCAAATAATTTGATTGTTGAAGTTATTAGAGCACAAGTTTTGGGAAAGCCGTCGTAGAACGACGGGGCTTTAAAGCCAATTTTTGGGTAAATATACCAACAGATCGAGAGAGCCTGAGATAGACCAGAGATAGAGAAGTGTCTAGCTTCCTGCTTCTTATCTCGAACCAATACCTATGCAGTATCGATCGACTGTAACTGTCCGGCCGCAACCACCTTTATGCCCCACGCTCGATCGTAATTTATGTCTTCTTTAAATTCTCCCTCTTCTTGGCACACCGTAGCAATTGACAAAACCCTCCAGCAGCTAAACAGCAACAAAGACGCTGGCTTGAGCAGCCAACAGGTGTCAGAACGCTTGCAGCAATACGGCCCCAACGAACTCGAAGAAACAGGAGGCCGCAGTCCGTGGTCGATTTTTGTCGATCAGTTCACCAACATCATGTTGTTGATGCTGATGGGTGTGGCCGTGATTTCTGGATTCTTAGACATCAAGTCGGATAACTTTCCCAAAGATGCGATCGCCATTTTTGCGATCGTCATACTCAACGGCATTCTCGGCTATTTCCAAGAACAAAGTGCTGAAAAAGCCCTCGCAGCCCTCAAAAACCTCGCTTCCCCCCTAGTCAGAGTCCTGCGGAACGGCAAAACTTTGGAAATAGCAGCCAAAGAACTCGTACCCGGAGACGTGATGCTGTTAGAGGCTGGGGTAAAAATAGCAGCAGATGGCAGGTTGATCGAAGCATCAAATCTGCAAGTCAGAGAATCTGCTTTGACGGGAGAAGCAATGGCAGTTACCAAGCAAGCTGAGCTAGAACTTCCCGAAGATGCTTCCTTGGGCGATCGGCTAAACCTAATTTTTCAGGGCACAGAAGTTGTTCAAGGGCGCGCCAAGGCGATCGTCACCAACACCGGAATGCAGACTGAACTGGGTAAAATTGCCGCCATGCTTCAGTCAGTAGAAAGCGAACCAACTCCCCTGCAACAGCGGATGGGACAGTTGGGAAACGTTCTAGTCTCCGGTGCCCTCGGCTTAGTCGCAGTTGTCGTCATCGGCGGCATGATTACCTTCAACAACGGTAGTATCGGGTTCGATACCAGCAGGTTTGAAGATTTGTTGGAAGTTTCTCTCAGCATGGCTGTGGCTGTAGTTCCCGAAGGACTCGCAGCAGTCGTGACAGTTACTTTGGCACTCGGAACTAGGCGGATGGTGAAGCGGAACGCCCTGATTCGCAAACTTCCTGCTGTAGAAACTTTGGGTTCGGTGACTACCATTTGTTCCGACAAAACAGGTACTCTGACTCAAAATAAAATGGTCGTTCAGCGAGTGTCTACGGGCGACTGTACGATCGGCATTGGAGGCGACGGCTATGCCCCGATCGGAGATTTTACCGATCGCCATACCTCGACCCAAATTAATAATTTAGAAGAATATCCAGAACTCGAATCTTTATTAATTGCCTGTGCCGTTTGCAACGACGCAGTATTGCAGCACGAAGAGCAAGAATGGAAGATTTTGGGCGACCCCACAGAAGGATCTCTGCTGTCTTTAGCGGGAAAAGCAGGCATTTATAAAGAAAAACAGTGTCAATTGCTGCAGCGCGCGGCCGAATTTCCTTTTTCTTCCGAACGCAAGCGGATGAGCGTGATTTGCCAAGTACCTGGTCGATCGGGACATTCGGGATTTCCAGCCGAAAACGGACAGCAGGCGAATTATTTGATGTTTACCAAAGGTTCTCCAGAGTTGACTTTGGAGCGCTGTAAAGGCATCATAATCGGCGATCGAGTACAACCTTTAAATCAGGAAATGCGCGATCGCATCCTCGCCGAAAACAACAACATGGCAAGCGAGGGTTTGCGAGTCCTCGGATTTGCCTACAAAATTTGGGAAAACCTGCCGCCCGAAGATTCTGACGAAACCAGCGAACAAGACATGATTTGGCTGGGACTCGTCAGTATGCTAGACGCCCCGCGCCCGGAAGTGCGCGAAGCTGTGGCGAAGTGCCGCGATGCAGGGATTCGGGTGGTGATGATTACAGGAGACCACCAGTTGACAGCAAAGGCAATTGCTAGTGATTTAGGTATTGCACAAAAGGGCGATCGAGTTCTCACCGGTCAAGAATTAGAAAAACTCAGCCGAGAAGAACTCAAACAGCAAGTCGAACACATTAGCGTTTACGCCCGCGTTTCCCCCGAACACAAATTGCGAATAGTCCAAGCTTTGCAAAGTTGGGGCAAATTTGTCGCCATGACAGGCGACGGCGTTAACGACGCACCCGCATTGAAACAAGCCGATATCGGCATCGCAATGGGAATTACCGGCACCGATGTCAGCAAAGAAGCTAGCGATATGGTGCTGCTAGACGACAACTTCGCCACTATTGTCGCCGCCGCTGAAGAAGGGCGAGTTGTTTATACCAACATTCGCCGCTTTATCAAGTACATTTTGGGTAGCAACATCGGCGAAGTTTTGACAATTGCGGCCGCACCATTAATTGGTTTGGGAGGAGTGCCGCTGACCCCGCTGCAAATTTTGTGGATGAACTTAGTCACAGACGGCGTTCCCGCTTTAGCTTTGGCCGTGGAACCGGCCGAACCGAACGTGATGAACAAGCCTCCTTTCAGCCCGCGAGAAAGTATTTTTGCGCGGGGTTTGGGTTCTTACATAATTCGGATCGGGATTATTTTTGCAATTTTGACGATCGGCATGATGAAATGGGCTTATGACTATACTCACGCTCCCGGACACGGCAATCCAGAGGCTTGGAAAACAATGGTATTTACAACTCTTTGTTTGGCGCAAATGGGTCACGCGATCGCCATTCGCTCTAACACTAGGCTAACTATCGAGTTAAATCCCTTCACTAACATCTTTGTTTGGGGAGCTGTAATTGTTACTACTGCTTTGCAATTAATGCTGATTTACGTTCCACCGCTGAGAGAATTTTTCGGCACTCACTATTTATCGCCCTTTGAATTGATGGTTTGCTTCGGTTTCAGCGCCCTAATGTTTGTCTGGATTGAAATGGAAAAACTGTTCGTGCGCTTGTACAACAAAACTCGTAAATAGTGTTAACGGCTGACGGATAATGAGCGATGTTTCATTATTCGTTAGACCCTTCACATTTGGCGCGAGTCTAAACACTATACATTGCGAACACAACGCTCCGCAAAAAAGCAATTGAAGAAATTCGCCCTTGAATAGGTAAGGTGCTCTTCGGCGCACCCTACGATAACTGTATTACCCATAACCAATAACCAATAACTAATAACCAATAACCAATAACTAATAACCAATAACCAATAACCAATAACCAATAACCAATAACCAATAACCAATAACTAATAACTAATAACCAATAACCAATAACTAATAACCAATAACCAATAACCAATAACCAATAACCAATAACTAATAACTAATATTATGTATTTGAAAACGCTGCACCTACGGCAGTTTCGGAACTACTTCGATCAAAAGGTAACGTTTGACGCTCCCAAAACCATTTTATTAGGAAATAACGCTCAAGGAAAATCTAACTTGTTAGAAGCTGTAGAGTTGCTTTCCACCTTAAAAAGCCACAGAGTATCGCGCGATCGCGATTTAATCCTCGACTCCAAGCCGATCGCCCAAATTGATGCTACGCTAGAACGTCAAACCGGAGCGATCGACCTATCTTTAACACTGCGATCGGGAGCGCGCCGCAGCCTGAAGCTCAACGGCGAACCGCTGCGCCGCCATTTAGACTTTTTGAGCGTCTTAAATGTAGTACAATTTTCCTGTTTGGATTTGGACTTAGTGCGCGGCGGGCCCGAAGGAAGGCGCAATTGGATCGATCGGCTAGTTATCCAACTAGAGCCGATTTACGCTCACATTTTGCAGCAGTACAACCAAATTTTGCGCCAGCGCAACGCTCTGTTAAAACGTTCTAAAGCAATCAGACAAGCCGAATTTTCCGAAAATTTTGACAAAAACCGATTTCTGCAACTCGAAAATCCCGAACCGGAAAATATTCAATACTCGCCAATTCCCAACTCCCAATCCCCCATTTCCACTTCAGAATTAGCCTTGTGGGATGCACAGTTAGCGACAGCGGGCGCTCGCGTGATCCGCAGGCGCGATCGAATTTTGGAGCGTTTGATGCCATTAGCTCGCAATTGGCACCGTTCAATTAGCGGTTCAGCAGAAGTTTTAGATGTGAAATACGATGCTAATATTGAAGTAAGCTCAGAATTAATTGGTAAAGACAATCTCGAAGGAGTGCGGCAAGCATTTTTAGAAAAAATTCAAAAAAGGGCGATCGCAGAACAGTTTCAAGGAACCACATTAGTCGGCCCCCATCGCGACGACATTATATTTACAATTAACAATACGCCAGCTCGTCAATACGCATCCCAAGGCCAGCAGCGAACTCTCGTATTAGCATTAAAATTAGCCGAATTGCAGCTTATTGAAGAAGTCGTAGGCGAAGCACCTTTACTATTGCTAGACGACGTACTTGCAGAACTCGATTTAAACCGCCAAAATCAACTTTTAGAAACAATTCAAGAACGATTTCAAACTCTAATTACTACGACTCACTTAGGCGCTTTCGACAGTCAGTGGCTGCGACAAACCCAAATTCTCTCCGTTGCTTCCGGACAAATCGATCGATTTTAGATTTTAGATTGATTGACGGATTGATTTTAAATTGGAGATTCATAAATCAATCCCTGTGAGATTGACAAATTTTACTTTTCATGGTATTACTGCAATAAATAATAAAAATTTGACATTATTTGACATTATTAGCTCAATTCGAGATACGATAAAGGTTAAATTTGATTGCCGCTTTCGCTTCCTTTTTTCTAACCCTTATGAAGCATTACATTTCCCGTCTGTTAGCCCTCGTATTAGTTGTTGTCATCGGTGTAGCTGGCTGTACCAATGTTCCCGCCACTCTGAGTGGAGACTACAGCAAAGACACATTAGCATTAGTCAGCAGCTTGAGAACAGCGCTCACTTTACCAGAGGGCACACCGGAAAAAGCAGCCGCTCAAGCTGGTGCTCGCACAAGTATCAACGATTTTTTTGCTGCATACCGCCGCGATCCCGCTCTTGCCAAGCTGACATCTTTCACGACAATGCGGACGGCCTTAAACTCTTTAGCAGGACATTATAGTTCCTATCCAAATCGTCCAGTTCCTGAAAAGTTGAAAAATCGTTTAGAGATTGAATTTCAGCAAGTAGAATCTGCTCTCAATAGAGGGGCTTAATTTCAAAATTTAAGGATAAAAGATCAATTTTAATAATTCATCTTTCATCCTTAACATTTGATTGTTAACAATTTTTAGTAAAAATATCAACTGTTTTTAGCGCCGACTTTACCCAGGCGTTTTTTTTGCTGGATTTAGCCGTAGGATGCGTCGCGATAGACAACTCGTAAATAAGGATCGACAATCTCACACATTTGTACCTGTGCTTGCAGGGTTGAAGTCAGTCGATTTTTGAGAAATACTATAAGTAGGGTGCTTGTACCCGTTTTTGGGCGGAGTTAACGAGAAAAAAAGTAGAAAATTTGTAGATGTGCGTCGGGGCGATCGCAAATCCGCAGATCGCCAGCCAATTTAAACTAGAAAACCCGATTCAACTATCCCATGAAAATTGCACCAACTCGCCTCGCGAACTTTCAACACCAGCGACGCTTTTTAAGTGCGGTAACTGCTGTTTTAACAAGTAGCTTCATCAGCCAACTTGTGTGGCCATTTATCGAAAATCAACCAGCCTTTGCCGAAACATCAGCCTATTGCCAATTATCCAAAGAAGACGTAAATCAAAAAGAAGACTTGCGCCGCGCCGCCCTGTCAGGAAAATCAGAATCCCAGCAAGCATATTTTGCCGTTTTGAACAAACACGCGCGGGAAATAGCACAATGCCGCCAAAAAACTTGGCCTCAAACCCAAGCAGTTTGGCTGCGTTTGTATCCCTGCGATGTCAGGCCAGGAGAAGTCGATCGAGTATTAGACAACATTGTCAATAAAGGCTACAATGAAGTCTATATCGAAGCATTTTACGACGGTCAAGTGCTGCTTCCAGTAGCAGACAATCCGACTGTTTGGCCTTCGGTTTTGAGAAATCCCGGCTACGAAAAATACGATTTGCTGGAAAAGGCGATCGCCAAAGGCAAACAGCGAGGTTTAAAAGTATACACATGGTTGTTTACCATGAACTTTGGCTATACCTATTCTCAGCGTCCAGACAGACAGCAAAACCTCGCATTAAACGGCCAAAACCAGACAAGTTTAACAATAATTAAAGACGCAACAATTAACGACGACTTCGGAGAAGTTCCGGGTAATCAAGCCTTTATCGACCCCTACAGTCCGCAAGCGAGGCAAGACTATACTTTATTAGTAAATCAAATAGTCAAGCGCCGACCGCAAGGAATGTTATTCGACTACATTCGCTATCTACGGGGCTTCGGGCCTGCTTCAGTTGCTACCAAAGTTCAAGACTTGTGGATTTACGGCCCCGCATCGCAGCAAATGCTTTTACAGCGGGCTAACAATCAGCAAGGGCGAGATTTAATTCAGCGATATTTGACTAAAGGATTTATCAATACTAATGACGTTCAAGCAGTAGTCAAACAATATCCGAATGAGCGAGAACCTCTGTGGCAGGGGCGAATTCCGCAACCTGTACCAGTAGCAACTCCCGCTTCTCGAAGACAGAATACCGCATCAAAAGTAGCTTCACAAACTCCCGCCCCAAAATCGCTAAATGCTGCAACTCCTACACCAAAACCGACACCAAAACCGCCGCTTCCCGACACCGGCATTCTACAAAAAGACCTCTGGCAACTGAGCGTTGCTCACGCAGTCCAAGGAATTTTAGATTTTTTTGGGGTGGCAACTCGGCCTGCTCAAAGCCTGGGAATTCCTGTAGGAGCGGTATTTTTTCCTGATGCCAATAAAAAAATAAATCAAGGGGGATATGATTCGAGATTGCAGCCTTGGGACAGCTTTCCGGCTGCTGTAGAATTCCACGCGATGTCTTACGGAAATTGCGGGAATGTAAGCTGTATTGTGCCGCAGGTGGAGCGGGTAGTGAGTTTAGCGCCTCCGGGAGCAAAAATTATTCCTGCCATTGCCGGAGATTGGGGAAAATCTGTGAAAAATCGGCCGTCTTTGGAGATTCAAATGCAGGCAATTCGTTCGGCAACGCCGCAAATTAATGCGGTGAGTCATTTTTCTTGGGGTTGGCAAGAACCGGAGGATGAAAGGGCACGGCAAACTTGTCGCTTTTAGGGGGATGATATCAAATCTGGGTTGATTACCCGATTGCTCGCTCGGCGGTTGAAACCGCGACTATACAAACGAAGTCTGCCTCCGCAGACTAAGAGATTGAGGGGATATTTAAGCGGGATTTGGAAAGCTGGCTAACTGTTGGACAAATTCTTGATGTGCGTCACTGTTTAATCCGGCTTGAAGAGTGGCGATTGCACTTGGCATATCCCCATCTATAAGTGCTGAGACTGCCAGCCACAACCCCGGAAAAACTCGGCTGCGGATAATTCCTTCAGCATCGGGAAGCAAAGAAATATATTCTTCTTCCTGCAACGAAAACCAATCTATCCGGCGATTCATGACTTGCCAAACGAGATATTCTTTGACTCCATTGCGGCGGTAAACTCGTTTTTTGTCCCGCAGATCGATCGTAGCGGTACTTGCAGAAATTTCGGCAACAAATTCGGGTGCACCTTCAATATAGCCATCATCGCTAAGGCAAGTTTGGCCGCCACATTGAGCATCAATTAGCAGTACAGCATCGGGTTGAGGTTCGTTATCCACATCGAGACGCACGGTGGGATTATCGCCGATCCGAGTATGCGCGGTAAAAGCAACATAGAAGCCAAGACAAGTAATTAGGCGAGCATGGGGTTCGGCGTGGGGTTCAAAGCGTAAGGGTGAAGCCATATAAACAATTCCTTCAATCAATTCTGCTTTTTTGAGTGCGGGCATGGCTGTATAGCGCCGCTCGAATTCTGCGCGGCTAAGCAAATCGCCATTTTCCAGAGGGGGAATCGTGATGCGGCTGAGATTTGCCGGAGCAATCATGGCTTTTCTCCTGTGATGATGCGTTGCTATCTTGAATTTTATCTAATTTTAGACAAAGTTGTAAGCTATCGTTATATCGTTAACAGCAAATAGTACAGTTAATGAATACCAAATTTACTAAAAAATTAGCGATTAAAAGTATTATATTGATTGGAACGATCGCCCTTTTTTCCCTGTTCCCTAAAAACCGACAAACTGGCCATTCAAATTCCCTCGCCCAAATCCCCCCTTTTGACAATTTCCCGCCAAACCTCCTCAAACCGCCAAAACCCCAAATACAGCCTTCTCCCGCCACAACTCCAACTCCGCAACCCGCCGAACAACCTTTAGTATTCGCACCGCCGGCGCAATTTCGCAGCCAGATTGTTTATAAAGCAAGTATCAGCAACTCCAAAGTTATCGCCCTGACATTTGACGATGGGCCAACTGCGGAAACTTTGAAAATATTAGCAGTTTTGCAGAAACATAATGTGGTAGCTACATTTTTTTGTTTGGGTGTAAATTTGCGAGAAAATCCAGAAATTGCGAAGCAAGTCGTAAAAGCGGGAAATGCGATCGGCAATCATACATGGCATCACTTTTATCATAATGTCACTGAGAAAACAGCCTCAAATGAAATCGATTATACAGGCATTCATATTTATCGATCGAGTGGGGCAAAAAGTTTGTTGTTTCGTCCTCCCGGCGGCCGTTTAAATAACGGTTTTGCAGATTATGCCAAAAAGAAAAATTACGTAGTTGTCATGTGGTCGATCGACACTAAAGACTTTTTGCAACCTCCGGCTGCTGCTATAACCCGCACTGTGCTGTCTCAAGCGACATCGGGGGCGATCGTATTGTTGCACGACGGCGGGGGCGATCGCCAGCAAACAGTCGAGGCCGTGTCGGCAATTATTCCCAAACTCAAACAGCAGGGATACCGTTTTGTCACCGTGCCGCAATTGCTGCAAATGCAAGCAGCCCAAAAACAGCCAAATGGCGATCTCAAGCCCAAATAAACAAAAACCTCAACAAAATCAACTCTACCCATCTGCGTTCACCTGCGTTTATCTGCCTTTATCTGCGGTTGCAATGACACTTATGCTAAAATTATTACCAATAATTTAAACTCGATAAATTATAATGCAAAAACTTCAAGCAAGAGATATTAACCTCCGCTATCTAATCGATAACTTCGGCTTGCAGCGAGTTCGTAAAGCTGATTTTTTCCCAGAATGGCAAGAAAACTTGCCGGAAGTAACAGACTCAGAAAAACAATTACTCGATCGCGTTCAAGACATATATTTCAACTTGGTAGACACCCCGCCCGTGTTGGAAAATGCAGTCAAACTCACGATAGTCAGCCCTATTTTGTTTATTGCCGGTCTGTTTGAGTCTCCTTTTCAAGTCAAAGCCGAAAAATCGATCGCGATTCAAGAAGAAGACGAAGGCAGAATCATCGAAGGCAGAATAGATATCCTAATCATGAAAGCAAACTTGTGGGTGACAGTAATTGAATCCAAACAACTTTCGTTTTCAACTGACGCAGCACTCGCACAACTCCTGACATATATGCTGGCAGATCCCGATCCCGAAACTCCTACTTTTGGCATGATTTCCACAGGTGCTAACTTCTCTTTTGTGAAGTTAGTCACAGGGGAACATCCCCACTATGCCCGATCGGCTGAATTTGTTATTTCCAATCCCGGCAATGAATTGTACCGCGTTTTGCAGATTTTAAAACGCCTAAGTCAACTGCCCGACTAGCAATAAAAGCAATTTTAAGCTTTGTTTTAAAACAGACAATATCTAATATCATGTCCGCCGATAACGACCGCGACAGAACCTTTTTTATGACCAGATATGATATAATATCTTAAATTTATAACTTCTGCGAGTATGGTAAATTACTGGATAGTCGGCGCTGTAGCAATAGCTTCTGTGTTTTGGGCAGAAATCATCCGAGACTTTTATCACGTCGCGTCTCATTATGTGCCGCCTTTGCAAAAGCTGCACAATTGGCATCACCGCGTTTTCCGCCCGAATTTGACTGCTGTCAGCGAGACAATTTACAAGCAAGCACACTGGCGTCACGATGTGCCAGAAGCTGCGGCAATGATGGTTTTGGGCTTGTTGCTGTGGGTTTTAGCTTATTTTGTGCTGCCGGCATATCACTGGGGCGCAGCAGCCGGTTGTATTTATACTTTAGGCTTTTTGTTGAGCGCGATCGCCCGCGCGTGTGGAATCAAAGGTGCAGACGAATTAACCGACATCACCCACCAACCGGGAGAATTCCAGACTATCCCCGGCAACTGGTTCGTTAATAAACCTTATCATTGGCGGCACCACTTCGACAATCAAAATGCTTACTATTGCGGTACTTTCACCTTAATAGATAAACTTATGGGTACAGCACTTTCTCTTAAAGGCAAAACTGTAGCCGTCACCGGTGCATCGGGAACTTTAGGGCGTTTGCTTCTCAAACACCTGCACAAAGCTGGTGCAAAAGTTATCGCCCTATCCTCTGGAAATGAGGAAATTACTTTGAATATAGGCGGCGATATTTTGCCTGTAAAAACTGTAATTTGGCACGCTGGCGCAGAGGCAGATTTAGCTCAATTGTTAGAAAAAATTGATATTCTCGTGATCAATCACGGGATTAATGTACAGGCTGAAAGAACCGGAGAGGCGATCGCCAACTCATACGAAATTAACACTTTTTCCGCGTGGCGGCTGATGGAGCTCTTTTTCTTAACAGTCCGAACTAACGAAAACATCGCTTGCAAAGAAGTCTGGATCAATACTTCCGAAGCAGAAGTGATTCCCGCTGTCAGTCCACTGTACGAACTCAGCAAACGCGCCTTGGGAGATTTAGTTACTTTGCGGAGGCTGGACGCGCCCTGCATCGTTCGCAAGCTGATTTTAGGGCCGTTTAAAAGCAACTTAAACCCGATCGGCATTATGTCTCCCGACTGGGTAGCGCAGCAAATTGTCAAACAAGCTAAAGCCGATGTCCGCAATATCATTGTCACCATCAATCCTTTAACTTTGATCGTTTTCCCAGTTAAAGAATTTTTTGTTTCTTTGTATTTCCAAATCTTCAGCCGCAAGGCGATTCCAGAGATTAAAGCAGCCTCGGAAAAATCCAGCGTTGAAGCCAAGATTAATTGAGAAACTAGAAATCCTGAATACCGGGCGGTTGGAAACCGCGGCTACACAGACAAAACCCGCCGACGCGGGTTAAAGACAGGCAGTTAAAATTACGTTATTTTCTTCAGTCCGCGGAGGCGGACATCGTTTGTATAGCTGCGGTTTCAACCGCCGACTCTCTTTCTGAGAAAGGCTATATCTAATTACTAACCTCGGCCATTTCAATCACGCGGCCGTCATAATCCTTGACCAAAAAATTCAGCGGCTTTTCCCGGCGAATTTTATAACTAATGCCGCGAGTTTGTACCCTCATCAATAGCTGATCCAAACAATCGCGATCGAAACAAACATGACGTTCGCGATTTTTTTCCCCTACACTGGCGCCACTAATGATGTGCAGTTGAGTATTTTTCATCAACTGATACCACAAACCTTCGGGACTCCCCATCGTTTGAGAGCTCGTTCCCCTGCCGACATTCGGCGACAAATACAGGGGGTCGATACCCGTGGTTCCCAAGGTTTGCTCGTAATTGTAGTAGTAATGCAGCGGCACTTCTGCTACGGGCAGGTTTAGCATACCTTCATAAAACTCTCTGGCTTGTCCGAGATCCGATACCATCACCGTGTGTACCTTCGGAGCACTGGTGAGAAACATCCACATCGCCCCCGCATAGGCCGCCAGCAGCATCACCATAATCCCTTGAGTCGAAAACAAGCTGTCGAGGGGCAGGTCTGGCAAAAAAGAGCTCACGTACAAGGGCTGAAGTCCAAAAGCAATAAAACTAACTGTTAGAGTCATGAATTATAAGAGAGGGTAAACAACGAAATTTATCAAGATTGCCGTCGCGATCGCCCGCGAGACTTAAACTATTAGCTTAGCCATCTATCTTAGCAAAAACTAGCGGTTAGGCCCTACCCGATGAAAGTCTTTGTCTACGGCACACTCAAACCCGGGGAGTGCAACTACCGGCGCTACTGCGAGGGAAAGGTTGTGGATGCTTGTCCGGCGATCGCCCGCGGTCAACTTTTTGCGCTGCCGATCGGCTATCCTGCGATGATGACCGGAGACGGCACAGTCTGCGGTTTTCTCCTCTGTTTCGCAAACTCGGCTATTTTGGACGATTTAGACCGATTGGAAGACTATCATCCGCTGCGGGAACCGACACAAAACGAATATCAGCGGCAGGAAATCGAAATCTTCGATCGACAATTCAAACCTCTAGGCACGGCTTGGGCTTACTTCATGTTACCCGATCGCGTTCGTTCCCTAGGAGGCATCTGGCTGCCCGATGGGACGTGGGAAAATAGGTTTTTCACAAAATAAGGCGTTAATGCCGATGAGCTGAGGAAATTGCCATTGCCGCGGGCGAGGGCGGCTCGAACCTGTAACCGTAACCCCGAACCGTTTTAATCAACTGCGACCCAGTAGCATCAATGTGAATCATTTTCTTGCGAATCTGGCCGATATGTACGCTAACAACTTTCTCTTCTTCTGTGTTGCTGCAGTTCCAACCCCAGATTTTTTCAATTAGCTGTTGGCGACTCCAAGATTTACCGGGATGACTTGCCAAAAAATACAATATCTTAAATTCCAAGGCTGTTAATTTGATAATTTTGTCGTTTAGTGTTGCTTCTCGGCGCACTGAATCGATCGCGAATCGATCGAATACAATACGTGATGGAGTGACAATCCTCATGCGTCTCAACACAACTTGGATCCGCATTGCTAATTCCTGAAGACCAAATGGTTTGCAGATATAGTCATCAGCACCCGCAGACAGGACTTTAATTTTATCAGCTTCGTCTGTGCGGCTGCTTAGCATGACCACAAAAACATTAGTACGGCGCTGCATTTCCTGGCAAAGATGATAGCCTGTAGTATCCGGCAAATTCCAATCTAGAACTACTAGCATTGGCTTAAATTCCTCAAACAATGCTAAAGCAGTCTCGCCATCTGCTGCCGAATCTACTTGATATTTCTGATTTAAAAAACGATGAACTAGATTGCGAATTGGTGGGTCATCATCCACAACGAGAATCTTGAGAGCAGTATTAGTAGTCATCACCAAAAAAAATATTTTTCTTATTACTTAAAAGTTGATAAGTACAGATTTAGTCAAGCATACATCCCAGCTCGCTCCAAATAACAGGCAATTCTTCAAGCAACTTAGCTTGGATGTCAAAAGGCTCTCCCCTATCCCAAATTTTGACTTCTAGACGTTCGTTAAATACGGTGATTTCAAGGTCGATCGGAGTTTGAAAGGGCAGATTTTTGTGAGCATGGCGAACAGCATTTGTAAATCCTTCTATCGTAGCAAGTTTGCACTGCTGCAAAACTGCTTCGGGAATGGGTAGATCCTCTAACTGCTCGACCCACCATAAAACTTTTTTAACACTATTGAGGTCAGTGTTTAGTTGAAGGCAAATTATTTTAGTCGGCTGATTATAACTCCGATAAAAGTGGCGATTTTGTCCTTGTTTAAATCCAAAATTAAAACTGCTGAAAAAATTAACTGCCCGCTTCAAATAACCAGCTTGATTCGTCTGCTGGGGTGGTATTGTGACGGGATGAAAATTTTTCACAATTAACAGACAGTTGCGACGCTCGGAAGTGCGTGCATAGCTTAGCTCGTCGGCAATTTTGTTAATAAGTTTTATGCCAATTCCACGGGAGGGGATTTCATTAATATTATTTCTCATGTTGCTATCCTTTCTCATCATTTAATAGGTGATTTTTAGAGACACAAGAGAGTTGCATTCTGAAGGATTAATTTTGCATGATTTATGCCTGACTTGTCTCCTATGCCGTGCAGTTGTTGTCCTTATCATTTTCTCTTGGTTGCTGGGGTATTGACAATCTCAGTTTGCGATCGCTAAACTGATCTAAAATTGACATTGACAAATACAAAAGTAAATTATATAATGACGACCCTCAAAGCCTCTGACGAGGGATTAGTAAAAATTAGGCAAGCTAGAAGAGAAAGGGGATCGACGATAGAAGACCCCAGATGGTTAGTAGAAGCTAGTCAAATATTAGAACCCGATCGCGCTTGGACAGAGGCCGGGCCCTATGCTGATGGCATCTCGCTGCCAACTTGGAGGCGTTTTTTAGCAGGAAGAGAACCAATTAAAGCCCATGCTTTTAGGGCTTTCTGCACGGTTTTGCAGTTGGATTGGGAAGAAATTGTCGATCGTCCTCCTTTAGTCTCCCCTTACCAAGGGGGGGTTAGAGATTTTTGCCAACAGCCTATTGATTCAGTAGTGGAAGAGATACGGCAAAAATGCCACAGCAAAATCCAACAGCTTTACAGCAAAATGCAACTGTTGGATATTGCACAGCCCGTTGATGTCAGCACACTTTACGTTGAAGTCAACATTTTGGAGGAAATTACCAGTTGGCAGCCGGGAGAAATTCGTGATTTATTGAGAGACTTCAACCCAGATGCGGATAATTTTAATCGCTTGGGATTGGGTAAAGTACGCCAGAAACGAGTCCCTGGATTGGATGCGGTGAAATCTCACTCTAAACTGATGGTACTCGGCAAACCTGGTTCGGGTAAAACTACTTTTTTGAAACACATTGCCATTCAGTGCGATCGGGCAAAATTTGAAGCAAACAAAATAGCGATTTTTATCCCTCTCAAAACCTTTGCTGAAATCCCTAATCTTGATTTATTAGAATATATCAGCGACGAATTTGCCAGTTGCGGAGTTGAGGGGCGATCGCAAACTGAATTCGCACTCAGTCAAGGTAGAGGTTTGATTTTATTGGACGGCTTAGATGAAGTGCCAGAATCAAATAGCGATGCAGTCGTCAGACAGATTCGTCAGTTTGTCCAAAAGTATTACAACAATCAGTTTATTATTACCTGTAGAATTGCTGCGTCTAAGTACAGATTTCACGACGAAGCCTTTACTTGTGTTGAGGTAGCCGATTTTAATAACGAGCAAATCGCGGCTTTTGCTAGCAATTGGTATGTGGCATTTTTCCAAAATATGGAAGCAGGTAAAGCTTTAGCATCTCAATTTGTAGAGAAGCTGAAAATGCAACAAAATCAGCAAATCCGAGAACTGGCAGTAACGCCTATCTTGTTGAATTTGATTTGTTTAGTATTCCAAACCAAAGCAAATTTTCCATCCAACCGAGCCAAGTTGTATGAAGAAGCGCTCGAAATCATGCTCAAAAAATGGGATGAAACAAGAGGCATTCAACGAGATGAAGTTTATCGCAATTTGAATTTGTGCCGCAAGAAACATTTACTTGCTTTTGTGGCAGCTATTACTTTCGAGCGGGGGGATTATTTTTTTGATAAAAACACAGTTCAGCAATTGATTGCCGAATATCTAGCTAATTTGCCCGATGCCACAACTAACCGCGTTCAGTTGGAGAGCGATAGTGAGGTTGTGCTGAAGGCGATCGAGGCACAACATGGATTATTAGTGGAAAGGGCAAGAGGGATTTATTCGTTTTCTCATCTAACATTCCAAGAGTATTTTACTGCTACAGAAATTGTTACCAATTCCGCTCCACAAGCTTTGGAAAAACTGGTCAGCCACCTAACCGAGAAGCGTTGGCGAGAAGTCTTTTTTTTAGCTGTTGGGATGTTGCAAAAAGCTGATAATTTTTTACTGTTAATGAAACAGCAAGTTGATGGGCTGGTCGCTGAGGATGAACGGTTACAGCAGTTCCTAGTGTGGGTAAACAAAAAATCCATTTCTGTTAATTTTCCCTACAAAATTCTCGCAGTGAGAGCATTTTACTTTACTCTTGAATATCCTTTCCTTGACCGTGGCTTTGCCCTTTCTCTTGACCCTTACCTAAAAAAAGTTGTGGAACAAACTTTTGAACTGGCTCTTAACCTTGGACTTCAATGTTATATTGACCTTGCCCTGAACACGGTTGTTAAGGATGCCCTTGAGCCTACTCTTGGTTACATCAACAGCCTTACCGTTGAACGTACCCTCGTCCCCATCCTTGACCTTGTTCTTGATTGCGATCTTGTGCCGGCCCTTAAGCCTGAACAAAGGCGAGGGATACAAGAACTTCTGGAACAACTGCCAGATCCAAAAAGTGACAAAGAGATATTTGAAAAATGGTGGCAAGGTAACGGTCTTGCTTGGAGTAAGTTATTAAGGCAAATGATGATTTTGTATCGCGATCTGGGTCACGATTGGCAGTTCAGCGAACAGCAAAAGTCATTGCTGAAAAATTATTACGATGCTAATAAATTGCTGGTAGATTGCCTCAATAGCGGTTGTAATGTATCTCCTGCTGTGCGGCAGGAAATTGAGGAGACAATGCTGTTGCCGATCGCCCATATCGAAAAAACACGTCAAAAGTGCGATCCTCTTCGAGGGCTGCGCTAACGCGCTTAATTGCCAAACTTGCCAACAATCTTAAGATTAATCTGCGCTGCATCTGTCTCAATCTGCGGTTTCCCTATCAATCAAAAATTTAGGTCATTAGCCAATCAAAACCCAGAGATTTTCAAGGGATAAATCCACTTTAAAAAACCTCGAAAAACAGCAAAAAGCCCCCATTTTTTAGGGAGCTTAATAACTTTCATTATTGCTCAACAAATCAATCCTACTGAACCTTTGGCAATGACTTGTGAGGGCTTCCTACATCAACTTTCGGAATATCCATCACCGGCGCATTCACCCCAAGCATCAAATCGTTGGGATTAACAATCTCCATTACCGGCTCGTTCAAAGCCACAATCAAACCGTCAGATTCAGCAGGAACAGGCGATGTCGCCAACTGAGGAGCAAACAATTGGCGGCCGCCAGCGACACCAGACACCGCCGCAATTAACAAAGCTGCGATCGCACCTCCACCCAAAACCCAATTTCGTTTCGTCTTGCGTTCAACCCGTTGCAAAACCTTCGCCGCCAAATCCTGTGCTGATTGTTCTGCAGCCGGCACCGGCATTGAGCTAAAACTTCGCTGCATACTCAAAAGTCGCGAGTACAAACGCTTCGTCGCGGGGTCATTTGTCAGCAATTCTTCAACTTCTCGGCGTTCTGTCGCCGTCACTTCGCCGTCAAGGTAGGCACTCAGCAATTCAAAGCGATCGCGCATCATAGTAGTTACATTGCCCTGGGAATAATTGTTGTTAGATGGAGTTTCACCGAGTGAATCCCCCATCGGTTGCTGATTCTGATTTTTTGCTGATTCAAAGTTATGATTCATATTTCACACCGCTCGATAAAATTGGGAGAAGTACGCCATCGATCTTAAAATGATTTACTTTTTATTTACACGATCAAATAGAAGCTTTGACGTTACAATAAACTTCATCAAATCTTCTTCACCTCGCCCAAAAACCGATACAATCTCCTGACTTTTGTTATGCAGATATCCTAACTTTAGACTTTTGTGCGCTCTCCTTTGATTCACCCACGGGCAAGTAAATCTCAAATCTCAAACTTGTAGGACGAAATCTCAAATCTCAAACTTGTACGCTGGCGACTTGTGTTGAGCGTAGCCGAAGCAAGCCGAAGTATGTACAATCTCAAATCGACTGAATTTTACTAATGACCGTCGAGATATTTTTGCAATTGCAATTGCAATCTTTGGCGAGCTCTAGCAATTCTCGACTTGACCGTTCCCAAAGAAACTCCGGTTATTTCCGCTATTTCCTCATAGGCTAAACCTTCAATTTCTCTCAAAACAATTGTCGTGCGGAAAACTTCCGGCAAATCGGCGATCGCCGATCGCAACTCGTCATAAAATTCTCTAGTCGTCAAATCATCATCAGGCCCCGGACTGTCCGCCGGAATTTCCCAATCAATCTCCCCATCTTCCAGAGCCCTGGGTACGTCCAGGGACAGAGGAGTTCGCACGCGCTTGCGCTTTCGCAACTCATCGTAAAACAAATTAGTGGCGATGCGACTCAGCCAGCCCCGAAATTTAACAGGCTCTTGCAAGCGGTTAATATTGCGGTAGACACGAATCCAGACTTCCTGAGCCAAGTCGGCTCGGTCTTGCCAATCGGGGGCCAAGTGATAGAGAACCCTGTCTACGTGGGACTGATACCGCTTCAACAGTTCTGAAAAAGCTGTGCTCTCAGGTCGGCTTCCTTCCTGACATCGCAACACCAAGTCATAATTAGAGAGTTTTTCGGCTGGCAATTGCACTCTTTGAACGGTCGCCACAACCGCAGACCAGGACAGGGAAATAAAGTCGCTCATGGGTGGAATTGGCTCATCGAACATTCCACAGTTGTTGACGCTGGCCGATCGTCACAAGTTCCCAAACAGGGGAAGAGATGGAGACAGGGGCATGGGACACGATCCCGAAAAGCCTTGATAACAAACAACCAATAACCAATAACCAATGACTAATGACTGATGACTGATGACTAATGACCGACAACTTCGCACGCTCCAATACTAACCCAACTGCTAGAACCGTCGGCCCAATGTTCCTTTTTCCAAATCGGTACGTTGTGTTTGAGCGTATCTATGGCGTACTGACAAGCTGCAAACGCCGAGTCGCGGTGGGGACACCCCACAGCTACCAATACGCTGATTTCCCCCACCTGCAAGTGTCCGACGCGGTGGTGAATGACGACCCGATTGACATCGGCCCACTGACGGCGGATTTCCGTAGCGATTTGCTGGAATACTCTCACGGCCATTGGTTCGTAGGCTTGATATTCTAGGGAAAGTACAGCTTGACCGTCAGTTTGGTTGCGGACTGTACCGCTCATCATTACCACGGCTCCGTTGGCGGGGTCATCTGCCAAAGTGTATATTTCTTTTACAGATAACGGCGCTATGGTAATGGCGAAGCTGTCTGATTCATGACATTGAGGTATTGTGCCGATCGCAAGTGCAGAAAGAGAGTTCATTGCCAAAGAGGTGATGCTGGAGAACTCGATCGATCTTGACACAAATCCAGTCGCGATCGATTAATCTTGGATCGTGTCACGCATACATAAAAATCAATTTTTAGCAATATAGTTGTGAAGCCTAGCTATCTATCTTCGGGAATCAGCCCGAATAGTTGTAGCAGTGCGATCGGCTCAAATATAACTCACCAGAATCAAATTCCGACAGTGGTGAAGAGCGAGGAGCCTGTTTGCGCGATCGCCCATAGCTATCGATCGGCAATCGCAAATCAATCAGCAAGCACAGCAAAATAAGTCCTATTATGCCAGAGTCGCGGCAAGGAATTTCACAACCCAAGCGATGATTGCGTTCGCTTTTTGATGACACAGTTAACTTTCATTCGGCGCTCATACCGAGCCACCCCGTCCAAATTTTTAGGAAAAAATGTAAACTTTATTTATTTTTTGTTCCCGAAAGCTGGTTAAATGACATGATGTACTTGTGCAGATTTCAGGCCAAGCAAGCGAATACTCGGCAAAGCAAGACTGTAACGCCCTTTTGTACCTTTTTTTACCCACAAATTAATGGTTTGGGCTGTTAATCTAACGTTTTGACCTGAGTCTGCATCAACAACTGTTAACAATAATCATGAGGAAACTATGGAAGCACTAGCATTGAATCATTCTTTTGTTGCTTATGAATCTCCAGAGTCCGAACTCCAACTGGAACTGAAAGTTCCTACTTCTGCATTGGTAGGCGTTGCAGGTATGGCAGTAGCCTTATCTGTTATGGGAGTCGCTGGCGAAGCGCAGGCCGGTTGCTACAAACAACGCTGCGGCGGCGGTCATGGCTATAACCGCTACGGCGAAGTTGCCACCAACGGCGGTCGCCTAAATATCCGCCACCGCCCCAATGGCTGCGCTCGTGTCATCGGCAAGCTATACAATGGAGATAACGTGGCATTGACAGGTCGTTACAGACACGGCTGGGCCCAACTCAAAGGCGGCGGCTGGGTTTCTACTGCCTGGATCAACTAATTCTTAACTAGATAAATTTACATTTTCTAGAAAGAGTTTTAATCGTTACCCGGGCTGACCGGGTAACGATTATATTTTAAAGAGGCGATCGCTCCTGAGAATCACTAACAGCCCACAAGCTAAACTTTACCGCCGCCGATCAGATACAGTAAAGCCATCCGCACCGCTACGCCACTGGTAACTTGCTGAGAAATCAGACTAAATTGGGGATCGTCCATCAAATCCGAGCTAATTTCCACACCGCGGTTAACCGGGCCTGGGTGCAAAACCTTCACATCCGGCTTGCAGAGTTTGAGCCGATCGCGCGTCACCCCATACAAAGAATGATACTCTCGTAAACTCGGCAGCAAATGCTGGCTCATCCGTTCCTTTTGCAGCCGCAAAGTCATCACAAAATCAGCATCAGCCAAAGCAGGTTCAAGCTGCCAGTGCAAAAATAACTTACCTGGACGAACATCACCGCACTCAGCAAACAACAGCGGCAGCAAAGTCGGCGGCCCGGCCAAATGAACCTCAGCCCCAGAAGCCGTAAGACTCCAAATATTCGACCTCGCCACCCGCGAATGCAAGATATCCCCCACCACAGAAATTTTTTTGCCCGCTAAAAGTTCCAGCCGCGGGCCTTCGCTATCTAACAGAGAACAGATAGTAAATAAATCTAGCAAACCTTGGGACGGGTGTTCGTGCTGGCCGTCTCCGGCATTGAGAACGCTGACTCTCGAACCCAACCGATCCATTTCCGAAGCAATTGTGCTCGGAACTCCAGCTTGTTCGTGGCGGACTACCATCAAATCCGTTCCCATCGCCAGATAAGTCTTAGCTGTATCCAGAATAGTCTCCCCCTTGGTCAGAGAAGAACTGCCAGGGGTAAAATTCAGCGTATCCGCCGACAGCCGCTTCGCCGCCAATTCAAAACTGTTGCGAGTCCGGGTGGAGGGTTCAAAAAACAAATTCGCGACCACTTGACCCTGCAGGGCCGGCACTTTCTTCGTGCGGCGGCCGAGCACCTCGCGAAAACTGGCCGCAGTTTGCAGCACCGTGTCGTATTCGTCGGAGGTAAAGTCAGCTAGAGTGAGAATGTGTCGCCTTGTCCAAGTCATGCAATTTTAGATTTTAGATTTTAGATTTTAGATTTAGTGCATTAGGACTATGGGTTGGGAACTTGCTGGCACGCGTCGGGCGGCCTAGAATGTTCTACCGACAGTCGCGCGGATTCCGCTCAACATTATCTAACCATTTTTGACCACCTTTGCCGTCATTAGAGCTATAATTAGTTTATGCAGTTGAGTCCCAACTCTGGCAGCTTTCACTAGCGCCGAAGTTGAAACGAATGCTTGACTCGCCCGAAAGTGGAAATTAGACTGTAGCAGCGAAAGAGTAATTTCAGTCGATCGCCAACTCAGCCTTGTCAAAAATAAGCCGAACGCAGCCTTTGCAGCATATGCTATGATATGTGGAAACAATCGAGGCGGCAAACTTCCCACGGCCGCTCGACAGCATATAGCGCGACTTTTTAAAGATGATTAATTCTTTGAAGTCAATCTTGACTCTTCAGTCTTGCTTATAGGGCCTTGTCAAAACGAACTGTGTTAAGATACAAGTTGAATATGTAGCTTCCCGAAAAAAATCTACACGTATCTTGGCTAGACGGTTCTTGGCGAAACTGCGATAAAGAGTGTGCGCTGGGAAGTGGTAATTACACAAGATTTAAACAATTCAAGAGGTATTATGAGCCAGCAGGTTATACAGCCGATGGTTAAGTTCCAGCGTCAGGTGCATTCTCTCGTCACGTCTGACATTATCAAGCCGACAGACAGTATTTGGAAAATAGCTTTGCTTTATGGGGACGAATGGCCTTACTGGAAACAGCAACTCCTAGAGTTTGATTTTTCTATGCAAGACCCCGTTAGCGAGTTGATCGCTGTAGAAGCTTGGGACGAGGAATAACAGCCCAGACGGAGGGCTTTGGTATCTGGGAGAAATTAACAGGCGATCGGGTAAATTTATCAATAAATTTGCCGCTTCTAACTTCTTCCTGATGACGTTGGACGTTGGGCGTTGGACGTTCGATCGATCGTTCTATCGCTCACGACATAGCACTAAGGACTGATGACTAATGACTAATGACTAATGACTAATGACTAATGACTTCTCTTAAAGGCAAGCTGCTAAAGCTCTAGCTAATTGTTTAGCGGTTTGAAAACGATCGCCCGGTTTAGTTGCTGTGGTTCGCAAAATGGTCTCGCGCAACGAACGTGCGATCGTCGGAATATTTTCCAGCTTAAACCCGTAACCTTGAGTTATTTTGCCATAAAACTTTTGAGGGCTTTCGCCCGTCAGCAAAAAAATTAAAGTAGGCCCGATCGCATATAAATCAGACTGAGGGAGAGGTTGTCCCCGGTCTTGTTCCGGTGCGGTGTAGCCTTCAACGCCGATGCGAGTGCCCGGTGGAGTGCCGATTTCTTTAACCGCACCAAAATCCAGCACTGTAATGCCATTGTCGCGGTGGCGTACCAGCAAATTAGCAGGTTTAATATCCCGGTGGACGATCGGGGGTTTTTGAGAGTGAATGTAATCCAAAATTTCACAGGTTTGGATCATCCACTCGATCGCCTGTTTGGGAGCAACAGGGCCGCGGTTGTAGATGCGTTTTTCTAAATCCTCGCCGTGAAGCATTTCCATTACTAAATATTTTTTCCCCCCTTCGACAAAAAAGTCAAAAAACTGAGGAATTCCCGGATGGTGGAGGGCCTTGAGAGTTTTAGCTTCACGTTCAAACAGTTCTTGAGCTTTACCTATTTGAGCCATATCAGCATTCATTTCTTTGAGGACTACCAAAGAAGCTGCGGGAGAACTTCCGGGTTTTTGAGCTTTGGCTTTCTCTCGATCCCAAGCTAAAGTCGTTGTCCCCATACCGCCTTGGCCCAAGGTTCGCAGCACTTGGTAGTGACGGATAGTGCGATCGACTTTAATCGGTTCGCCACAGTGGATGCAGAATAAATTCCCCGGCGGGTTTCCCGCGTGGGTACACCTCGGGGTGGCAGTATGGGCGGTAGGGATCGCCTCAATTTTGCCGCCGAATTCAATCGTGACAGCTTGGAAATGCAGAGTTGGGCCGCCCCGCGCCAACTGGATCAGCACACCGTCGGAGATCCAACCCTGAGACATCAGAATACCGTTAACAAAAGTGCCATTTGTTCCCGAATTGACTAAGTACCACTGACTGTCGGTGCCGCTTTTAACTCTTTGCAATTCCAGGTGTTCGCGCGACACAAGAGCATTGGGGATCACAACGTGATTTTCAGGAGAGCGGCCGATGCGGACAATGGACTCGCTCTCGAAACTCCACTGTTGCAGGGGGGTCTGTTTTTCTGGATCTAAAAGAGTCAGCAGCATTTTCGATTCATAGGATTAATTCTGCCCGGTAAGATTTAGATAAGGTGGACAAGACTGACATCAAGGACACATTTGAAACTTATTTTATTTCCTGCTTCTGTTTCGGGAGTCGGTTGCTTCCAGTCTACAGGCACGAATTCAGAACGGCGTATCCTTACTAACCGATAATAATGGAAATGAGAGATCGAATAATCGCTGCGTTTTCCCAATCGAGCAAAAGATTGTCAGACTCACAATCAAAAACTCGTTTTTTTAGCAGCATTGGTTGCCGATGACCGGAAGCACAACAAGTTTTTGATCGTAGATAGATTAAGCATTCACTTAATTAAATCGGAATTCAGGTAAGAGGACAGAAAGTCAAGCCTTGCCCGGAAAAAGCCGTTGCTGTTCCAGATAGCCCAACAATTACAGTTTTAACCTAGCGGACGAGGGCGCTGCTTTGGAACAGTGGACAGCATCCAAAATCTAAAAGCGAAATGCGCCTACCTGGGCGCGAATGATAATTGCCGTGAGGTTGTCGTGACCGTTGCATTTGTTGCCTAATTCAATCAACTCGGCAACTCCGCGATCCAGATTAGTCTGGGGATTCAACAGGGGTTCGAGAGTGCTTGACCAATTAGTTTCGAGCAAATCATTATCTGTCAGGCCGTCGGAGGCCAAAATCAATAAAGTATCTTCGCACAAGTCTAAAAACTGCACGTCAGGCTTGAGAAAATTACCGTCTCGCGGGCCGAGGGCTTGAGTTAGTTGATAGGCGTCGGGACGGGAATAAGCAGTTTCCGGGTCAATCCCGCGCTTAATTTCGCGCTGTCCGACTTCGTGGTCTGAGGTAATTTTTTCTAGGGGCTGGCCTTTTCTGAGTCGGTAGAGGCGGCTGTCACCGACGTGGGCCACGGCGAATTTGGTGTCTTGAACTAAGACTGCGACTAAAGTTGTACCCATGCGGGCGCTGCCGGAGCGTTTGTCGTTTTGATTGATTTCAAAGATGGCTTTGTTGGCGAGGATCACTCCTTCGCGGATGGTGTCGGCCTGGGGGAGTTGATTTTCCCAACAGTTTTGAAAGAAGTCTCTGAGGGTTTCAGCGGCTAGTTGACTTGCTACTTCTCCGCTGTCGTGTCCGCCCATCCCGTCGCAGAGAATGTAAAGCCCTTTGGTTTGAAAGATGCGACCGAAGCAGGTTTCGAGTTTGTCTATCTGAGTCCAGATGCTGAAGAAGTCTTCGTTGTGGTCGCGGGTGCGGCCGACATCGGTGAGGCCTGCGTCTTCTAAGCTGTACATCTGGACTGGCATGGGCTGGGTTAAGACTTCGCCAGCGTCGGGGGGCGAGTTGTCGGGGATGCTATTTTGGAAACGGGTGGGGGTTAGGGTTAAGGTTGCTGCTGGTGGGGTTTGGAGTTCGAGGGGAACGGTTTCTAGGCGCGATCGCAATTCTTCGATGGTGTCAATCTCGCCTCGGTACATTTGTTGCAGCAGTTCCAGCAATGCGCCAAACTGAGTGCGAGCGGACTGGTTAAATATCGTCTCCCACAGTTGCCCCAAATCTATTAGTTGCAGGTTTGAGCCGGCGGGTTCGGGATAGAGGTATTGCATCCGCAAAGAGGCAAAGGAAAAGGAAGTGTCGGGGTTGACTCGCAAATTTGTCAGTTCCAGCAAGCTTTGCCGGCAGCGCCAGGGTTCTAGGGCTGCCCACAGTTCTGTCATTTCGTGCAGCCAGTACACAATTTGCTGGGTGGATGTTTCCGGCTGACTCCACCGTTCTACCAGCAGCGGCCATTGGGAGCAGTTTTCTAGCAGCAGCACTGCCTGTTTGTTGTCTGACCAGCTATCGTGAATGACTGGCAGGTTGTGAGAGAATTGCCAGCGGAGTGCTAGATAAGGTTCGGCTATGCCTTGGCAAAGCTCTGCTAAGGCGGAATTGGTCGAATTTTCTCCGTCTTTGATTGCTTTGTAGGGAGAAGTTCGTTTGGCGACGCTGGCAGAGTTGGCTGCTAGCATTGCTTTGAGCGGTGACATTTGCAGCGGCTGAGTGTCTAATACTTTTACTGCTACTGTGTCTGAGGGTTTTCTCGCCGGCAGGGTTTCTAGGAGTTGGTAACGCTGCTGGCTGTCTAGATAATCTCCCGCAGGCTGGGAAGAAATTAAATATTCGGAATTAGGGACGGGGATTTCTGGGGGTTGGGGAGATGCGACCTCGGGACTCTCTGTTGTTTGTGGGCTCGGAGCGGGCTGTGATGCTGCGATGAAATTGCTTTCAGATGGGGTTATTTCGCGCTCTGGTGCTGTTATAGAGCTTTTTTGGTCTGTTTGCCAGGATGCGGGGACGATCGCCTCCACGATGTTTTCTGGGTCAATATTTTCTGGGCTGCTGAATTCGGCGGCATCGGGCTGCGGAGAATTTGGTGCGGCGGCTGTTGCTGCGTCGGCGGTAATTTCTGTTTTAATCGGGTTGGCGATCGGTTCGGGAGAGTTTTGGGCTGATGCGGTTTCTAGAAGGTTGTCGGTTTTTTGGGCAAATTCGGCTGGGGGTATGGTTGACTGGTCTGGCGGGACTGCTAGAAATTTCGACGGACTGCAGATAATTGCCCGCCACACTTGACCTGTTGCGGTGCCGCAATTTTGACATAATGCGGCGCTAACAGCGACTTGGGCTCCGCATTCATGGCAAGGTTTGTAAATTAGGGAATTTCCGCATTGTTGACAAAACTTGTTTAGATTGGGATTTTCAAATTGGCAGCGGGGACAGAGGATCATAGGGCTTTTAAATTGGAGATGTGCGATCGACTCAAAGCGGTGGGGAGTTTTTGGTTTTGGGCTGTGAGTTATCACTTTTGAGTTTTTGGGCGTGACTCGCAACGGATAACTCCCATTGTCCTATGCCTTATTTTACCGGCATCAATTGAGAACTAAGATATTTCTTAGAACTGAGTTGTTGTACCGGCATCAGGAATCGGTCTGTCAAGGGATCTCCACAACAAAGTTTTTCGCTTCACAACCTTTGGGGCCCCGCGCCACCAGCGCAAGCGTGAACTCATAGCTGGAAAAAGCCCGAAGCCCCTGCTGACGGGGTGACAACCCCGTTAAAACCCATAGCTAACAAAGGTTTGACCGATTTATGGTAAAAAAAGATGGGGTCAATATCGTTAAACAACCCCATCTATAGAAAATGTTACCTCCATTTTACCAA
>NZ_JADEWT010000180.1 GCF_015207505.1 Tychonema sp. LEGE 06208
CATATAGATTGTGTATGGCGATTGAGGGTCCGATGGGGATCAGGGGAGAGGGGGAGAGAATTTGACGTTTTTTGATTGTCATCAAAATATACAATGTTTATTTGCACAACAGCTTATCAACCGAAGAGGATTTGCCGGCTTCATAGTCATAAACCATAAACCTAGTTAAATCATAAATTTCTAGTTGAGAATAGTCAATATTTCACAATAACCCGGTTTCTTTATTGTGAGTAAATCCTGCCTAAGAAAGCCGATTTGACTCAGTTTGATTGGCCAGCAATTGGGATGTTAATTCCCGTCTTGCCTTCAGCCACCGTCTCCGTTTCCAATTCACCAAACCAGTGATTAATAAAAACACTGGGTACTAAGCCGATGAATACATAGAGACTGCGACTGTAAATTCCGCCAAAAATACCGAAATGAATAGTGCCGATCGCGATCGTAAACTTTAACATAGGTGGCGGTTCTACAACGCGATTGACTGTCAACACTTCCCCACTATATCGGTTCAGTTCTACATTACTCAGAGCAAATCGAATCGACTCGTGAGGAAGTTGCTTGCTAACTGTAATTTTTTCTGGTTCATGTTCGTCAAAAACTACATAAGTCGTTTTTCCATCCGGCATGGCTGCATCAGCTTTGCGTAACAGTTGACTTAAAGCTATGGGTTGTTTTGCAGGGGGCAAAACTTTGGCAAATTGCGGAGGTTGATTGAATGAAAATTGCAGAACTAAAAATGACAATATCGCACCTGTAACAGCCAGAATTAGTAAAAATGTACTTGATAAAATGCCTCCGACTTGATGGATATCGTATCTTAATAATGGTAGCGGTGCAGTCGTGCGAACTGTAAAGCCTGTTTTCAATAAATTTGAGTAACACCTCAAAAAAAGCTTTTGAAGAAACGATCGCAGTTACCGGCCGCGCGATCGCCGATTTCAAGATTTCAGGGTTGCAATGAGTGCAACAAGTAGAATGGCTCAACCTTTGAAGGATTTTTGAGAAATCTCCCGTAAAACAGTTCGACAGCTTTAGACTTCCTGCGCTACAGGTGCCAGCACCATCCTCATCAATTAGCTTTTACCTTTCTGCAAGACGGAGAAACAGAAAGGTATATTTTATTGAAAAAACACGGTTTCTAAGCACCACTGCGTCAATCCTACGATCTTTAGTACATCTGCATCGGGAAATTGCAGTTTAAGGGTATGAGAAAATTCTCAAGTAGGAATTATACTAACTTTTTACTTGATGGTAGCAATCCCTAACTTAGCTCCCTTAATTCGGCGCAATCGATCCATAACTTCCACAACATTTCCGTGATTGACACCTTTATCCGCGTTCAAAATAATTAAAGAAGTCTGATTAGAACCCATCACCTCGCGCACCGCACCCTCAATCTGGTCTAAGTTGACTGGCTTTTTATCAACCATTAATTTTCCCGATTCATCAATGGTGATGGTAATTTTAGAAGGTGCTTCCTGACTTTGAGAGGTTGTCGCTTTTGGTAAATTTACCGGCAAACCCTCAGATTTGGATAAAGACAGAGAAGAAATGATTAAAAACGTCAATATAGCGAATACCACATCAATCATTGGCACGATATTGATCTGAGCAATGTTATCGGGTTCATCGGGTAGACGCATAGTTAGATTCTCTCGGTAGTTTTTCGTAGCGGTGACGGTACAATAATTCTAGCTGCCCTCCAGCTTCCTGAATAAAAGCAATTTGTTGTAAGTAAAACCCGCGAAACATATTGGCAAATAACAGCGTAAAAATTGCCACCACTAACCCCGTTGCCGTAGATACCAGAGCTTCGCTAATCCCACCGGTAACGCCTGCTGCATTGCTGCTGCCGGCTTCTCCCAGTTTGAGCGAGCCAAAAGTAGTAATTAATCCCAAAACAGTGCCGAGCAACCCAAATAGTGGGGAAAGGCTGATAATGGTATCAAATATTGTATTAAATCGCTTCAGAATAGGGATTTCTGCCTGAGCGCCACTTTCTAGGGCTAAACGAAATTCTTCGATGTTGGGCGAGTCTAATTCTAAAGCTTCTAAAAAAATCCGAGCCAAAGGCAAATCGGCGTTTACTTGTAATTTTTTGATGGCGGAATTGGGGTTTTCGCGGTAGAGATTTAGAACTTCTCGCACGACTCGCCGCTGCCGCCGATTTACCCGAAACCAAAAGGCAAGACGCTCTATAATCAACGCTACTGCTGCGATTGACGAGGCAAACAGGGGCCAAGCAACAATGCCTGCAGCGCGAAAAATGTAAATCAAAGTATCCATTAGAAAGTATCCATTAGTTTGTACTCTCGCGAGATCCGTCGATCGCAGGGGGCCTAATGCTGCAACCCCCTGCGACAGAAGGCTGGTAGATGTTTCTGCGTCAAGTTGGCACAAGTGATTCAGACGGAGAATTGTTTCACTCCTTGGCGCGATCGCACAAACGCACTACCTGTATGTGAGTATCTTTGCCTGTAGTCTAAATGCTCCTACTGTTATCCCTATCGATTTTTATGTCAGTGCTTTCTTGCTAAAATTTGCATTAGGAGTTGACACTAGCAGTCAATACTTAAAAAGATTCTCAACTAGAATTTCACGATTATTCGGGAATGTCAAGCGATCGTACCGGAGACAATATACAGATTAATTATATTACAACTACATATTTATAAATAATAGTTATAAATTAAAGGGCTTGAGAATACTGATTTTTTTTGGTACAGTATGGCTTAGAGTATTGCAGTTAAGGAATTTGGGAATTTTATCTGCCCGAATTCGACCGCAAACAGCGCCCGCGTGAGTAACACAGACAGCAAAACAGAATGCTAGGTGATAGTATAAACTCGCTATATAAAAAACAAATAAATGAGAATAATTACAATCTAACTAATGAAGGAGATTCATCAGGCATGAGTTTTTCAAACGTTTCGGCGACGCAAAGACAACAAGAAGAAGAGGCTCTCAAAAAAATTCTGGCGATCGGCCTGCTAGCCTCAACCATACTGCACGCTGTTGTACTGCCGTTGAGCCTCAAATTGGTCAAACCGGCTGAGTTTGCAGACGATGCCATTGAAATTGTCATGCTGGATGAACCGAAAGTAGAGGAAATCAAGCCAGAGCCAGCTATTCCAGAAAAGGTATCTCCCCCGCCGGAGACATTCAAACCAGAACCGCCACCAGAGCCAACTCCCCCAGAAGAGCCACCCGTAGCAGTCACGCCACCGCCGATTCCAGAGGAAGCCCCGGTAGCAGTCACGCCACCGCCGATTCCAGAGGAAGCCCCGGTAGCAGTCACGCCACCGCCAATTCCAGAGGAGCCACCCGTAGCGGTAACGCCACCGCCGATTCCAGAAGAGCCTTCTGCGATCGCACCTAAACAGGATTTGACTCCCCCAGAAACTCCTCCAAGCCCGATCGCCAACGAACCCAAAACCCCATCGCCCGATCCTCCCAAAAATGATAGCCCCATCGCCAGTGAGGAACCTCCTAAAAGCGAACCACCCGTTACCCAGTCTCGCCCCAAGAGCGCTGAGAGTTCCCCAGATTTTACTGCAGATGCTGGAAATCCCAAGTCATCGAATAGTCCTGAAAACAATAACTCGCCCTCGCCATCCTCAGAGGCATTAAATCCTGCTTCTGCCCCCATAGCCCGAGATCCCGCAGCCGGCCCGCCAGTCACAGCTACCAGGCCAGGAGGCGGCAGCAATTCGGCAAGTGCGATCGCCGATGTCACAAACCCAGCAGGAAATGCCGCCCCGAGTGAAAGCGAAATATCTTCCTCAGAAGAGCCATTTGCGGGCGGTTCTGGCCCCATAGCCCGAGATCCCGCAGCCGGCCCACCAGTCACAACTACCAGGCCAGGAGGCAGCCGCAATTCGGGAAGTGCGATCGCTGATGCCACAAACCCCTCCTCTGCCCCCGGAGGCGGAAACCCCCAGAGTGAAAGCGGAAGCTCTTCCTCAGAGCCATTTGCGGCCGGTTCTGGATCCATAGCCCGAGATCCCGCAGCCGGCCCGCCTGTCACAGCTACCAGGCCTGGAAGCGGCCGCAATTCGGGAAGTGCGATCGCTGATGTCACAAACCCAGGAGGAAGTCCCTCGAACTCAACATCCGGTGGTAGTGGAACTGGTGGGGGGGGTTCTTCAGAGCCCTTTGGCAGTGGTTCGGGCTCAGTGCCAAAACCGAAAAACTCTGGTGGAGGGGGGAGTGCTTCCCCTGCTTCGGGCCCGCCTCCGGGCACTTGCATTAGCTGCGGTAAACCTGAATATCCCAGTGCCGCCAGAAAAGAAGGGCGGCAGGGTCAAGTGAAAGTCAAGTTTGATATTGACCCCAACGGTAAGGCATTCAACATCGCGATCGAGACTTCTAGCAAATACGACGACTTCGATCGCGCAGCGATTAAAACAGTAGAAAAATGGAAATTTGCCTCATCAGACAGCGGTATTCAAGGAAAAACAGCATCTATTACCTTCCGGCTCAATGAGTAGGTATTTTCTGGAAACCTAGCAATTTGGCTGGGAATTCAATAGCACCAAGAAAGCAACTGCAAAGCTAAAAATTGAATTTTGTGTAAGTTATGAATTTTGGAATGTCGCCAGCAACATTAAGTAAACTTCAGCGATTTGGATTCGCTCTATTACTTGGCTCCAACTTGGGAATGGCTGAGTTATTCGCAAACCCTCACAGCGCAATGGCAGGAGTGATTACTTTACCCGATGGCGGACGTTGTGAGGGAGAATTGAGCGAGGGAAAACTCAGCGGGCCCGGTCTCTGCGAATATGCCAATGGCGATCGCTACGAAGGCCAATTTCTCAACGGCAAACCTCACGGTAAGGGCACTTACACATTTAAAGAAGAAGGTCGATACCAAGGAGAATTTGCGGATGGGGAATTCAACGGTCAAGGTGTCCGCGAATTTGCTAACGGCAACCGCTACGAAGGAACTTTTAAAGACGGTGAATTCGACGGTACTGGTATTTTTACTTCAGCTAACGGCCTTCGTTACGAAGGCACTTTTGCCAACGGTTCTCCCAGCGGCCGAGGGGCTTTTACTTTCAGTAACGGCAATCGTTGCGAAGGAGATATTAAGGAAGGAAAAATTCAAGGCAAAGGTGTTTGTCAATATGCTAATAAAAACCGCTACGAAGGAGATTTGCGAAATAACCTACCTCACGGACAGGGAATTTATATTTTTGCGGTCGGAGGCCGTTATGAGGGGCAATTTAGTGAAGGCCAATTTCACGGCAAAGGGGTTCGCGAATATCCGAACGGCGATCGCTATGAAGGAGAGTTTGTCAAGGGCAACGCTCAGGGTCAGGGATTGTTGACTTTTAAAGCAGGGGGACGTTATCAAGGGCCGTTTGACAAGGGAGAATTTAGTGGTGAAGGTGTCCGTGAATTTGCTAATGGCAATAGCTATAAAGGGCTCTTCCGTACTTAACTTATTGTGCTAATTTTTTAGGAAAATGCCAAAAAAGTAATGCCCGTATTTCAAAATCTCTCAAATTTCTCGCATCCCAAACCACACCTTTTTAATAGCTTTAATTTAGTATTAATTCCCTCTACTATCCCATTTGTTGTTCTTGATTCAAAATAGCCTACAATCTCTCCCAAGCATCTTTTGATTGTTTCTATAGCCTTTATCAGAAAGATGAGGTACAATAACAGCAGTGTGTAAACCAGTTAAAAATATTGGACGATGTAACTTGACCGAACGCAAACTTAGAGTGCTTTTGCTAATTCTTGATAATTAGTAGTTTTGATAGAACGAAGAATAATTTTAAGTTTTTACCAGAGATTTTTAATTGGTGAAAAATCTGGTGAATAAGGTGATAAGTATATTAATCTTGCCCCTTTTTTTCGATCGTTTTTTTCACTTCTTCTCCCAAGTGAATGGGACAATTATCCATGACTACACAAGCACCTTTCCATAGTTTTGGCACAATTTTTCTGATAATAAAAGCTTCAAATGTAATTGCATCAGTTGGGCCTATTAGATTAACCGATGTCAAAATTTCCTTGACTGACATTGCTCCAATTATTGAGACATTTTTGCCACGTTTAGTTGGTTTTGATCCCGGGCTCTTTGACCTTTCAAAGCTCTAGCATATAACCTAACCATTGCTAAATTAACTCCCGATTAGTCAATGAATATTAAGTATTTCAAACTAATCTCTTTTATGGTAGTCTTTTTTTGTAAAGGACAGAGGAAAACAATCTCTCTTATTATCCAATCCCCATTTTTTTTCTGATTTGTTGGTTGTATTCGTGGATGAAGTTCCAAATTGCCCCAATATGATTCTCTAGCTTCTTTGAGAATGATAATGTCTTTCTCACTAACCTTGATATTCTCTGTCTTAACCCTGATTGACTGACAAAAGTTTAATTAGCCCAAACTACAGTGGTAGCTTGAAACTCAATTCGGTAAGTTCTTTGCTGATGTTGTAAACGAGAAGCCTTGACTGGTTCGGGGTCAATATTAGTAGAAAAAGAGATAACAGAAATTAAATTCCAGCCCTTGTTCAGAGCTTGTTTGACCCAACTCCAGCCAATTTTCAAGTAGCTAGCACCCCGATACCAATGTGGATCTACACAGCGACGCTGACCTAAAATGACAACTTCAACACCTTGAGCAGTCAAGAACAAAGTAGTCATCGCTAACACCAAGCACAGTCGAGAAAGAGCTGGAGCGGAACGGAGTTTAGAGTCTTCGAGATTGAATCCAGAGGATTTATCATCCAGAAAATTTTCCTCAATGGTAAAGCGTTGGCCATATTCCCGAAAAGTTTGGAGATTAGTAGGTGAGCGTACTAATAATGTACCAGTGTTCACCATTCGTAGATTCCCACGCAATTGCTAGATGGACATCTGTGAGCGAGTTACATTTGTGAATTTGAACGTTGTGGATCAGTTTTGCCTCGCCGATGGCTACCGGAAATTGACTCACTCGCTGCCACCCCTGCCGTGGATGACGCAGCCAAAAATTGCCTTTAATCCGGATTCGACAGTGCCAGCCTAATTTTCTGACATAACGGACTAATTCGGCATTGGCAAACCCCCTGTCAGCCAAGAGAATGACTTTGACATCGACTGGTAGGAGCCTAGAGACACGCTTGAGGAGGTCCTGATAAGTATCGATTTTGACACTACTACTTTTGTGTTTGAGTACTCGCCAGCCCACCGGAATCGCTCTGCCCAAATGTACAACACAGATCCGAATTATGCAATATTTATCCCATAACATACTGGTATCAAAACTCAGATAAATTTCTGAGTCTTTCCAGTTGGCAAAGGAGGCCTTCACTACAGGACTATAAAGTTTTGCTGGGTTGATGCGAGGATTATTTACCCATCGAGACAATCTTAGTTGTGTGCTTTGGGCTATTTGTGCTTTGGTGCAAACATGGTCGATCCATTTGGTTAGATTTACCTTGCCTTCTACAATCAAACCAACCATCATCCAACACATCACTCCTAGATGTCTTAAATCTGACCACTGACTGTATTGACCTGCGAATTTCATTAGTTTATGATGAAGATGAGAGGGGCGATCGATCATTTCGATTCATACTGGTTTTTTGGTTAAAAACAGTTTATCCCTCTTTTTCTCTTTAATCCAGTCTGGGTCAGCTTTTATCCCGATCTTGACTGACTTTTGTCAGTCAACCAGGTCAGAGCATTAAGGTTATGGAGCTCAGTTACTAAAGAAATGTTGTTAATGTGGGATAGAGGTTTACATTCATATGCGATGGTGTCAGCCACACTCAGCAAGGGTTGTGACTACTTAGGACGAATTCCGTCAAATGTTAAATTCCTCAAGGAAACACAACTAGAAGATGGTTCTTACTTAAGTTTTATTAATCCCCCAGGCCAATCAGCGAAAAAAAGGATTTAAACCCATCCAAATCAGAGTAATCGAGTACACGATTGAAAACTTAAACGCTCCAACAGCAGAAATTAGATATCGTTTAATTAGAAGTTTATTAGACTCTCAAAAATTTCCGGCAAAGTTATTGGCTGCCGAATATCATCAACGATGGGAAGTCGAAAATACGTAATTGCTCAACTAGGGGAAAAAAGGGAGCCATCAATAGAGAGAGCTTGTTGAATAGATTGATAAGCCGTCAAGCCCTGACGCTTGCCAGTATTAACCACTGAACGAACGGCAGCAAACAAATCTC
>NZ_JADEWT010000181.1 GCF_015207505.1 Tychonema sp. LEGE 06208
CCCTCTCGATCCCCCCCAGCCCCCCTTAACAAGGGGGGAGCTAGAGCAGGCAAAGTCTTCTAATGGCAAGGGGGGAACTCCTCTGGAAGTCCCCCTTGTTAAGGGGGATTTAGGGCGATCGAACAATCAAGTAACCCTTGCATCAATAGTAGAAGAGATGCTCGATCGTTTAGATGTAGGGTTGGCAATGCTCACCCTACATCTTTTGTTGCTGACCTTAATTCAATGACACAATCTGGTGCAATGGGTGGAAATTAGAGTTTTCGTGTTTGAGGCAGGTTTCATGGGTGGATTGAGTTAGGGAAAAACTGCGGCTAACTCGAAAAATTCAGAAATTGACCTCTGGAATCGTCTTATAGGTGTAGAAGCTAAAAAGCAAAAAAAGGAGAAACAAAATCGCGCAACTATTTAAGGTACGATCACTTTATTTTATGTTCCAATAAAATTATGCGCCGATTAGCGCAGACAATTCGATTAATTTTAAGTATTATTACCGATGTCTTTCAGCGCGTCATATTACAGTCACTCAGAAATATCTCAATTAGGCAAAGATCCGACTTTTCCGACTTTACGCTCCGACTTTTCCGACTGACAGGAGCAAGGTAGGAAAGTCATGATAGAGATATGGAAAGGATGCAGCCTCAAAAAAAGAGCAACTGAATCCAATCCAAAGCTGGATAAATGCTACCTCAAAGTATAAATCGTGCCTGTAGACAAACTCCCCTAACTCATGGAACTGATTTGGTTCTTTAAAACCCTCAACAAATACATTGCCTCCTACAAATGGCAATTCATTTTACTCTTCACCTGCCTAATATTCGACGCAGCCTTTGATTCAGTCTTCCGAGCCAGCTTAAAATTTATCATCGATGCCGCCATCGTTCCCCAAAACTATAGTCTTCTGGTTCTAATCCTGTCATTGCTAGTTGTCGGAGCAATTCTATATGCCTGCATCGGTTTGCTAGGAATTTTCCTAGGAGCGCGTTTAGGCATTTTAATCACCAACAATATCCGACACTCTCTATTCGAGCATCTCCAAAGCCTTTCAATGGAGTTTTTTGGACGGCGTTCAGCCGGAGATATAGTCAATTGTCTCATCGCCGATGTCCAAAAGGTGGAAAATGGTGTAATTACAATGGGGCTGACAGTTGTTGTTTTACAACTGTCTAACTTCCTATTTTCTCTGGTTTTCCTCTTCTTCCTCAACTGGCAATTAGCCCTGCTGAGTTTAATCGGTTTAACCCTCTGCACCATTGCCCCAGCAAAAATTGCCAGCCTTGCCACCGAAGTCGGCTATAAGTTGCTGCAAAAAGAAGGACAAATTGCCAGCGTTATCGAAGAGAATATGCTCTCGCAAACCGTTGTCAAGATATTCGGGCTGGAAAACCAAATGACTGAGGATTTTTCCAGGGATTTAAATGACTTAAAACAGGTTTATGTCCGCGCAACCTTTCTCTCCTACTTAGTGCAGAAAGTTCCCATGATTGGTTTTGTCATGACGCAGCTTATCGTTTTAAGTATCGGTGCTGTCATGACATACCAGAATATCATTTCCGTAGGCACCCTTGCCTCCTTTCAAGTTTTAATGCTAGGATTGAATCTCAATATCCTCGGTTTAACTTCGTCACTGCCTGCATTGATCGATGGAGTAGCAGGGCTGCAACGCATCAGCGATATCTTATCAGAAACTCCGGCGATTCAGGATGCACCAGGTGCGATTGATTTACCTCACTTTTTCAGCGATATTAACTTTGACGATGTTACCTTTAGCTACTCCCAAGATAGAGGAGGAGTTAAAAATCTATCCCTAAAGATTCGCCAAGGAGACTTCGCGGTCTTTGTCGGTGAAAGTGGAGCAGGCAAAAGTACAATTGTCAACTTGCTGACCCGATTTTATGACCCTGATAAAGGACGCATTCTGTTTGATGGAATTGATTTGCGTCATGCAACAGTACGCTCCCTCCGTTCTCAAATCGGACTGGTTTCTCAGGATGTAATTCTCTTTAATTGCTCGGTGCGAGAAAACATCCGCATGGGCTATCTAGAAGCCACTGACGAACAAGTCGAAGCCGCAGCCAAAGCCGCCGAGATTCACAACTTTATTTTGTCCTTACCCCAAGGCTACGACACACTTGTTGGTGACAGGGGCGGACAGTTATCCGGGGGACAACGGCAAAGAATTGCTTTAGCGAGAGCTTTGGTGAGAAATCCAGCCATTCTAATTCTCGATGAAGCCACATCCGCCCTTGACCCCGCCACAGAAGCCGAAATCCTCGCCACCATCGAGCGCATCACCAAAGAACGCACGGTGATTTTCATTACCCACCGCATGGCTCATGCCTTGCGTGCGGATGTCATGTACGTGCTGGAAAACGGCAGCTTGGTTGTTAGCGGTTGACACACAGATTTGACCTGTACTGAACATTTTGGAGTTAAAAATTATGACCAGCACAAATGATTACAAATGGCTAATTCCCTCTTCTCATGGCCTTGGCTCGAAATCTATTGAAGAAGAGAAAGAGATGTGGGATAAAAGCCACGAAGATTATACCAACACCGCTTTCAGCGTCACCCAAGACCCCAAAATCTGCAAAAACTTAATCCGTCCAGAGCGTTCTCCCGGCTATGATATTCCCAACTCGCCTGATATCAAAGTCCTAATTCCCGGTGGCGGCTCGAAAATTTATCTTCAGAAAACCTTACTAGAATTTTGCCCCCAAATTGGACAAATCTACTGTACCGATTTTTCCAAAACAGCCATTGAAAAAGCACAAGCAGACTGGAAAACAGCAGATGGAGATTCCCGACTGAACAATCAGCCAATCGTGTTTGAGCAAGTAGACTCCACGCGAATCACCGAACAAAAACCGGAGTGGAACGATAAATTTGATTACGTCCTACTCGCAAATTCTGTAGTTTCCAGTGAGGATAAAACCAACCGCGAGATGATTCGGGAATTTGGAAAAGTTCTCAAGCCAGGTGGCAAGATATACGGATATTTTCCAACCACCTTATGCTTCTTAGAAATTGCCTATTTTAGTCGCAAACACGCTCACTGTGTTACAGAGGGATTTATCGATGTCTACGGCAATAAAGTTTGGGATGCTGAGTGGCAAACTGCCCAAATTTATTACACTCCCTTGCGGTTAAATCGCATCTTTAAAGAAGCGGGATTAAAACAACTCAGTTTGGAGATGCAGTTTTTGGACTATGAGCCTTTTGTTTCCATGTTTAAAGAGATGATAGCTCATGACGACCCGGATATCTTTCTCTGGCATCTTCTAGTTCGTTATGAAAAATAGGACTTAGGGATTTGGGCGAAGCATCGAGCGAGATGCTTCGTTTCACTCAGCATGACACATAGGCTTTGCGTAAGTAGGGACACGGCATTGCTTTGCGTAACGGACACGGCATTGCCCTGTCCCTACTTTGCGTAACGGACACGGCATTGCCCTGTCCCTACTTTGCGTAACGGACACGGCATTGCCGTGTCCCTACTTTGCGTAACGGACACGGCATTGCCGTGTCCCTACTGAAAAAAACCCGCCGACAAAACTGTCAGCCGTGAGTTGTGGTTGAGGTTAAACTCTAGAATATTGAAATTAATATCAATTCCGTTAGCATCGGAATGATATAAACGGAGGACACGGCAGTGCCGTTTCCCTACCACGATTGATTGTAGGGACACGTCACTGCCGTGTCCTCTATATCATAAGGAGTGCAGCCGGAATTGATATAATAGAGGTGATGAGTGCGATCGCGCGCTTGAAGAGAAATGTATCGAAATAGAAACGCGATCGCAAATTTATTTTTTATAGCCTCCGATAACTCCCCACCTCCAGATTGTTTCCCAACTACGCTTCAACTATCAGAGTAATGTTGTCAAGTCCCACGACGCTAACAACTTCACCGGGTTGCAAAGTTATTTCTCGATCGCACTTGGCCGGCCACCAACTGCTTTGAAATCGCACACTGCCGGACTGATTTGGTTTAATTTCTTCTTCAACGATCGCTCTTTGTAAATGGCTGACAGTCATGATTACTTTCTCCTGATTGTAGTTTGGCCTGAACTTTGGGATGCTATAAACTTATAGCTTGACTCCCTAACCCTTTGATTTATAACGACGCTTCAACTATTAAAGTAATATTCTCAATTCCCACCACGCGAACCACCTCACCAGGTTCAAAAGTCAGGTCTCGTTAGCGAAGCCCGCCCTAGGGGGCTACGCCAACGAAGAGGATCGCACTTCGCCGGCCACCAACTGTTTTGAAAACGAACGCGGTCGGATTCTTGAGGGCGAATTTGTTCATCCACGATCGCTGTTTCAACATCGTTAATAGACATAGCTGCTGGCTCCTGAATATAAACTCGACTTGATTTGTGCGGATGTCAGAAGCTTGTCTGTCAACTTCCCCTCCACACTTAACAATGTGACTTCTGATTATTATTTGAGCGGTCTTTACAGTCTTTTAGGCGTTTCTTACCGCATCTTAGGCGAGATAAATCAAGCGATAGAATGCCACCAAATATCGGAAATAAAAGCCACTAAATCTTTGCAAATTATAGCGAAAAGCAGTGAACCGGAAAACGGCAAACAAGCTAATCTGGAATTTTGGAAAGTTAACGCTGCAATTAAGTAGAAAGGCGTAAATATTTGTAGTTGGGATGAGGCAGGAGTCAGGAGACAGAATGCAGGAGGGATTGGGGTTTTAGCCTCATTTATCTTTCTTAACACAGTTGTGTTTTTCCCCACCGACTTACTTAATATAGGTTTTTGTCAAATAGAAATGCGGGAATTAGAATCAGCTATGGAGATATTTGTCAAGCTGAAAACTTCGCGGGACGAAATCGGGATTAACAGCTATTCGATCGATGTCGGCTTAGCTTTCCTCAACTCCTGTGTCGGAGCCAAAAAAGAGGCGGAGGATCTCGCCGAAAAACTTTATGTCGATCGGGAAAACAGTCAGTTGGTGGGTACGGGATACAAGTGAGTTTTTCTCGCCGCCACCTATCAAAACCTGGGAGAGACAGAGAAAGCTTTGAGCTTGTACCGCCAAGCGATCGCCCGATCCGACCAAAACCAGTACAGTACCATCAAAGCCAAATCTCTCAGCGGTATAGCAGCGCTGTACCGAGAAGCGGGAGAATTTGACCAAGCCCTGCAGCACCATGCAGAAGCAATAGAAATACTGGATCGAGCTAGCGCCAAATTAGACCGAGCCGAAGCTTGCTATCAACTAGCACTGACAGAACCAAAACTTGGTAATATTGAGAAAACCCAAGAAAATTTTGAGCGCGCCATTCAACTGTTCAGCGAAATGGATGCTAGCAAACAAGTAGAAAAGGTACAGTTAGCTCGCACCAAAAATTTACAAAAAATACCTAATTAACCGAGAAACAAATCAAAAAAAAGATACAATAAACTCAAACACAACCATAAAAATTCTAGACATGAAACTAAAACGATTGGGACACGTAGCCGTCTGCGTGCAAGACATCGAAAAATCTGCTGAATTCTACCGAAATTTGGGGATGGAGTTAGTGTGGAAAGATGCAGACTGGGCTTATTTGAAAGCAGGAGAGGACGGATTGGCTTTGTTGAGTCCGAGTTACGACCAAGCAGGGCCGCATTTTGGGTTTGTATTTGACGATCGCACCGAAATGGAATCCGCCTACGAACAGCTTAAATCCGAAGGTGTTTCCGTCACCCAGATTCACGAACACCGCGACGGTACAGCCTCTTTTTATGGTAGAGACCTCGACGGTAACGGTTTTGAGTATCTTTACGAACCCGCCAAAGGATGATTTTAGGGCTTGGGGGGCGATCGGCTATTAAATCCAGGTAAGGCGCGCCCCCGACCCATCCTAGGTGAAGATTGGTTGCTGTGCAGGGTTTGTAGCGCGTGCGCTGCGCTTAGTGTTGACTTGGTGGGCCAGTGGAAATCGCCTGTCGATCGGCGTTTGGGCGTTTTGATTGTAAAACCAAGATCCCCCAAGCAATTTTTTGGGCCTTAACTAATGAAAAAATCGGAACGCGAAATAATTAAGCCCTAGATTGGTGCGGAATGCACAGGCCACGGGATTGGTGCGAATCAGCTACCGGCCCGTAGCTGAAGGCCCGGAACCTCTGTAGGAGTCGCCGAATAAAGTGACGTACTGACACCAATGCTCGCGCAGTACGGTGTAAGCTCAGAATCGGAAATATATCCACAACTTCCGAACATCGGTTCGATAATCTAAAATCTAAAATCTAAAATCTAAAATCCTCATGTTGCAGAGAATACAAAGCAGAAACCGCTGGAAATCCATCTTCAAACCCTGGGAAGAATCAGATCCTTGGCTGTTTATCGCCTGCATAGGCCTCACCATCTTCGGCGGAATCATGATCCGCAGCGTCGAAATCAACCAGGGGCTGATCGACTGGTGGCGACATTGGGTAACTGGCGCAGTCGGTTTGTTCATAGCCGTAATCATTTCCCGCTGTCGCTACGAAATACTCCTTCAGTGGAAATGGCCGATTTACACAGTTATCAATTTGTCACTAATCGCAGTTCGATTTATCGGTACTACAGGGCTCGGTGCCCAGCGATGGATCAATATCGGCGGCTTTTACCTGCAACCGTCAGAATTTGCCAAAGTAGGGATGATTATCACTTTAGCAGCTCTCCTACACGACAAAACTGTCCCCACAGTCAGGGATATGTTGAAGATGCTGGCGATTATGGCCCTACCCTGGGGATTGATCTTTGCTGAACCAAATTTAGGTACTTCTCTGGTGTTTGGCGCGATCACAATGGGGATGTTTTACTGGGGTAATGTTAATCCCGGCTGGCTGATATTACTGTTTTCTCCTCTAATCTCGGTTCTCCTAAACAACTTGTCTACACCGATTTGGATTGCTTGGGTAGTCGTTGCGGGGATTATCGCTTGGCGAAGCCTACCTTGGCCTTGGTTGGGGACTTTTGCTGCTGTGCTGGTGAACGTGGTTTCGGGACACGTCGGACATATTTTTTGGGGTGTGCTTCAGGATTATCAAAAAATGCGCCTGACAGGCTTTTTAAACCCCGAGAAAGACCCTTTAGGCAGCGGATATCACTTGATTCAATCTCGGATTGCGATCGGGGCTGGGGAGCTCAAAGGCAGGGGTTTGTTTCACGGAACCCAAACTCAACTTAACTTTATTCCCGAACAGCATACGGACTTTATCTTTTCAGCGATCGGCGAAGAATTGGGCTTTATTGGCTGTATTTGCGTTCTGGTGACGTTCTGGATAATTTGTTTCCGGTTGGTGATTATTGCTCAGACTGCTAACGACAATTTTGGTTCATTGCTGGCGATCGGGGTACTGTCAATGTTAATTTTTCAGGTATTCGTAAATATTGGGATGAACATCGGCTTAGCCCCGGTGACAGGAATTCCGCTACCTTTCCTGAGTTACGGGAATGCGTCGCTGCTGAGTAACTTTCTCGCACTGGGACTGGTGGAGTCGGTAGCCAACCAGCGACAGCGCAAGAAGCGTTGGAATTAGATATAGCATTTCAAGCGAAAGATGAGGTGTGGCTTGGCATTGGGCATAGGGCATAGGGCATGGGGCATGGGGCATGGG
>NZ_JADEWT010000182.1 GCF_015207505.1 Tychonema sp. LEGE 06208
TGTAAGTAGAAAGGCGTAAATATTTGTAGTTGGGATGAGGCAGGAGTCAGGAGACAGAATGCAGGAGGGATTGGGGTTTTAGCCTCATTTATCTTTCTTAACACAGTTGTGTTTTTCCCCACCGACTTACTTAGTGCGGACTAATTTGATTGCTGTCGCTCCCCCGGACACTCTCTAAACTCCTAATTAATACCATTTCTCTAAAATCATGCAATACTCTTTGACCCCCCCGCTGCATTGCGGGGGGGACAAGAATACTGTTGCATTATTTTTTGAAATTGGTATTAATTCGCTTTACACCATTTATTCCAAGCGTGCGTCTATTGGGAAATTGTGAATTTTTTCCGACAATTTTCGCTAATGCACCCTACTGTACTGTAAGATGCTTAAAGCTAAAATTTGATTAAATTTTTCAAATTAATACCGCCCACAATTCGCAATTCCGAATTCTTCAATTTAAAATCTAAAATCTAAAATCCATAAGATCGCCCCTAATATGCCAAATCTCTTGACAAGCATCCTACCTGTCGCCATCCTGCTGCTGCAATTACCCGCCGCCGTCCTTTTAATGTCGCGGTTAATTAAAGGCCCGTCGCGCATTCCGCCCCTGGAACCGGAATCGCCGACGCTGGACTTGTTAGGGGCTTGTACTGCGGTGGTGCCGACTTTGAACGAGGCCGATCGAATTTCGCCTTGTTTGGAAGGATTAACTCGCCAAAGTTACGAGCTCCGAGAGGCGATCGTAGTTGACAGCTATTCGGTAGATGGAACGGGAGATTTAGTCAAGGCTGCGGCCGAAAAAGACCCCCGGTTTCGGTTGATTAACGACGATCCGCTGCCGGCGGGCTGGGTGGGGCGGCCCTGGGCGCTGAATTGGGGTTTTTTGGCAAGTTCCCAGAAGTGCGAGTGGATTTTGGGGATAGATGCGGATACTGTGCCGCATCGGGGTTTGATTGCGAGTTTACTCAAAACGGCGGCTGCTGGAAATTACGATTTGATTTCGCTGTCGCCGCAGTTTATCCTCAAGTATCCGGGGGAGTTGTGGCTGCAGCCTGCGCTGTTAATGACTTTGGTTTATCGGTTCGGGCCGACGGGGACTGGCGGGGATGTGCCGGAACGGGTGATGGCAAACGGTCAGTGTTTCCTCTGTAAGCGCGAGGTTTTGGTGGCTTTAGGGGGCTATGAGGTGGCAAAAGGTTCTTTTTGCGATGATGTGACTCTGGCTCGCTATGCGGCTGCTAAGGGCTTTAAGGTGGGTTTTTTGGATGGGGCGAAGGTGTTGCAGGTGCGGATGTATGAGGGGGCGATCGAGACTTGGAATGAGTGGGGGCGATCGCTCGATTTGAAAGATGCTGCTTCTAGCGGTGAAATTTGGGGCGATTTGTGGCTGTTGTTGGCGGTTCAAGGTTTGCCGGTGCCGATCGTCCTGTGGTATTTGTTGTCTGGTTCAGTGCCTGCTGTGGGGGCGTTTCCGCAGTTTTGGCTGTGGGGATTGAATGTATTTTTGGTGGCGGTGCGATCGGCTTTGTGTTTGGCGATCGCCCCAAGCTACGATACAACTCAGGCCTCTGGTAAATGGCTGTTTTGGCTGTCACCTTTAGCAGATCCGCTGGCGTTTTTGCGAATTCTAATTTCTGCTTTTAATCAGCCTACTCAGTGGCGCGGCCGCAAGTATGAATAGTCATTAAAATTCGGAATTATTACTAGCTGAAATGAGGAGACGGCAGTGCCGTTTCCCTACAGCAGATTAATTGTAGGGAAACGGCACTGCCGTCTCCTTCTTATGTACTGCCGTGTCCTGACTGTGGGTAATATGAATTCCCCATCAATCTTACAAGAAAGAGCTACTATTAAGAGCCGTTGGATTCAGATTATAAACCACTCCCAAGTAGTCATTCCCAGATTTGATCGCCGTTGATAATACAGCAGTTGCACCATCTAAAATGACATTAACTGACTCAAAAGTTAATTGACTAAAAGTGACATCAATTAACTTGATTTTATCCTCGGAAGTGAAGTCAGTAATCACATCGGCTTGAGATACTTCCGTAGCCGTATCTTGCAATACAAAGATATCATTCCCTGCGCCACCTGTGAGGATATCCAAACCGGAATCGCCATTCAGGAGATCGTTACCCGCACCGCCTGATAAGATATCATCTTGCTTACCACCGCGCAGGGTATCATCGCCATCACCACCTAGCAGGATATCGTTATCATTATTCCCGCTAAGAAAATCGTTGCCAGTACCGCCATCGATCGAATCTGAACCTTTGCCGCCAAATAGTTGATCGTCACCACCTGCACCTACTAGAGTATCTTCTCCTTGATTCCCAAAATAGGTGTTTGGGAAGTCTAATCCCTTCAAGGAATCGTTGCCGGAAAGGGCAAATACGCTTAAGCCTAATGCTGCTGCTGGGAAGCTGGTATCGTTGCCATCTGTTAGCAGGTAAACATCTCCTAATCGGGTGTTTTCTGGTAAACCCGATCGCACATTACTTGATACCGATGGTTTTGGCATTGCGATCGCAATTTGTACTTCCCCTGTCGGTGTCGGTGTCGGCGTCGGTGTCGGTGTCGGTGTCGGTGTTGGTGTTGGTGTAGGAGTTGTGACTGGGGGTATTGGTGTTGTGACTACAGGTGTTGGTGTTGTGACTGCGGGTGTTGGTGTTGTGACTACAGGTGTTGGTGTTGTGACTACAGGTGTTGGTGTTGTGACTACAGGTGTTGGTGTTGTGACTACAGGTGTTGGTGTTGTGACTACAGGTGTTGGTGTTGGAGTTACAGGGTTATTACCACCAGTCAAAATTTGTTCATCTAACGCCGTACCCGTGTTTTCTGCAACTAGAGAATCGAGGGGTTTTTGACCTGCACCAAATGCTTTAAAGTCTTGAGTTGTTTCACCCAAAGCAATTTTTTGGATTGCTGCTACTTGTTTTTGCAGTTGTGTCAGATCGGTATTAGTCGCGATCGCCTCTACAATACGTTGATTAGATGCTGCGATTACCTCGGCTAGTGCTGGTGCCGCTACTAATATCTCTTGGCTGTTAAAATTAGAATCGATCGCCTTTACCCGATCGCCCACTTGGACGATTAAATCCGCCACTTGTTCGGGTTTGGTGAAATCTAAGGTTCCTGTTAGGATGCGATCGGCGATCGTACTAATTATTTGCTTGACAGCATCACCCATAGTCAGATTGCTTGCACCTTCAATTAATCCCGCTGTTTGAGTAATCGAGTTTTGGGCTACCAGCATCGTAGTTAATACCGCTTTACCACCCGGTTGTTGCCCTAGGGTAGCGGCGATCGGATCGACATAATTAATCGGGATATCGCTGGGAATACCGAAAGCATTGGTGACTTTGGCATTGGCTTCGTTGACGCTTAAATTGCGATCGGCTAATTCAGCTACAATGCTAGTCAGTAAAGTAATTACTTCTGCATCCGGTGTGGCTTTGAGCGGAGTTTCTAGGGGTAAACCCGTACCGATGTCGGTGCCGCCAAAAGCAACTAAATTACCTTCACTTGCATCAAGTTTGCCGTTATTATTAGTGTCAAAAGTGTCCGAAGTAATATCAAAACTAAATGCGCCGTTACCGTCTGTTGTGCCTTTGGGTTCGTTCGGATCGGCGATGCCATTTTTGTTAGCATCAAAGAAGACATTCGCGCCGGCAATATAGTCGTCAATTACAAAACCACCAAAAGTAGAACTCTTGAAGCGGATTATTTCGCTAACATTGGCACCAGACGAATCCGTTCCTATTATCTTCATCCAGTAGTCAAATTTCTGCGGGCGAGTCTCGCCGATCTCAATTTTGCGAGTTGCGGAATTGAAAGTTAACCATGAGGGGAGAGGAATCTCAGGAAAACTTAACTCATTTACTGGCTGACGATAGCGACCGCCACTCCGATCGGTTTTCCATGTAAACGCCGACGAATTCAACGCCTTGAAATCTGCTAGGGCGATCGAATAATTAATGCTGTCGCCCGGATCGGGGTCAGTATCGGTGTTTGCAGCCAAGGTAAACACATTGCCAGTTTGAGAAAAACCTAGTGCTCCACTTTGCGAAAAGGCAGAAAGATTTACAACTGGGGGGTTGTTCTTATTCGTTGGCGTTACTGGTGTTGGTGTGGGAGTTACTGGCGTTGGTGTGGGAGTTACTGGCGTTGGTGTGGGAGTTACTGGCGTTGGCGTGTTGAGCAGGATGGAGGCTGTGTTACTGCGGTAGTTCGCCACAGCTAAGTCAGGTTTCCCGTCGCCGTTGAAGTCGCCGATGCTCATGGATTCGGGGCCGTCGCCAGCAGCGAATTCATCGCCAATAGCGAAGGTGACGAAGGTGGCTCCTGTGGTGGTGGTGTTGAGCAGTATGGAGGCGGTGTCGCTCCGGCCGTTCGCCACAGCTAAGTCAGGTTTCCCGTCGCCGTTGATGTCGCCGATGCTGACGCTGTTGGGCTCATCGATGAGCCCGAATCCATCGCCAGTAGGGAAAGTGACTTGGGGGGCGAAAGAGGGGGTGGTGGCGACCGTGGTGGTGGTATTGAGCAGGATGGAGGCACTGTCGCTGTTGAAGTTCGCCACAGCTAAGTCAGGTTTCCCGTCGCCGTTGATGTCGCCGATGCTGACGCTGTTGGGACGATCGCCAGTAGGGAAAGTGACTTGGGGGGCGAAAGAGGGGGTGGTGGCGACCGTGGTGGTGGTATTGAGCAGGATGGAGGCACTGTCGCTGTTGAAGTTCGCCACAGCTAAGTCAGGTTTCCCGTCGCCGTTGATGTCGCCGATGCTGACGCTGTTGGGACGATCGCCAGTAGGGAAAGTGACTTGGGGGGCGAAAGAGGGGGTGGTGGCTCCCGTGGTGGTGGTGTTGAGCAGTATGGAGGCGGTGTCGCTGTAAAAGTTCGTCACAGCTAAGTCAGGTTTCCCGTCGCCGTTGATGTCGCCGATGCTGACGGATATGGGGCCATCGCCAGTAGGGAAAGTGACTTGGGGGGCGAAGGTGGGGGTGGTGGCTCCCGTGGTGGTGGTGTTGAGCAGTATGGAGGCGGTGTCGCTCCGGCGGTTCGCCACAGCTAAGTCAGGTTTCCCGTCGCCGTTGATGTCGCCGATGCTGACGGATTCGGGAAGATCGCCAGTAGCGAAGGTGACGAAGGTGGCGAAAGTGAGGGTGGTGGCGCCGATGGGGGTGGTGTTGAGCAGGATGGAGGCGGTGTTGCTCCGGCGGTTCGCGGTTGCTAAGTCAGGTTTGCCGTCGCCGTTGATGTCGCCGATGCTGACGGAGACGGGGCCATTGCCAGTTGGGAAGTCTACCTTGGGAGCGAAGCTGAGCACGCCGCTGTAGGTTTTGAGGGTGGTTTCTGTCAGAGCAAGTTTGGGCTTTTGGGGCGATGGGGGGATGAGTTGCGGAATGTCCCAGGTGCCGCCTAGTTCGCTGTTACCTGTAGGTTGGGAGTTAGCCGCGATGTTTGCGCCTGTGAGTTGGTTCAGTTGAGTCAGGAATTGGTGCCCCGATTTTTCGGCTGCTACGTTACAGCCATACAAGATGATGCTGGCGTTGGCTGTGAAACAGTTTCGCCACTGTTGCAACTGTTGGGTGTAGTGTTCGATGTTGCTGCTGTTGAGTTCTGTCGTGCCTAAGTAAATCTTGCCGGGGCTACCGTGGGTGATGATGTGGAGGGTTTCGATGCCTTGATGCCGATCGAGGATTGTGGTGATTTGCTCTATGGCATCAGGCTGGTTTTCCAGGATGTAGGTGGCTGTGTCTGGTTTGATGCCTTGGGCTATGTAGTTGCTGTCTGGTACTGTGGGGTCAAGGATGACGATCGAGCTTGGCTGGTTGCTCATGCAAGCAACAAAGGGATTTTTTTTGTTAAGTTGAGTTAGGGTTTTCATCTGTTTTTGCTTTAGGTAGAATTACTGGTTTTTGAGCTGCTAAAAGCGATCGCCCGATTTGATTTGCGATGGCGGTATTTCTATCTGGTAGCGGATGACCCCCTAAACTTTTAATTGCTAGGAGCTTAGCAGGGTTCGATCGTACTGTCAGTGGTTGAGCTTCTCCTTTACAAAACCTTTATATTTATCGGGTTATTTTAAACAAATTATAAAAAGTCGAAGTCGGGGCGAGTTTATGAGATTATTGATTTTAGGCAATTACACTCAGTGATGCTATGAATAATGACGATCGCACAAATTTCACTACAGTACAAGAACACGAGATTTTTGGCGATCGCGATTTGCCATCTTGGTTAACTCAACAACAAATCAGCCTCGCTTGCACCACCTATCAAACCAGCAGGTTAATGTTAATAGGTGCTGTGCCAGAAACGAACAGAATCTCGGCTTTTTGGCGAATATTCGATCGCGCTATGGGGCTTTACTGCACGCCGGAACGCCTTTATCTCAGCTCAAAATATCAACTCTGGCAATTAGATAATGTCTTAGAATCCGGGAAATTATACCAAGGATACGATAAATTATATATACCAAGAATTGGTTATACTACAGGAGATATCGACATTCACGATATCGCTGTCGATAAAAACAATCAAATCATTTTTATTAGCACTTTATTTAATTGTATCGCTACTTTGAGCGATCGCCACAGTTGCAAACCTCTGTGGAAACCGCCGTTTATCTCACAATACATCAACGAAGACCGCTGTCACCTCAACGGTTTGGCGATGGTGGAGGGGGAGGCGAAATATGTGACGGCTTCGAGTCAGTCGGATGTGGTGGATGGCTGGCGCGATCGCCGAAAAAATGGCGGTATAGTTATTGATATTGAATCTAATGATATTATCGTCACAGGATTGTCGATGCCGCATTCACCGCGGTGGTATCAAGACAAGTTGTGGTTGCTGAATTCGGGGAGAGGAGAATTCGGTTATGTGGATTTAGACACAGGGAAATTTGAGGCCATTACGTTTTGTCCGGGATATGTCCGAGGGCTAGCATTTTGGCAAAATTGGGCAATTGTTGGACTCTCGAAACCTCGGGGAGGTGACAACACTTTTAGCGGTTTGGAATTGGATGATTTGTTGGTAGCCAAGGATGCTGAGCCTCGCTGTGGTATGATGGCGATCGATTTGACTGCTGGGGCGATCGTTCATTGGTTGCGGTTTGAAGGAATTGTCACGGAACTGTATGATGTCCAGGTGATTCCGGGGGTACAAAAGCCGATGGCTTTGGGTTTTCAAACTGATGAAATTGCTCAGTTAATTACTTTAGAATTGTAAACCGCAGATGCGGGCGGATGGACGCGGATAATTGTTAATTTGGATGTACGCAGAGGGGAAGAAACTGTAACTAAATTCTTAGACATCTATTGACATCCTTCCCGGATTGGGCAAGAATAATGGTGTAGTCTGTATCAGTTGAGTTGATGGAGAATACATCAGAAGTGACGGTCAGTATCGG
>NZ_JADEWT010000183.1 GCF_015207505.1 Tychonema sp. LEGE 06208
AGAGAGGGAGAGGGGGAGAGAGGGAGAGGGGGAGAGTATTTTTCCCTGTTCCCTGTTCCCTGTTCCCTGTTCCCTGTTCCCTGTTCCTTCTGACTACTGACTATTGACTACTGACTATTGACTACTGACTACTGACTACTGACTACTGACTACTGACTATTGACTACTGACTACTGACTACTGACTATTGACTACTGACTATTGACTACTGACAACTGACTACTGACTATTGACCACCTGATTTTCCTGCCGCAGATAAGCTTGAATGAACGGTTCTAATTCGCCATTCATCACATCTAGGATGGCGGTTGTTTCCACCCCAGTCCGCAAATCCTTGACCATTTGATAGGGGTGAAAAACGTAGTTGCGAATTTGGTTGCCCCAAGCTGCCTCTACCATGTCGCCGCGAATCTCGGCAATTTCCGAAGCCCGCTGTTCCTTAGCAATCACCAACAGCCTAGCCTTGAGTAATGCCAAAGCTTTTTCCTTATTTTGCAACTGACTGCGTTCTTCGGTACAGCGGACGGCCAAACCAGTGGGAAGGTGAACGATGCGGACGGCCGTTTCTACCTTGTTAACGTTTTGTCCGCCCTTGCCGCCTGCGCGGGAAGTTGTGATTTCTAAGTCTTTTTCTGGGATATCCAATTGTACGGATCGATCGAGCACCGGCATCACTTCGACGCCCGCAAAACTGGTTTGACGCTTGTCATTCGCGTTAAAAGGCGAAATTCTGACCAAACGGTGAGTGCCTTTTTCCGATCGCATATAACCGTAAGCGTAGCGGCCGACAATTTCCAAAGAAGCTGATTTAACACCTGCTTCCTCTCCCTCGGAAATTTCCATTAAATGTACTTTGTAACCTTGACTTTCCCCCCAGCGGGTGTACATCCGCAGCAGCATTTCGGCCCAATCTTGAGCATCCGTGCCGCCCGCCCCGGCGTTAATTGTCAAGACTGCGCCGCCTTCGTCGTAGGGGCCCGATAGTAATTGTTGCAGTTCCCACAGGTCGAGTTCGCGGGTTAATTGAGCAAGACTCGATGAGGCTTCTTGGAACAAAGACTCGTCGGCTTCTAACTCCAGCAGTTCTAAAATAGCTCTAGCGTCTTCTAGGCTAGTCTGCCAGCCGCGGTATTGGTCTAAATGAGATTTGAAGTTGTTGAGTTCTTGGAGGGTTTCTTGAGCTCTATCCTGGTCGTCCCAAAATGCTGGTTGGGCACAGATTTGCTCTAAGTCTTGGATTTTGGCTGTGAGTGCGGGGATGTCAAAGATAGTCCTGGGTGGTACCCAGTCGATCGGACAATGTTTCGATATCGTGCTTGATGTCTAGAACTTCCACTGTGAGTTTTCCTAGTTGTGGGGTGTATTTTTGAGTTTAGCTGAAATTGCGCTCTTTCAACAAAATGTTATGACTTCTTCCTGATTAGATATAGTGCGAACCTGTTGAATTAAAAACTTTACCGCATTAAAAATTCAAGATTCAAAAAAAAGTTGCTATAATCTAAAATCAGGTTAACGATCTCGATGGAAGTTAACTGCCATGATTTCCCCAGAACTTAAATTGAGCTTGCCGTCCACCGAAGACCTGCCCTGTTCGGACGATACCCCTGTGGATAACGAAGACCAGAATTTGCTGCCGAACCTACTGTTGTTTGTCTTGATCGGTATTTGGTCCGATCGCATGGATTGGTACTTTGGGGTAGATATGGCGGTGTATCACACTACAGGAATCAGTCCCAAAGTGCCTGTCGTCCCGGACGGATTTCTCAGTTTGGGGGTGGAGCGCCGAAAAGGAGGCAAATCTCGCCGCAGCTATGCTGTCTGGGAAGAAAACGAGGTTGTGCCGATTTTAGCGTTGGAAATGGTGTCTCACAAACCGGGTGGGGAGTACGACGATAAGATGTCGATTTATGCCGGGTTAGGGGTTTTGTACTACATTATTTACAACCCCGAATTTTGGCGGCGCGATCGGCATCAACCGTTTGAAGTGTACAAGCTGATTGACGGGCAATACAGGCAGCAGATTGGCGAACCCTATTGGATGCCAGAAGTGAGACTGGGCATAGGGCGCTCTGGGCAAGTTATTGGGGGCATCGAGCAAGAAATTCTGGTTTGGTACGACGAGTCAGGAAATGTCTATCCCTTGCCGGATGCAGCGGCAGGGCAGATGCGCGAGGAGTTGAGGGTAGAACGACAGCGAGCTGAGGTTCAACAGCAGCGGGCCGAACGCCTAGCTGAGTATTTGCGATCGCAAGGTATCGATCCCGATAACCTGCCTGAATCGTGACATGAAATTCGATCGCTTCACCGCATTCTTCCTTCTTTCTTGTAACTAATGACTAATGACTAATGACTGATGACTAATGACTTCTTAAATATACTGCGAACCTGTGGAATTGAAGGCTTTACCGCATTCGTGAGCGCATACGTCCAACCTTTTGGAACATGAAAAATTTTTTGTGAGGTCTTCGCGAAACCAATCACAGGCGATCGCCTCTTTCACTGATTTAGTTCTGAGAGAATTAAATCCATTGCCGTACTTTTCAATTAAAGCCAGCATTTGGGGTCTGTAAGTGTCGTTATAAACAGCGTATTTAGTATGGCTGACCCAACAGCAAGGCCAAAGTTCCGCTTCAAAAGAAATAAAAATCTCTTTGGTGGCTTGAGTTTGGCAGCTAATTTCTACATTGCGGTAGTAATTATTTAGGCTACCAAATGTTTCTACAGCTTTGATAAATTGATCTCCCTGTGGATTTTTATATTGTTCCAATGATGGGGGTTGGAGTTCTTCGCTGGCTGGCTGTGATGGGATCGGCTGATTTTGAGCTAGTGCTTGAGAGGTTTCGATAGCTATAGCTTGATACCAAGCATAATTTGCTTTTTCTGGTTGCCCCAACTGCGTCAACACTTTAGCTAAATTGCGATAAGCTCCTGCAAAATTGGGTTTAAGCTCGATCGCCTTTTGGTAATAAGCACTAGCTGGCTGCCACTGTTGCTGTTGAGCGTAAAGACTGCCGACATTAGCATAAACTTCGGGAAAATTAGGCTGAATTTTCAGTGCGTTTGTATAGCAGTCGGCTGCTGCTTGCATCTTCCCCATAGCTTGGAAAGCATTGCCTAAAGTTTTACAGGCTGCTGCAAAGTTAGGTTGAATTTTTAGGGCTTGTTGGCAGGCTGCGATCGCCTCTGAGAGCTGTCCTTGTTTCAAACAGTCCTCCCCTTGTCGGTGCAGCCCAACAGCCGTCTGTGTTTGATTTTGAGGGGCTGACGCATTAGTTGTTGCTGGTTGGTTGGGGCGATCGCTCTTAGCATCTACCTGAGAGTTTTCTGCCTGCTGAAGCTGTTGATTTGCGGACTCTTTGTCATAAATTTCTTTTGCTACAAAACGAGAGGTAGCTTTCGGTACAAACTCGACAAATCCTAATTCTTGGGCTAAATCCCTGGCTGCTTCTACTTGGTGCTGGTTGTGTTCAAATATCAAGTAGTGCCAGACAGCTTTTCCGCCCGCTTGGATAAAGGCTTTAACAGATTGCATTATCCTGTCCCAGTTGGTATTTTGGCGGTAAATGCTGTTAGTATCAGCCAATCCGTCGATGCTAAAAATTACGCGATCGTTTTCTCCTGTCATCGCCTGCGCCAGGGCTTGCCACCAGTGGGGGTTGCGCCCGCTACCGTTGGTGTACAGGCAGATTTTAGGAACTCCCATCCGATGCAAATATTCGATCGCCCCAATTGTAGTATTGCTAGTCATAGCATCGCCGTAGTTGCCACACATATAGATCAAATCCAACTGAGAGCAAAACTCTTGTGGGAAAATTCTCTCAATATCCTCCATCTTTAATTCCGCCCCCGGCAAAATCGGGTTGTCGGTGCGGGGACATTGGGGACAAGCGGCATTGCACCGGGAAGTAATTTCTACGCTGACTATCCTGATGTCTTCATATTTTAAGTACATAAGTGTTATTAAATTGAGTTGTGATTAATTTTGAAATCGCGATCGACAGAATTAGTCGAATCAATCTCAACTATAAAATCTCAAATCGACCGATCGCTCTCTTGGTTGTAAATCTTAATCAAAAACCGCAGCCGGAAGTCGATCGAGCTGCGGTTGTTTTTAAGCTAAACTGGCGTTGATTAATCGCGGCCGTTGATAGCAATCAGCAGGCGCAGAATGAAGATGAACAAGTTGATGTAGGTCAAGTACATCGACAAAGCTGCGGGCAAATACTGGTCGTCGCGGTAGCTGCGGGGTAGTATGTAAAAATCGACGATCGCAGCGCCAGCAAAGATAAACACGCCGATGCCGGAAATGCCAATTTCTAACCAGGTTGGGGTGTAGACTCCAAATAGAGAGAGTAGAAATTGACCGCCAACGACGACTAACAAAGCAATCACACCTAAACTGATGGTTTTGGTGATGGCCATGCCGTCTTCTTCCGACAAGTTGGAACCAATTTGGCGGGCGGCGATAAAGGTAATGCCGCAGCCTAGGGCTGCAAAACCGATGCCGCCGATGCCGACACCTTCGGATCTGAGGGCTGTAAACACCAATCCACTGAGGGTGTAGCCGGAAAGCAGGCTGTAGGTTGCCAGGAGGGGTAAGGCGGTACTATTGTTGCCTTTTTCGGCGACACCGCGAGCGACAAAGAATAAAACTAATTCTAGGACGATCGCGGCGATGAATGTGGGAAAAAAGATTCCCGGATAGTTGCGAATGACTCCGAGGCCGCCGTAGGTGCCGACAGCGGTTAAGACAAGTCCGCCACCGACGAAGGGGAGGGCGTTGGAGATGACGTTGGGGCCTACCAGTGCGTGGTTTTTGGCCTCGCGCACGGCTTCGCGGAAATTGCTGGTGTTACTCACGAGGATTTACCTAATGTTGGCTGAGAGTTGATATTTTGGGACTTGCGCGCGGCAAAAGAAACCGGGTATGCACGAAAATACGCGGGTTTGAACCTGTAGTTATGGTGAAAAAGCCAGTTTCTCACGCGGCGCGCAAGTCTTGTATTTCTATTCTGACAGCTTTACCCTGTGTTTGCAAAACCAAGCCGAGTTTAAAGATTTGATAAAGAACCGGGGTGAAATCACTCCCAAGTAGGAAACCATTGTTTATAATCGACTGCGTACATGGTGTGCAGTCTGGCTGCCGCGCCGGAATTAGCACAGTCTAATAGGATTGTCTGACGCCACAGAGATATTCTTTAACTTAATTAACAGGTTGATGTCAAGGTCGATCGAATCGCAGATGGCACAGGTGAATAAATTTGGGATTTTAGATTTGCGATTTGCGATTGAAAGCTTTATGCTAAAGGGAGGGGGCACAGTTGATTTGAGGTTTTTGATGGCCGGCAAGAGTTGAAACTAGGGAGAGAGAATCTCCACAATTTAAAATCTCAAACCTGAAATCGGTTCGGTTAGTTGCACCTGGTAGCTCAGACAGGGAATTTCAAGAAAATTAATGAATAAATTTAGTTCGTACCGACCAAATTCTCAACAGGTAATGTCTAATGCTCACCTTTTTTGCTCGTAAATTATTGTCACCCGCAGCCGGAATTCTTTTGGCTGCTACTGCGGTGATTTCCGTTGGCCAAGCTGCTTTTGCAGGTAATGTCGGAGACGTTTCTGTCGCTGCTGCATCGCAGGGTTCTGAATATTGGCTGCTGGCTCAGGTTGGTCAACCCCCCCAAGGTACAACTTCTCCGAGCCCGAACCCGGTAAAGGTAAACCGGGCACCCGGGCCTGTGAAAATTCCCGAACCTTCGACGGTGGTAGGGTTGGGTTTAGTGGCGGGTTCGCTGGCGGTGACTCGCCGGAGAGCGAGAGTCGGACGATTTTAGATTGGGAGTCAGTAATATGAGGTGCTAGGAGTGGGCATGGGGCTCCGTGGCCCGCGCAGGGCGGAGCGAAGCGGAGGGATGGGGCATGGGCAGGATTGGAATGAACCCACCTCACCAAGCTTGAGAACCGCTATAGCCTTTTCAGGTATTCGTGCAAGAGTAAGCTGTTTTGCATTTAAATTGAATGTCAAAAAAAATCCCCTTCTTGTGGGGAGTAGGGGTTGGGCAGGAGAGCCCGCCCTGAACATAGGATTTAAATCTCCGACAGCTTAATTCTGACTTCTGACTCCTGACTCCTGACTTCTAGCCTTAACGAAAAGACTTTTTCAACCAGCCCTGTTTAAGGATTTTAGCCGATCGCATCCCTCAAAGCATTTTTAGTCATAGCTGCGATCGACTGTTCAGTAGCTTTCGGCAAATGATAGTATTTCCCGCCAGAAGTCTTGGCCAACTCCTTCGCAAAGCCGGTCGAAATGAATTTGCTCTCAGTGTCAATCACCAGCAACTGCATTCCCAGGCCGCGAATTTTGGCAGCAATTTCTAACAATTCCTGCTTAATATCAGGCTTTTCTCCATCTAAAATCGGTTCGCCCAAAGAACGGGCCAAAGGAATATTACCGCGCCCGTCAGTAATCGCGACAATCGCCACTTGACCGATATCTCCCGACTGCCGCGCATTGACTCCCACGCGCACCGCCTGCGTCAAACCGTGGGCCAGCGGCGAACCACCGCCGCAGGGCAGCCGTTCCAAACGCTTGCGGGCCAAGGCTATCGAGCGAGTAGGCGGCAGCAATACTTCTGCTTGTTCTCCGCGAAACGGAATCAGCGCCACTTGGTCGCGGCTTTGATAAGCTTCGGTGAGTAGCTGCATGACAGCACCTTTGGCGGACTGCATCCGGTTGAGGGCCATCGAACCCGAAGCATCCACGACAAATACCACTAGAGCCCCTGCTTTTCTGGCCAAGCGCTTTGCCCGAATGTCTCCCTGTTCCACAAATACGCGCTTCTCTCGATTTGGACTCTCGCCGGCGGTGGGTTCCTGGTCATAATTCCTGTCGCGGCGGGCTTTTTGGTAGGGTGCGGCGGCTCTGAGGGTAGCATCTACAGCGATGCGGCGGACGGGGCCTTTGGGCAATACTGGCTTGACGTAACGACCTCTATCTTCCGAGAAAATGGTGCTTCTGCTGCCGGATTTGCCTTGGCGGTTGGCGTTCTGCGCGAAGAACAGCACGTCGGGGTCGAGAATTACGCCTTCGGGGTCAAAGAGAAATTCTTCGGGAATGTTGGTTTCTTCTTGTTCTTCGGGAGGTTGGTCTTCTTTGTCTTCTTCTTCCTCTTCTTCTTCTTGTTCTTGTTCCGATTGTTCTTGGGG
>NZ_JADEWT010000184.1 GCF_015207505.1 Tychonema sp. LEGE 06208
CTCTCCCACTCTCCCACTCTCCCCCTCTCTCACTCTCCCCCTCTCCCATTCCCCCTTTTGCCATAACAGCTTAGCGAAGGTGCGATCGATTGCGTTAGAGCCTTTGTGGCTGATTTTGGGGTTTGGGACTAGGAAAAAAGTCACAAGTGCTATGTGCTTTTTGACTGGTTAGATTAGGAGTATTGCGTGATGCGCTGGCTGGTTTAAGCTTCTAAGATTTGTAGGTGAAGATTAATTTACAGAAAGTCAATCATGAAAAGAAATACCATCGCAGCAGCATTTATCCTCGCCGGCACCATCTTGGTAGGTAGTTTGTCTGGTTGTATGCCATCCAACGCTTCTAATGTCACCAAATCTAACGCGGTGGCGGCAAATGCAGCAACTTCAGGACAACCGAAGCTTTCTCCTGCTCAACGCGCCCAGAAACGCGACGAACTTCGCAAACAAGTCGAAGCGGTGCTAACTCCCGAGCAGGTGAAACAGTTGGACTCCAAAATCAAGGGAGGCGAAAAAATGCGGAAAGCTCTTAACGAGCTAAACCTCAGTGCTGAGCAAAAAACCCAAGTTAAGGGGATTCTCCAGGCTGCTTATCCTCGCTCGCAAAATGGGCAGTCTGGAGCTAAAGCTAAGTAAATGATCTAAGAACAAGTTTTGTTCGTTTTCAGTTTTTGTATGGTGTGTCAGGGGTTTAATGTTTTCAGTAATTGCTAACTTTTGGGTCTGACGCACCCTATAATAAACTTGAATTTCATAAATGTTTGAGTAATAGGTTAACCGCCTATCGAGGCAGATCAAGACCGATTTACTCAGATAAATTCAAGATACCAAAGGGAATTCTACTGAAAATCTAATAACTGCTATGAAGAGTGATATTGTGTCCGGTGGATTGAGCGCACTACGAACTTCAACAGTGTACTGAAGTCCGCACTACTAACCGTTTTTTTGCGCTCATCGACGGGACATGAGATGAGGGCTATTGTTAAGAGGTTTGTGATGATAGAAGAAATTATTAGTGACAGTCGAAATGGCACTCGCCCTAAAGTTTCTGATGAAAATTTGAAGCTGAACGAGGAACCGACGCAGAATTTGGAAATTGTTGATAAAATTCCGAATGACACTGTTCCTGAAGTGGCTCTGGAATCTCCAAGTTTGCCGGAAAGCGAGCCTACAAATAATATTTTAGCAAAAGAACCGAAGCCTCAAAAGGTGCTGGCGAAAGGGCGAATTGCGATGTTTTTGCTGGGGTTGTTGTTGCTTGGTGGTTTGGGATTTTTGGTTTGGCAACGGGCGATCGCCCCTAAACCGGAAAAAGCGAGTCGTCGCGGTGGTAAAATGCAAATAACTCCGGTTCTGGTGGCGACGGCGACTAAAAAAACTGTACCGATTCAGTTACAGGCGATCGGTACTGTGCAATCTGGTGCTACTGTTTCGGTGACAGCACAGGCTAGCGGGCGGGTGACGGGAGTTTATTTTAAGAAAGGGCAAGAAGTTAAGAAAGGACAGTTGCTTTTCTCGATCGACGATCGCTCTCAAAATGCTTCGATCCAACAAGCTCAGGGTATCGTAGCAAAAGACCGGGCCCAGGTGCAACAAGCGACGGCTAATCTTGCTAAAGATCAAGGAATTGTCGAACAAGCTAGGGCGACTTTGGATAAAGATAGAGGAATTGTCGAACAAGCTAGGGCGACTCTGCAAAAAGATTTGGGTGTTGTCGAACAAGCGAAAATGACTCTGGCGAAAGATAAGGGAGTTGTTGAACAGGCGAAAATGACGTTGGAAAAAGACTTAGGTGCGGTTAAGCAGGCGATGGCAACTTTGAGCAAAGATCGAGCGCAAGCCGAGTATGCCGAAGCCCAAAGTCAACGTTACGCAGAGCTCTACAAACAAGGAGTAATTAGTCAAGATCAGGCGCAACAATACGCTACCAGCAGTCGAGCTGCGGCGGCAACGGTGGAGCTTGACAAACAGGCGATCGCCAATGCAGAAACGGCGGTAAAGAGCGATCGCATTGGCATCACAAATGCGGAGTCTGTCGTCAAAGGTGACTCCGTGGCGATCGCAAATGCTGAAACTGCGGTGAAGAGCGATTTGGTGGGAATTGAGAACGCTCAGACGGCGGTGAAGAGCGATTTAGTGGGGATTGACAATGCTCGGGCTGTTGTTGATGGCGATCGATCGGCGATCGAGGGTGCTCAAGCTAGTGTCAGCGCCGACGGCGGTAGTTTGCAAAACGCTCAAGTGCAATCATCCTATACTAAAGTGTTTGCACCGATCGACGGACGCGCCGGCAATATCCTAGTCACAGAAGGCAATGTAGTGCAACCGAGCACAGACAAACCCTTAGTCACAATCTCGAAAATCAATCCTATTCAAGTTGCCTTTTCTGTTCCCGAATCCAACCTTTCAGACATCCAAAAATACGTAGACAACGGCAAGCTAAAAGTTGATGTCACCTTTGCCGGCAACAATCGCCCAATATCAGGAACCTTGTCATTTGTCAACAACACGGTTGATAATTCCACAGGCTCTATTCAACTGATTGGCGATTTTAATAACGCCGATGGAAAACTATTTCCCGGTCAATTTGTCAATACTACCTTAACATTATCTCAACAGCCAAATGCAATTGTAGTTCCCTCCCAAGCAGTACAAACCGGGCCGAACGGACAGTTTGTATTTGTCGCCCAAGACGACGATACAGTAGACAATGTGCCTGTAGTTGTCGGAAATACGATCGGCGGATTAAGTGTCATCAAAAAAGGTGTAGATGCTGGTGATGATGTTGTCACCGACGGACAAGCTAATCTGGTTGATGGTAGCAAGATTCGGATTAAAGATGCTGAGGATGCTAAAGATAATTCAGATTCAACGAAGGGCGATAATTCAGACACATCTAAAGCCAAAGAAACTGGTGCAAAATCTGGCAGCGATTCCAATTCATCCGGAAATAAGTCATGGAAATCCCCCAAAAATCCCTAGGGCGATCGATTTTATATTTGGATTGTCGAAAGTTATTTGGCAGACAAAAGTAATCTCAAACTCCTGCAAGTGCTTCACTTCGTTTCGTTCGCAAAGTCAACAGTCATCAGTCATTAGTCATTAGTCATTAGTCATTAGTCATCAGTCATTAGTCATTAGTCATTAGTCATTAGTTGTTAGTCATTAGTCATTAGTTGTTAGTCATTAGTCATTAGTTGTTAGTCATTAGTCATTAGTCATTAGTCATTAGTCATTAGTCATTAGTTGTTAGTCATTAGTTGTTAGTCATTAGTTGTTAGTCATTAGTCATTAGTTGTTAGTTGTTAGTCATTAGTTGTTAGTTGTTAGTTGTTGGAAATGGGTTAGTTGTTATTGTTATTGGTTATTGGTTATTGGTTATTGGTTATTGGTTACTGGCTACGAATTCCCGATTTCCAATTCTCAATTCCCAATAACAACTAACAACTAACAACTAACAAATAACCAATAACAACTAACAACTAACAACTAACAAATAACAAATAACAGTCAACAGTCAACAGTCATCAGTCATTTCAGTAAAACCGAAATTGATATAACCAATGAATCTCTCAGAACCATTTATTCGCCGTCCAATTATGACCACATTGGTGATGGCGGCAATTATAATTTTTGGTTGGATGAGTTATCGCTTGCTACCGATTAGCGATTTGCCCAACGTCGATTATCCCACAATTCAAGTTAGCGCTTCCCGCCCCGGTGCTAGCCCGGAAACGATGGCCGCATCGGTAGCGCGCCCCCTAGAAAAGCAATTTTCGAGTATTGCTGGACTCGATACGCTGACTTCTACCAGTACCAGCGGCAAAACTCAAATTACCCTGCAATTCAATCTCAGTCATAATATTGATGATGCGGCGCAAGATGTCGAATCGGCAATTTCTTCAGCCTCGGGCCAAATGCCTAACGATTTGCCAAATCCGCCGACTTACAGCAAAGTCAATCCCGCCGACGGGCCAATTCTTTACCTTTATCTCACGTCCCCAACTTTACCGCTTTCTGAAGTTGATAGCTACGCGCAAAGTTATCTCGCGCAAAAGCTTTCGACAATCAACGGTGTGGCGCAAGTTCAGATTTACGGTTCTCAAAAATATGCTGCCCGAATTCAACTCGATCCGCAACAATTAGCAGCGCGGCAAATTGGCATCGACAAAGTGCAAACTGCTATCCAACAAGGCAATGTTAATTTACCTACAGGAAGCCTTTCGGGAAGTTATAAAAACTTTGCGGTGCAAACTAACGGACAACTGAAAGATGCTGCTGCATTCCGCCGTTTAATTGTGACATATAAAAACGGACAGCCTGTTTATCTCGAACAATTAGGGCGAGTGGTTGACAGTGTAGAAAATACTCAACTTGCTAGTTGGTACAATAACGATCGCGCAATTATCCTCACGATTCAGAGACAGCCGGGCACGAATACCGTAGAAGTGGTAGATACGATTCAAAAATTGCTACCCAATTTGAGAACTCAGATTCCAAGTTCGATCGCGGTTGGGGTGATGTACGATGCGTCTCAATCGATTCGCGAGTCGGTGGATGATGTGCGGTTTACCCTCGTTTTGACGATCGCCCTTGTCATCTTAGTAATTTTCGTATTTTTACGCAATCTTTCTGCCACAGTCATTCCCAGTTTAGCGCTACCGGTATCGCTGATCGGCACCTTCGGTATCATGCACTTGTTCGACTACTCCCTCGACAACTTGTCAATGATGGCCCTGACGCTATCTGTGGGCTTTGTAGTCGATGATGCGATCGTCATGCTCGAAAACATCGTCCGCCACATCGAAGCCGGAGAAAGCCCGCGAGAAGCCGCGCTAAACGGCTCTAGCGAAATCGGTTTTACGATTTTATCGATGACGCTTTCCTTGGTGGCGGTGTTTATTCCGATGTTATTTATGAGCGAGTTGTTGGGGCGCTTGTTTCATGAATTTGCCGTCACAATTGCGGTTTCTATTTTAGTCTCCGGCTTTGTTTCTTTGACTTTGACACCGATGTTGTGCAGCCGTTTTTTGCGCCCGGTAAATCACGAAAATCAAAGCCGGCTTTATCGAGCTTCTGAGTACGTATTCGATCGAATTTTAAGCCTGTACGATTGGAGTCTCAAAATAGCCTTAAAATATCACCGCACCACGATGATTTTATCATTAGCAATGGTGTTCGTTACAGTTGGATTATTTATTGTAGTTCCCAAAGGCTTTATTCCCAGCCAAGATACGGGACAAATTACCGGAATTACCCAAGCCGCCCAAGATGCCTCTTTTGATGAATTATCTCGCCACCAGCAAGCGGTTGTCAGTGCGATTCGCCAAGATCCAAACGTGGAAGCAGTCAACTCGAATATCGGGGCCGGTTCGAGCGCCAATGGCGGCGGGGCTGCGGTTGCGGGGAATTCCGGCAGCTTGTTTGTGCGCCTCAAACCGATCTCGCAGCGGCAGATGGGTGCCGACGAAATTGTGCAGAGTTTGCGATCGCAATTAGCCGAAATTCCAGGCATTCAAGTCTTCCTGCAAAATCCTCCAGCAATCCCGCTGGGCACTCAACAAAGCACGGGATTGTACCAACTGGCGCTGCAAAGTTCGGATGTTTTACCGCTGCGTAAATACGTACCGCAACTAATTGAAAAAATGAAAGCAATGCCGGAAATTCAGGATGTTAACAGCGATTTGCAGATGACTGCTCAAATCAAAATTGATATCGATCGCGACAAAGCCTCAGCATTAGGAATTACGGCTAGTCAAATCGAAAATACCCTGAGAAATGCCTACGGCGCTTACCAAGTTTCGACGATTTACGGTGCGAGTAACGAGTATCAAGTTATTTTGGAACTAGAACCAAAGTATCAAAAAGATCCGAATGCTTTGATGCAGCTTTACATCAGTACAGCGGGTAATTCTAGCGATGCTTCTGGGGGTGAAACCCAGGTGCCGCTAGCAACGGTTGCCAAAATTTCTCTAGGAGTTGCACCGTTAATTGTCAACCACGTCGGTAGGATGAATGCTGCGACAATTTCCTACAACCTCGCGCCTGGGGTGGCGCTGGGAAATGCAAATAGCGCGATCGACCAAATCATCAAATCGCTGATTCCTGAGAGCATTTCCACCAATTATAAGGGCGCGAGTCAAGTATTTCAGAGTTCGCTACCTAGTTTGGGGATGTTGTTGGCGATCGCAATTTTGGTCATCTATTTAATCCTCGGCATTTTGTACGAAGATTTCATCCATCCGATTACAATTTTGTCGGGATTACCTTCGGCGGGATTTGGAGCATTATTAACACTAATGTTGTTTGGAGTCGAACTCAACGTTTATTCGTTCATCGGCATCATCTTGCTGGTAGGAATTGTCAAGAAAAATGGGATTATGATGGTCGATTTTGCGATCGAAGCCCAGCGCATAGATGGCAAAAAACCGGCCGAAGCAATCTATCAAGCCTGCTTAGTGCGTTTCCGACCAATTATGATGACTACAATGGCGGCATTAATGGGCACATTACCAATTGCGTTGGGAGTTGGTGCAGGTTCAGAATCTCGCCGCCCGTTAGGTATTGCAGTTGTCGGCGGACTGTTATTTTCGCAAGTTTTGACGCTGTATCTAACGCCCGTATTTTACATCTACATGGAATCGTGGCGAAAGAAACTTAGTCAGGTGAAGTTTGGGCAAGTATTTTCATTTAAAGGAGGGCGGTGAACATAACCTTTATAAAATCTTCCTAGGGTGCGTCGCCTGCGATCGATCTCTAACTAAATAGAGAAGATTGGATAAGTCTTTGATTGATATAGCAATCCTAAATCATTTGTGAATTTCTTACTCCCTCCCCTTAGCAAGGGGAGGGTAGGGGTGG
>NZ_JADEWT010000185.1 GCF_015207505.1 Tychonema sp. LEGE 06208
TAACAACTAACAACTAACAACTAACAACTAACAACTAACAACTAACAACTAACAACTAACAACTAACAACTAACAACTAACAACTAACAACTAACAACTAACAACTAACAACTAACAACTAACAACTGCCAACTCACAACTGCCAACTCACAACTGCCAACTCACAACTGACAACTGCCAACTAACAACTACCAACTGACCAATAACTAAAAGCGGCAGTCGCCTGCCGCTTTTAGTTTTAACTAGATATCAGGAAACCTTAGAAACTAAAGGTTGTCCGCAGGACTCCTACCCAGATATCGTCATTATTTCTGTTGTTTTCGGGATTCAGAATCACGTAAACGCCCGGTGTCACCGCAATAAAGTCATTAACTTGGAAGCGATAGAAACCCTCCAAGTGATAAGAGGTGTCGCGGTCTCTGGCGACATCGCTTTCAGTAACTTTTGGCGGGATGCCGGCGATAAAACCGAGGAGGTTTCCAGGCTTACCAAAATCTGGCAGCGCCAAGAAAACAGCACCGTTCTGAACAGTAGCGTCATTGTCTGCGCCCCGTTCTTGGTGAGCCTTGGTGTAACCGTACCAACCGCCAAGCTGGAAGCCGCGGCTGGGTTTTAAGTTAAGTTGTACGCCAAAGTTATCTGATGCGGTGGATGTTTGACCGAAGGGCCGGTTAGCCAAGGAACTGCCAGTACCGCCCATGATGCCAACATCGCCACCCCGATTGTATTTCCGGGTGTAAGTTGCGCCAATATCAATAGCTTTGCCGAGAGAGAAGTTGAGCTGACCCAAAGCGCTGAAAGAACCGTTGAAAACGCCCCGGCCGTCGGCTGGGTTGGGAGCGTCGCCGTCGGAGGCAAGATAGGCAACTGTGGCTTTCACTGGGCCCAAGTTGTATTTGATAGCAGCACCTGCTCCTTCGGGGCCGCGGAACACTGCCGGGTTGTAACGTCCAAACCTGGATAGAGCACCGTTGCCGCTACTTTCCAAGGGAGCAGTCAGCTCGGCAACGTCATCGAGCCTCAGTCCTTTCGGGCCCAACCATACTGTAGCGTTGCCTACCGGAAAGCGATACCACACTTGATCGAGGGAGAATTGGTTGCCGTCTTCGCCGTCGATGGCGAGGCGAGCCATGTTCGTACCGGCGGTGTTGGCTGTACCGTAGTTGGCGATGTTTCTAGCTTGCAAGCGGGTTCTGAGCAAGTCTCGACCGCTGAAGCTGGTGTTGAAGTTCAACCGCACCCGGTAGCCGAGGTTGGTGGCCGTTTTGTCGTCCCGCAGCCCAACACCATCTCCGAAGGTGTCGCTGGCGAGAAAAATGGCTTCTCCTGAGAGTTTGGTAGTGGTGGAGAACTGGTTAGCTTCGAGTTCTGCGGTGCGAGCTTCTAGGCCATCTACTCGTCCGCGCAGGGTAGCGAGTTCGGCTGCAAATTCTTCTTGCAGGCGTTGCAGGATGGCTAAGTCGTCTTTGGTGACGAAGGTACCTGTTGACGAGCTAATTAGTTTGGTTACTTGGTCTAAGCAGGCGTTGACGCCGGCTGCAAATTCGTAGCGAGTCAGGGCGCGGTTGCCGCGGTAGGTGCCGTCGGGATAGCCTGCGATACAACCGTAGCGTTCGACTAGGGATTGCAGGGCTTGGAATGCCCAGTCTGTCGGCCTTACGTCGGATAGCTGAGAGACCGATGTCACCTGGGACATGGTTCCTGACTGTTGTGCCGGCAGGGCTTGGGGTGTTGCTGGGACGATCGGGCCGCCCATTCCTCCGGGTACTGTCTGAGCAATTTCTACCTTAGTAGCTGGGACAGTAGCTGGGGGGAGAGCGGTGGCAGCCGGTTCTTCAATTTTTGCAGCGGTGTCTGTGGGGGTGCTTTGCACTGCCAAGTCTGATGCTTGGGGCGACGGTTCGGCTGTGTTCGCTGCCGCCACGGGTTCAGTCGCTGCCGCTGTGGTGGCGGGGGCGATTGCGATTGGGGCTGCTGAGTCGATGTCGCTTTCTGCTGTTTGCAGTGCTGTTGCCCTGGTTTCTGGTTCAATTTTTGCCAGTTTGTCCGGCTGTTTTTGTGCGTCGTCCGAGTTGGCGATCGGGGTTTGGGCCGCCGGAGCGATGCTGTTTAAAGCCAGCTTTTCTGGGGCGGCAGGGGCTGCTGCAACTGGTTCTGCAACTAATTCTGCAACTGATGCTGCAATTTTTGATTCGGATGACTTTGCTGTGGCTAGCTGGTTGGCTTCAGCGGTTGCGGTCGCTTCTGCTGCTAGGGCTGCGGTACTGACAACTGATGATAGCCCCAGAATAGCGGGGGATACTAGCAGTAAATTCCAAAAAGTTCTGTTCATTTTCCTCACACCTTCACACTCTATTCAACTCGATCGAGAATTCCCAACTTGTAATTTTTGTGGTTGCTTGTCTGCTGAGAATAACTGCCAATAGAATAGAACCTCTCCATAGCTGCTGACTCACAGTTGGGGTGTCTAGTTTCCGCTTGAACGTAGGGGCTGGGCTTTTCTACGGCAAGGGCATCAATTCTGGTCAAGTCCACATTACATTACGGTTGATTATACCATCACCGGGCGACGTACCCACACGCTATGCGAAGCATACAGTCTGGGCTTCCCGTTTCAACCGCCGCTGCCTCTACCATTTTTGAATGATGTTGGTCTTATGCAGCGTATGGAGGTTTGACAAGCCATCTTGTCCTCACTCCCATCGCACGGGGTGCGTGGGATCCGGGCAGACTCCCTGCGCCCCAAGGAGTTCATTTCATCTCTCGATCGCCAGACTTGCTTTAATTGCTGTAGCTGCGATCGATAATTGGTGGTGCGGGTTCGGCCACAATCTGCCTCAAACTGACTGCTACCCTGAGTCTTCGGCTACGCCAGACTTAATAGACAGTTATCAGGATAGGATCGGGGCTGCTTGTCGCCTCCCTTATACAGCTTTCGAGCCAAATATGTCAAGCTTTTTAACCTCACTTTAAACCCTGCGACCTTTGGCGGGGCGATTTTCGGGCCTGCTGGGAGCCAGCGGGCTTTCATAACTCGTAGATGTACCCTAGAAAAGCCAAATTTCTGGCTTGACCAATTTGGCTTTTCTGACGATCCCAAGAGTCGGGACTTGCGCGGGCGATCGTCATGTTTGAGACAAGCTGTCGCCCGGTTTAATTAACCGCTACTTTAACACAATTTTTGGGTGTTCTGAGTGCGGCTGCAATTGGTGTTGCTTAATATCCAATCGCGCCGAGAATGCTGTGTTGCTTGAGATACAAACTCTACCCAAATTTTATAGCGATTTGATGGCTGTTTTTGGCGGAGGGCGATCGCAGGAATTTAATGCTAAGCGGGCGAAAATGCACAACTCAAAAATAGTGCTGTCGGAACAAAAAAACCAAAGGCTGCGGGTGGAAGTTTTAGTAAAAGAATTAGGGGTTAGGGAAGATTTCGGTATTATTATTGCTTGCGGCGACCAAGATTATCTGTTTGCGAAGGGTTGCTGTGCTAGCATCCGATATTTCCTGGGAGATGTGCCGATTTGTCTGTTGATTGACGGTACGTTTTCTGTAAGTGCTTTGGAAAAGTCCTACGGGGTGCGAGTAATCGATCGCACAACCGTTTCCCAAGATGTTTTGAGAAAGAGAATTTTTGGTTGGGGTAAAACTAAAATGATTGCCTTTTGGGAAAGTCCTCGGTTAAATTTCTTGGTTTTGGATGTCGATATTATTGTTTGGGGTGATGTTCTCAAGTGTGCTAATTTTAAGGAATTTGATTTTATTGTAGACCAACCTGGTCAGGAAAATTCGGATGCAGATATTTCCAAGTTTTTCTTTGACATTCCTGGTGTTGAAAAACATTTTCCCAGTTTTAACTGGTCGCAATACCGAGCCAATTATTTCTGCACCGGAACTTTTTTTGCTAAACGCGGCATTTTTAATTTGGAAGAATACGTAGAAATTTTAGATTTTACGGTTGCAAATCCGGGGATATTTAAGTACGGAGAAATGGTTTTTTTAAACTTTATGATTTTCCGGGTGGCCGGGGAAAGTCGGCTGCGGGTGCAGAGTGTGGATATGCAGTTTTTGATGCCGGATTTTGACCGGGATTTGGTGAAAAAGCGGTTTCCGGTTGAGTCAAGCGGGCCTGCGGGCGATCGCGCCTTGGCGACTGTGATTCATTGGTGCGGGCCGAAACCGACTTTATCAACATCTCAAGTTTACTCGGAACCGATGAATTTTTGCCGCCGCAAGTGTCAGGAGGATGTTTGGAACCGCAGGGGTTTGGCGGCCCAGATGTCGCTGCAATTTGAGGATTTGCAGCGATCGATCTATGTGTACAATAATAAGTTTAAGAAGAAGTTTCGGCAGTTGGCCGGTAAGTAGATAATATCAATTCCGGTTGCACTCCTGGGGAATTGTTGACTGTTGACGGGCGGGCACGCACCATCCACCGCCCCTACTGAGTATTAATTGTTGACTCGATTTTATTATTCCGATGCAACCGGAAACGATATAAAAAGTTGGGCGCGGGGGCGAGAAACCGGGAATATTCTGAGATTTCTCGCCTCCATTTCCCGATTTTTTTGCAGTAATACCAAATCAGGGTTAGCTACTGGCTACGATTACTGATTTCGGAATTTTTTAACCGCAGAGAACGCAGAGAACACAGAGAAAGAGAAGAGAGAGATGAATGCAGGGTTCACTCATCCAGGGGCAAAAGGGGGCCGGCTGGGGGCAAAACTTGGCGGTGAACGCTGATTTTGTGACTTTCTCGCTGAGTTTGCATTTCTACGGCGATCGCCTCAAATTCGACTTCCATGCAGCCGTAGGGAATTTCTAACTCGATACTTGCTCTGACATTTCCCAAGCCGTTAGGTGTAAATTCGGTAATCCAGCGCGGCCCGTCGAGAATCAGGTAGCTTTGTCGATCGAATACCCAAACTTTTACATAAATCCGGGGCATCAATTCCGGCAGTTGCACTTTCACTGTTACAGCTTGGCCCGCGAGGATTTGGGCGCGCGGCAATTCTAAGACGGGCATCGGTACTAACTCGTCTTCTGGCAAAACGTAGGGAGTTGGCCCAGTTGATTCTTCGAGTTTTGTGGTTTTTTGAGCAACTTGTTTCGGCTGTGGGGGCTCGTCAAAAACTACAAATTCTCTGGATTCCGGGCCAATATATTTGGGCTCGGAAATTGTTTTCCCGATCGCCCGTTGCTGTAATGTTGGGCTGCTTTCTTCCACTACGGCTATGGTGTCGCTGCTATTGGCGGCTTTTGGAGTTGGCGACAGGGTGGTTGCTTTGAGCCATTCGGGGGATTCGCCGTTGCTGGCTAGGGAACTCAGTCGCGACCAAAATCTATTCTCGACGTTTAGGGTTTGAAATGCCTGTTTTGAGGCTGGTGGCGGGGTTTCTGGGGCTGTTGTTTCTGGTTCCGGGGTGTTTTCGGGTTTTTTGTCGATCGCTCGATCTTCGGCCGTTTCTGCGGCTGTTGGGATGTCTGAGGGTTTGGTTTGTGGGTCGATCGCCCCGGCGACTGTTTGACGGGGATTGGAGATTTCTTGGAGTAATTGCGATCGGCCCCCCTCGGGCAGTTTGTTACCGAATGCGGGCAATTCTAAACCGCCGGCACTTGCAGTTTGGCGGGAATTCAGTTGAGGCGGTAAGGGTTCGTTTGTTGAAACTTCGGCAGGGGATGGAGGCTCTAAGGATTTTTCTACTAGCTTGAGAAACGATAAATTTGTGGTCTTCCGAGGCTGTTTTGAGGCTGTTGGGGAGAGTTCGGCTTGATGCTTTTCTTCGATGAAATTTTCTTTAATTACTTCTAGAAGGTGCTCTAAACGGGCGGTTATTGTAAATAGTTTGGTGGCTAGGGGAACGCCTCCGCTGCTGAGTATTGCTTCTCCTAAAATTAGGCGACTTTTGCACTCGCTGGGGATGTAGGTGACGCAGGCAAAGATGCAGGGGGGAGCTTGTTCTGGCATCTGCTGCTGGATTTGGGCGAGTATTTTTGAGGTTTGGGGGTCGCGCAGGTAGATTTGTATTTCTGCTGAACCGATGAGTTTTTTGAGTTCTTCTGTTTGTGATTCAGAGATGAGATTTGCTTTTTTTCTGGTTGTTTGGGGTGGTTGGGAAATGTCGATTTTGCCGGAAATGACTAAGGGGCGGCCGAGTTGGGTGACGAAGGTTTCTCGATCGAGTATGAGTTCGAGTTCGAGTTTGACTGGGGGTTGGGGCGGAGGCTCCGGGGTGG
>NZ_JADEWT010000186.1 GCF_015207505.1 Tychonema sp. LEGE 06208
TAATGACTAATGACTAATGACTAATGACTAATGACTAATGACTAATGACTAATGACTAATGACTAATGACTAATGACTAATGACTAATGACTAATGACTAATGACTAATGACTAATGACTAATGACTTCCCTTATTCCACCGTCACCGACTTCGCCAAATTGCGCGGCTGATCCACATCCAAACCCCGACGTGCCGCAATGTGATAGGCCAACAATTGCAGCGGAATTACTGTCACAATCGGCGACAACAATTCATCCACCAAAGGTACCGGCAAAACGTGGTCAAAAATATCGGCTTCCGCTGCGCCCTGCTTCGGGGTAACGCCAATTAAACGTGCGTCGCGCGCCTTGGCTTCCTGAGCGTTGGAAAGGACTTTTTCGTAGACGCTTCCGGGCATGGCGATCGCCACTACAGGCACTTTAGCATCCAAAAGGGCGATCGGGCCGTGTTTCATTTCTCCCGCCGGATATCCTTCAGCGTGAATGTAGCTAATTTCCTTCAATTTCAGCGCCCCTTCCAAAGCAATCGGAAAGTTAATTCCCCGCCCCAAAAATATAAAATCTTGGGTTTCGGTAAACTGGTGGGACAATTCCTCCACATACTGTTCTTGAATCTCCAAAAACTTCTCAATTTGCCCTGGTAAATGGCGCAAACCAGCAATAATTTCTATCAATCTCTCCGTGCTGATTGTTTGTCGCCGGTGCGCTAAATCCAAAGCTAATAAATAGAATGCCATCAACTGAGTGACAAAAGTTTTAGTAGCAGCCACGCCGATTTCTATACCGGCGTGGGTGCTGATTACGTGCGGCATCATGTGGGCGATCGAGCTTTCTGTTCCGTTAGTAATGCCCAACATTCTCGCGCGAAATTTATCGGTAAAACCCGCACGGCGCTGCTGTTCCATCCCCAAAGCAGCCAGGGTGTCTGCCGTTTCTCCCGACTGCGTTACCCCAATAATTAAAGTATTTGCTGTTAGCGGTGCCGGTGCGTAACGGTACTCAGAAGCGTACTGCACCGCAGTAGGAATATTCGCTAGCTGTTCCAACAAATATTTGCCAATTAGCGAGGCGTGCCAGCTCGTTCCGCAGGCGAGAATTGAAATTTGTTCAACATCGGCACAAAGTTCTTCGGGCAAGTTGAGATTGATGGGAGAGCGCAGATTTCCCGGCTGCCAATCGCTGTCTAAATAAGCATCCAAACAAGCTCGAACTACGGCTGGCTGTTCATAAATCTCCTTGTGCATGAAGTGTTTGAAGCCTTGTTTTTCGACTAAAACCGGACTCCAACCAAGGATGCGCGGGCTTTTTTTGAGCCTTTCCCCTGTAAAGTTGTAAACTTCGACTCCCATTGGAGTTAGCCTAGCCAATTCGCCATTTTCCAAGGACAAAACGGTGCGGGTGTGAGATATTAAGGCCGGCGTGTCGGAAGCGCAGAAAAATTCGCCAGCACCAAAGCCGATAACCAAAGGAGCTTGCTGTCTGGCAACAATTATTTCGTCTGGAAAGTCGGCGCAAATCGCAGCGATCGCAAAAGCTCCTTCTAACCGATTGACAACCTTGGAAACCACTTCCAAAAACGACAAATCAGCAATTTCCTCTGCTGTGGGATCTTTTTCTTCTTCCTTCTTCCTTCTTCCTTCTGCCTTCTGCCTTCTTTCTTCCTCAAAAAAATCAGCTATTAAATGAGGAATAACTTCTGTATCGGTATCCGAGACAAATTTATGTCCCTTCGCTGTCAATTCTTGCCGCAACTCGCGATAATTTTCGACAATGCCATTTTGAACAACGGCAATTCGCCCGCTATTGTCCATGTGAGGGTGAGCGTTATATTCCTCTGGTTTGCCGTGAGTTGCCCAGCGGGTGTGTCCGATGCCGATGGTAGCCGGAGAGTCTATCTCTGCTAGCTTTTCCCGGAGGTTGTGCAACTTGCCCTTTGCTCGGATGCAGGTAATTTCTCCTTCGGAGATGGTAGCCAGGCCCGCTGAATCATAGCCCCGGTATTCTAGTTTCTCCAATCCTGCTAGCAAAATCTCGCTTGCTGTTTGCGTGCCGATATAGCCAACGATTCCGCACATTTAAGGTAAAACTCCTGCTTAGCGATCGCCATAAAACCCAAGTTTTATCATTTTTAGCTTCTTCGTGCCACAAAATTCAGATTTTGCGACTAAAAGAGAGGGGGCAATTTAATCGCCCCCTCTATACGTGCCCGTAATTCGATCGGCGTGCCGATCGATATTTAGTAGGCTAGACCCATACTGCGAGTAGTTTCTGCTCCCAGGTAAACCCGGATGCTTAGAAAATCGGTAGGGCAAGCAGTTTCGCAACGCTTGCAACCTACACAGTCTTCTGTGCGGGGAGATGAGGCAATCTGAGCCGCTTTGCAGCCATCCCAGGGCACCATCTCCAAAACATCAGTCGGACAAGCGCGGACGCATTGAGTGCAGCCGATGCAGGTATCGTAAATTTTGACTGAATGAGACATTGAATAAAGGCTCCCAACGAGTCACTAAAAATTTGCTAGCTCTGCGGATTAACAGATTTGACGGCGACGTGCCACCGCTATAGCCTGCACAGAGAGTTAAGCGTTAGTTTACCGCAGTGGCTGGAAGCACTTCCCCAAAAAGCGACAAAACTTCACAGTTATTCACGCTTCCAGTCCCATAGAAGTAGCTTGAAGAGCGCCCTAGGGAGTTCGCGTGCCCGAGTTCCAGCACTAGGGTATGATTGCGATCGCCGGATTCGGTCTTAACGCTACCGGAGACAGCACTACGGTATGATTTCGATCCGCCGGATTGGATCTGAGCAAAAACTCCAATTCTGACTGCCAAACCGTGCCAATCGATCGACTCAAAGCCGAATTCGTCGAAACTTGTATCCGTTTTTAGGCGGACTCGGTGGCAACCGTGGCTTTTGTGAAGATAAAAAACCGCAAATTGACGAATATCAACGGCGAGATGTTGTTTGATGCAAACAGTCCATTTGTAATGGCATAAACCTTGAAGCCTTGAGACTCTACACTCGCAATTTGCAAGCATTGCTTACCGCTACACGAGCTATTAGAGGAATTTTACCCGTTTGTCAATCTACTTTACGCTGTGAGGCAATGAAGGGAGATCGGGGAGCTAAGAAAAAACCCACGAGACTAGCAAATAGAATCGGTGTAAAAGTGCTTAACCCTGTCAACTTCGCGAGGAGCAGAGTTGTACTAATTGGAGTGCGAGTAACCGTTGAATTCAAAGCAGCCATTACACAAATCATTGCCAAAGTCTCATTCGAGCCGATAGGATTCATAATGGTGATTGCCTTTCCTAAACAGGCTCCTATAAAAAATAGCGGAATGATTATTCCCCCTCGCCAGCCCCCATTGATAGTCACACTAATAGCAAATACTTTAGCAACAACTAAAGTCAATAGAAATGTCAGAGAAAAGTTTCCCTCAACAATTTTTTCTATTTGATGCTCCCCAAAGAAACGAGTGAGCGGAAAGAAAGCTGATAAACTACCAAGTGCTAGTCCGGCTAAAGTAGTTCGTACATAAATGGGACTGTGTATCGAATCAAACAAGCGACCAACACTGCGAAATACAGCGATAAAAAACCACCCCATAATCGCCCCTACGATTCCATAAGCAATCGCTGCGCCAAAGTCATAAAGACTGTCCACATTGTACTGAGGAAAATTCCAGGTAGGCCCAAGTCCAAGCTGAGTAATTGCGACAAAGATGGTGTAACTCGCACAACTTGCCACTACCGCAGGCAATATTGCTTCAAAATACTCTACAACATTCTGATGATGCAGGATTTCTAAAGCAAAAAAAGTACCGCCTAAAGGAGCGCCGAACAAAACTGTAAAACCAGAGGCCATACCAGCAAGACTCAAAGTTCGCAGTGCTTCTCCGCTTAATTTAAAGCGATCGGCTAACCAGGTACCAATTGAACCTGTGACTTGCACCATTGGCGATTCTGGGCCAGCACTGCCTCCACTGGCAATACTGAGTAGCGACGACAGAATCATCGAAGGATTTTCATTCATTGGTAATCGTCCACCCTTGAGATGAATATTGTCAATAATCAACCCAATTTCCCCAGGATTTCCCAGCCAATGAATGATCAAACCGATGAGCAAACCAGCAAGGGGCATGACGATTAGTAGATAACCTCCACTAAAATTTTCAAATCCCCGCATCATGTAAGACAAACATATCCAATACGTTGCAGCAAATAAACCACAAATGATGCCTAGCATTGCCCATAGCAATACCGAACGTGTGAGATTTATTGGGTTTCGTTTCATTGCTTGTTCCTTGTCTCTAACTAGGAAGTTAGGAAGTCTTAAAACTATTTTGTATAATAGTATACTGTTTTTTGGTCTGTATCTTGTGTTGACTCAAAAATGTATGAGCCCGATCGAGCCGAAAGCTCGCGGGCTCTGTATAATTCCGATCTAACCGGATTTGATTTGAGTAAAAACTCAAGTTTTTATGCTAATTTCCCAAACTGCTGCAACAGTTGTCAGGGCTTGTTGTTTGAGATTCTGGCTTTTAGCAAAGATTTGGGTGAACTGTCTTCTATACCAACTGTTGCAAATTTTTTGATAATTAGTATTGCTGCAAACTGGTGCAAATCGATCGACTAAAAGCCTAATTTTTCTAACACGGGCTTAGTGGAAACAATATGCCGATCGAGTCCCAGTTGTTTCGGATTCACGCCCAAAGCCAAAGCCACCAATTGCGGCAAATGCAGCACCGGCAAACCCAATTTGCGATCGATCGCTTTTTCCACCTCCGGCTGCCGCGAATCCAAATTTAAATGACACAGCGGACAAGGAGTTACCATACAATCAGCGCCATTGTCAATAGCATCTTGAATGTGTTTTCCAGCCATCGCAAAAGATTGGTTAGTGGCATAACTCGCCAGCGGCCAGCCGCAGCACTGCGTCCGCCCTCGATAGTAAACGGGAGTTGCGCCGATCGCCCGAAACACATTTTCCATCGATTCCGGTTGGTGCGGGTCATCGTAAGCCAAATGTTCCTGAGCTCGCAGCAGATAGCATCCGTAAAAAGACGCGCACTTCAAACCGGAAAGCTTGCGGGTGACTCGCTTCTGCACTTCCTCCAGGCCGTAGTCGGCAACGATCGCCCACAGGAGATGTTTCACCTCGGTACTGCCTTGGTAGGGCGAACAGCCTTGTTTTTCGAGCAAACCGTTGACTTTTTCGAGGTAAGGTCGATAGGTCTTTTGGGATTGCTTGAGGCGATCGTCCACATGACCGATGACCCCTTGACAAGTGCTGCAATGGGTGAGTAAAGGCAGATTCAGTTGCTCGGCCAAGGCAATATTCCGGGCGTTGACGGTATCTTCGAGCAACTGCGAATCTTCCTTGAAAGTGCCAGAACCGCAGCAGGAAGCTTTCTTGAGTTCCACCAGTTCAATGCCCAAGGCTTGAGTTAGCGCTTGGGTAGACTGGTAAAGTTCGCGGGCGGCCCCTTGGGCTACGCAACCGGGAAAGTAAGCATATTTGAGAGTTGGGGATGGCATAGTCGTTTCTGCTGGGGAGACAAGGTTCGGGACAAGGGATAAGGGCGATCGGATTTCCTCTCCACAATTACCGCATCAGAGTCTAGCTAGGGGTGAATTGTCAGCTTTTCTCAAGAATTTTCAGACCGATTTACCCAAAGGATGCAACTGTAAAAAAACTTAAAACCCGTATCCAGTCAGTAATCCCAATCTCAAATCTCAAATCTCAAATGGTATGAGTAAGTTGCTACTATAGCCTTTCGAGATCTCATAGGAGGTACTATCCGGGATAGGCCTCCGTGGCCTCCGTGGGCATCGGGCATGGGGCATGGGGCATGGCACCACGCGATCGAACCGCTATAGATTGAAATTGTATATTTCGATTACTTGAGCAAAAATCATCTCCCCATCTCCTCCTCTCCCCATCTCCCTATCTCCCCATCTCCTCCTCTCCCCATCTCCCTATCTCCCCATCTCCC
>NZ_JADEWT010000187.1 GCF_015207505.1 Tychonema sp. LEGE 06208
GCGGTTGGGTGCGGTGTGGTCTGGGGGGTCTGGTGTGGGGTTCTATTCTCTCGCGTCGAGACTTGTAGACTGTAACATCTAAGCATTTCTGGCTTTCATTAAGATTTATAACAAAAGCTTGGTTAAAAACCACGAAACCATGCGCTGTCTAAATTTCCGATACCTGGCACTGACCGGACTGAAACTCAAATGTTCCGAATTAACGCTAAGGTTTGTATTAAATGAAATCATGGAAGTCCAACCGAGAGAAATTCAAACCTATGAAACCTTAGAGGGAAAAATCCCTTTTGAAGAGTGGCTTGATTCTTTGCGCGATCGCCAAGGAAAAGCTAAAATAAAAGGTAGACTTCAGCGAGTTGCTCTTGGTAATTTAGGAGACTGTAAATCAGTAGGAGAGGGAGTTTCCGAGTTAAAAATTGACTACGGCCCAGGCTACCGGGTTTATTTTGGAGAAAGAGACTCAACTATTGTACTGCTTCTCTGCGGTGGAGATAAAGGTACCCAAGATCGAGATATTCGCAAAGCCAAAGAATACTGGATAGAATTTAGGAGTAGAAACGATGCCTAAAACTCATAGCTACCATGACTATCTGATTAAATCTCTCCAAGAAATTGAAGAAGCTGCTGCTTATATTCAAGCAATTTTAGAAGAAAACGAACCGGAATCTGAACTTTTATTGACAGTCCTCAAAGACGTAGTTAAATCTCAACATAAACTCTCTATAATGACGGAAGGCGAACAACAGAATTGGGAGAAACTTCAGGAATTGTTGAAAGCATCAGGGGGAGAAGAGATTTACCGATTTATTGGTTTGCTTAAGACTTTAGGATTAAAGACAGAGATTGCAGTTAGTCAAGGTGAGACTCCAGACGCATCAATGTTAGAATCCTCATCTCGCGTCTAGACTTGTAAATTGTAACATCTTACCAAATTACTAAATAGTAGAAACTAGCTATTTTTTTATTTGCTGTAATAATAGCAGCTTGATTTCTTTTCGCCAACAGCAGATAAACACAGATGAACGCAGATAAAATTCTATCGGCGTTCATCGGCGTTTATCGGCGGTTAAAAAAAACATTTCTATTGTTACTCCAACTCATCACAAATCCGCGCAAAAGCCGCCACCGGATCGTCGGAAGCTGTAATCGGCCGCCCAATTACCAGATAATCCGCACCTGCTTTAAATGCCGCTTTTGGAGTCATCGATCGTTTTTGATCGCCCCCATCGGCCCATTTCGGACGCACCCCCGGACAAACCAACAGAAAATCATCCCCGCAACTCATTCTTAATTGTTCTGCTTCTTGTGGAGAACAAACAGCACCGGCTAAACCTGTTTCCTTGGCTAACAATGCCATGTGCAAAGCATATTCTGGCAACTCTAAAGGTATTTTAAGCTCAAAAGCCAACTGTCGGGAATTCAAACTCGTTAGCAGCGTAATTGCAATCAATTTAGGAATTGGTTTATCGACTGCGGCCGCCCCTTCTACTAAAGCTGACTGTGCCGCTTTCAAAGCATCTTTACCACAGGTAGAATGGATAGTCAATAAATCCACATTGTACTTAGCAGCAGCCCGACAAGCACCAGCTACAGTATTTGGAATGTCGTGAAATTTCAAATCGAGAAAAATCCGCTTTTCCCGCTGTTTTAAAATTTCCAAAATCCCAGGCCCGGAGCTCACAAATAGCTCTAAACCGACTTTCCAGAAAGATACATCGGGGAGTTTGTCAATCAGGGCGATCGCCTCTTCTTGACTCGAAACATCCAAAGCAACAATAATTCGATTATCAGCGTTCATCAGCGTTCATCTTCAGTATTCATCTGCGGTTAAAAAAGAGATTCAAGACACCAATCGCACAAACTTATTCTTCCCAACTTGCAAAACTTTACCGCATAATTCTGCCGGTGATTCAAAGGTAAAGTTAACATCCGAAACTTTGTCGCCCTCTAACTTCACTCCACCGCCCTGCATCAACTTCCGCGCCTCACCGCTGCTCTTGCAAAGCCCGCTAGCACTAAGGATATAAAACAACTTAGCCGGAAACTGCACGTTTGCCAAGGAAAACTCGGCCACAGCATCAGCTTGTCCCGCCGCACCTTTGATTAGCGCGATCGCATCTTGTTGGGCCCGATCGCCCGCTGCTTTCCCCCAATACTGACTTACCACATCCACAGCTAAAAGTTTCTGTTTGTCGCGCGGATTTTCTGGCAATTCATCAAGCGGCAAATTTGTCAAGAGTTCAAAATACTGGGCGATCGAACTATCGGCAATTTTCTCCAACTTAGAATACATCGTCAGCGGGTCTTCCGACAAACCTACATAATTATGCAAAGACTTCGACATCTTCTGCACCCCGTCAGTCCCCAGCAAAATCGGCATCAGCAAACCAAACTGCGGTTTCATCCCAAAATGCCGCTGCAAATCTCTCCCCACCGCAATATTAAATTTTTGGTCAGTTCCCCCTAACTCCACATCCGCTTCCAAAGCCACGGAATCGTAACCCTGCATTAGCGGATACAGAAACTCGTGCAGGTAAATCGCATTTTCCTGCTGTATCCTGTTGTCAAATCCCTCTTTAGCGAGCATCTGCTGCACCGTCATCGTCCCCAGCAGTTCCAAAATCTTCGCCAAGTCCAATTTGGACAACCACTCGGAGTTGTAGCGAATTTCCAAGCGTCCGGGCGTGTCAAAATCGAGAATCGGACGCACTTGGTCTAAATAAGTCTTGGCATTTTCCGCCACTTGTTCCTCTGTCAACTGCGATCGAACTTCAGATTTCCCTGTCGGATCGCCAATTCTTGCGGTAAAATCTCCGATGAGTAGTACCGCTGTATGTCCTGCGTCCTGAAAAGCTCTCAGCTTGCGGACGCAAATGCTGTGTCCCAGGTGAATTTCGCTCCCTGTGGGGTCAATTCCGAGTTTGACTCGCAACGGGCGATCGACTTTTGCCAGCAATTGGGCCAGATTTTCGTCAGGGTTGCTAGAATCAGGTCGATCGGGAAAAATCTCGCTGATGCCGCGGTAAAGCGCTGAAAGGTTAGGAGTTATCATAAGCGATCGGAAACCATAATATTTTGCCGGTCTTAGCGGAATCAGTTAAACTCACTGATTCACGCATACAAACACACTTATCAAGCTACCATAATCCCAAAGCGACCCAGCTTTTCTTGGCTAACCCCGCCCAAAAACACCTACCAAGCCCCCGACAACAGTCGCGGCGAACCCCAAATTTTAGACAAAGAGTTCAAACTCCCAAATTCATCCGCAGCAAGTAAATCTAAAATCTAAAATCTAAAATCTAAAATCGACTGACAGCCTCCAGAGTTCGCATCTAAAATTACAAATCTTAAGCCCAAAATCGAGTGAGGAAGTGAAATCCACGTGTCAACTAACGCAGTCCGCAAACATACGGAAAACTCAGCCCCTGTATTCGAGTTTGTTCAGTCAGTCAGCAAAGTGACCGCCGGAACCATACTCAGCATCACAATGCTAGCCAGTTCCGTAGTCGCTGGCGGACTGGTTGGCCTAGCGATCAGTTTCCGCAATTTGCCAGATGTTCGCATCTTGCAAACCTACTCTCCTACAGAAACTACCCACATTTACGACATCAACGGCAAGCCCCTAGCCAGCATCCACGACGAAGCTAACCGGGATGTAGTACCCCTCGACCAAATCTCTCCGAACCTGAAACGAGCTGTAATGGCGATCGAAGATAGCAACTTCTTCACCCACAAAGGCATCAACCCTGGCGGCATAGCCCGAGCTCTCATAGTCAACCTAGAGAAAGGTAGAACCGTTGAAGGCGGATCCACTATGACAATGCAGCTAGTCAAAAACTTGTTTCTCTCTCCCCAGTCAAAATTTAGTCGCAAGATAGCTGAAGCGGTAATGTCTATCCGCTTGGAGCAAATTCTCAACAAAGACCAAATTCTGCAACTATATCTGAATCAAATCTACTTAGGTCACAACTTGTACGGCGTAGAGACAGCCTCTCGAAGCTATTTCAACAAGTCAGCCAATAATCTGACCCTTGCAGAAGCAGCCATGCTCGCCGGCTTAATTTCCGCCCCAGAAGAATACAGTCCTTTTGTCAATTACAAGTTGTCAAAAGAACGGCAGGAAACGGTTTTAAACCGGATGAAAGAGCTCAAATGGATTACGGCGGCGGAAGCCGATACCGCCAGAGCGCAAAAAATTAAGCTCGGCAAAATTACCTCCTTTGGCGGCTCTAAAGTTCCTTACGTCACGCAAGCCGTAGTGCAGGAACTGACTAGGCGTTTCGGGCGAGATGCAGTCGTCAAGGGAGGAATGCGCGTTCAAACCACGATCGACCTCAAAATGCAGCGCATAGCCGAAGAAACCGTCAAAGCGTGGCACGATCGACTTTCTTACCAAGGACTTTTTTACAGCCGCGAGGAAGGTCAAATTGCCCTAGCCGCCGTCGATCCCCGCACCCACTTCGTCAAAGCAATGGTTGGTGGCGTCGATTACGAAAAGAGTCAGTTCAACCGCGCCATTCAAGCACGCCGCCAGCCCGGATCTTCTTTTAAACCTTTTGTCTACTACGCTGCCTTTGCTAGCGGCAAATACACCCCCGACTCAATTGTCTACGACTCCCCAGTCGGCTACCGCGATGGCGACGGCTACTACTACCCTCAAAACTACGGCGGTGGCTTCTCCGGTGCCGTCAGCATCCGCAGAGCTTTGGAATCATCGCTCAACGTTCCCGCCGTCAAGCTCGGCCAAGAAGTAGGATTGAATAAAGTAATTGAGGTTTGCCGCACCCTCGGCATCAGAAGTCCGATGGAACCGGTGATTTCTTTACCATTAGGTGCCGTTGACTTGACTCCCTTAGAAATGGCAGGAGCTTTTGCTACCTTCGCCAACAACGGCTGGCATTCAGACACCACATTTATCGTCCAAGTCACTGACAGCAGCGGCAACGTCCTGCTCGACAATACGCCCAAACCAAAACCAGTTCTCAACGCCTGGGCCGCAGCATCTGTCAACAGCGCCCTCCAAGGAGTAATTAACAGCGGAACGGCAAGGGCGGCCCAACTCGGCCGACCGGCTGCTGGGAAAACTGGTACAACTTCCTCAGAGCGGGATATCTGGTTTGTGGGTTACGTGCCGCAGTTGTCGGTTGCTGTCTGGATGGGCAACGACAATTACGCACCGATGAGCTACGGTGCTACCGGCGGTGGGATTGTGGCCCCTGTTTGGCGAGATTTTATGAGCCAAGCTTTGCAAGGCGTTCCCGCAGAAAGTTTCAAACCTGCTTCAGCTTTTGAGCGGCCTTAATTATTAGTGATTAATCATTAGTCATTAGTCAGTCAACAGCGATGCTCTGAGCGAAGCCGAAGGGTCAACAATCATAAGGTCAACAGTCAACAGTCAACTGTTGACCTTATGATTGTTTTTCCAGTTCAGATTTCATCCGCTCCAGCGTTGAGTTCATTTGCTCAAACATCTGCTGGGGCGTGATGCCAAATTGATTGAGCTGTGTTTTTAACTGCTCTACAGTCATCTGAGCCATGAAGTCCTCAGACAGCTCGAAGCGCTTCATAAAAATTCGGTAGCGCTCCATCATTGATTCCATCTGCGCGATAAACATTTTCTTGCCTTCGCGATCGAATTTGCCGTAATTCCCGCCTAGTTGGATGAGAGATTGATAGTCTTCAAACAACAGCTTGGCTTCTTGCTGAACAATTTCTGAATCAAAAAATCCCATAGCTTTCCTAATTTTTAATATGCAACTAATTTTGATCTAGGCGAAAAATTCCGCTGCTTTTTCTACTATTTTATCAGTTACTGGAGGAAGTCCCTACCCCTCAAGGCACAAGAATCAGTAGCAATTTCCGTACAGCAGACGGGGAGAGTGGGAGAGGGGGAGAGTGGGAGACGGGGAGAGTGGGAGATAGGGAGAGTGGGAGAGTGGGAG
>NZ_JADEWT010000188.1 GCF_015207505.1 Tychonema sp. LEGE 06208
TTAGTGCTGTCGCCTCCGAGCTTTCCGTACAATGTCATCAGGAAGAAGTCATTAGTCATTAGTCATTAGTCATTAGTCATTAGTGCTGTCGCCTCCGAGCTTTCCGTACAATGTCATCAGGAAGAAGGAAGAAGGAAGAAGGAAGAAGGAAGAAGGAAGAAAAATAATTAAACTTTTTTAATTTACCGATGCCCGATGCCCGATGCCCGATGCCCTGTTTGGCCGATGCCCGATGCCCGATGCCCGATTCCCGATGCCCGATGCCCGATTCCCCATTTGAGTTAATCTATTATTTTGACAAAAAAGATAAGATGTTATCCCAAGTTTTTTACTTGCTGCGTTCTCGTGCTGACGGCAAATATCTATCCGCCAATCCCAATCCTGATTCGGCAGTTAGTTACTTGTTAATGTTTCGCGAAGACTATGACGCTTTGAGCTATCTCAACACCCATGCTGCTGATGTTGCCGATCGATTCGGAGTAGAATCGATTTCCGGTTCTCAGGTAAAAAAGTTGCTGGAACGTTGGAGCTTTAAGGGTGTGGGGATTGTTCAAGACCCGCTGTTACCGAATATTGAGTTTTTAACAACTCATTAAAGTTATTTTCCTTAAAATTGAACTCGAATCATGAATCTAAAAAAAAGGTTGCCACACTCTCCCTTTGCGATCGCCGCTTATTGCCTAATTATTGCGATCGGCATCATGTTTTGGGGCGGGCCGATTTCTGTAGCTGGAGCAGTTGCAGAATTGAGAATTGGCGAAGGGTCTAGCTCTGAGTTAGCCCTTCGTGAAGGTCATCGAATGACGATCGTGTCCGGACATTCTTTTTCATGCGATTGGAAAGATGCCTCCAATAACATCAATCGATGTAGAACGAACCTGAAAGGTCGATCACTTGAGATTGAATTTAAGGTAGAACCCTTTGAAGTACCGCAGTGTAATATTAGATACAGCGAACAATCGTTTCAATGTGGCGGCTCTAATGACTACCGCCACAAACCCGGTCAAGCCGATCTCTGGATAGAAAATTCTCTGGGCTTAACAGACTTCGATCGAATTTGGCTTTTTTTAACCAATCCATTAGCCAATCTCTTCGGAAATATTACCGAAATTGATTGGAATAATATAACACCTATTTTGAATTGGGTAGTAGCCATTCTAATTGCAGCGGCACTCGGTTTGCACTTTATGCAAACACCCAGGGTTGGGTCGAGATTTGCAGGTTTCATTCTAATCGTGCCGATATCAATATTAATCAGACCGATCGTTTGGTGGTTTACACTATTAGTCTTGATACTAACCGGACACGCTGATTGATAAAGTAATAATAAGTAATAGACATCTCCCATAATTATTGTGGAACAGGCTGGACGGCCTGTTCTTCACAGCCTTTTTGGAAGATGTCTAATAAGTGATAAGTGATAAGTGATTAACTCTCGAATTATAATTTCCATTTTCAAGCGCGGAAGCAAAGAGAGTAGTTATGCGATAAAGCCGTTTCCCGAATTCTCGGATGAGATTCAAAATAGCGTTATCGATCGCCTCGCCTTAAACGGAACTTACACCGTGTAATGGCTGTAGCGATCGCCCGATCGACCTTCCCGAGTCCGAAGCCCCATATTTAGTGCAAATTGTCAAATTTATCAAGCTTTCACCCTAAATCTGAATCCTGTTGTATATTCGTAGTTTGTTGATATATTCCGCGTCAGTACATAAATTATGGTTCCAAAATTAGAGCGATCGAGTGTCAGCGAAAAACGCAACCAGTCCGATTTTCCCGAAACAGTACCGACAGCAAATCCAATATTTTTCAGGACGTACAGCCGCCGTACCGAGACAGGGCGGGAGACTTGGGCCCAAGTGTGCGATCGAACCGTCAAGGGCTTAGCGTCGCTAGGAAACCTCACTGCTGAAGAAACAGAGCTCCTACACCGGATGCAAAACCAGCTCAAAACCCTCGCTTCCGGGCGCTGGCTGTGGGTAGGCGGCAGCAAATGGATAGAACAACCCGAAAACTTTTCCGGCGCCTATAATTGTTCTTCAACAAATATTCTCGACTGGCGCGCCTTTGGCTTGTTAATGGATTTGGCAATGATGGGCTGCGGTACCGGCGCAGTTTTGGAACCCAAATATATCAACCAATTGCCACAGATTAGCAACCGCTTAACCGTAACAATGCAAGGCGAAATCGGCTCTACACCCGCCCAGTCGCGCCGCCAAGCAACCGAAGTGAAAATAGACGAAAAAACCGCAACTATCCATGTCGGAGATTCTCGCCAAGGTTGGGTGCAATCCTATCAAACTTTATTGGAATTATCCACAGATGAAAGATTTGCAGGCGAAGTTCAAGTTTACATAGATTTGAGCGACGTTCGCCCGGTGGGAGAGCCTTTAAAAGGTTTTGGCGGAGTCGCAAATCCGGTGAAATTGCCCGACCTTTATCAACGGTGTTCGGCTATTTTGAATAAAGCTTTAGGGCGGCAATTAAATTCAGTTGAATGCTGCGTGTTGATAGATGAAGCAGCGGTCACAATTGTTGCTGGAAATATTAGGCGCAGCGCGGGAATTCGTCAGTTTTCTTTCGATGACGAATTGGGAGCCAATGCTAAAAATAACCTATGGCAACAAGATGAAAATGGCAACTGGAAAATAGATCCAGAACGCGATGCTTTGAGAATGGCAAATCACTCTCGTGTTTTTCATCACAAACCAACACTGGAAGAATGTATTGATGCTGTTCGCAAACAGTATTATTCTGGTGAAGGTGCAATTCAATGGGCTGGTGAAGCTGTAGCTAGAGCTAACGTCGATTTACTTTCAACACCTAGTCTTAAAATTGAGTTCTTGAAAGCTTACGACCAAGGAAAAGCTAAACAGTGGTTCCAGGAACGCTATCCTGACATGACTGCGGAAGAATTAGAGCATCGGTCAGTTCGTTTGGGCTTAAACCCGTGTGGTAAGTAATTTTGCCTCACGTTAAAAACCTCGCAAATTCGGAGAATACTGAGATGTTAATTCCGAGGTAAGTAAGGGCATTAAAAATCCTTTGCCACCGTAGAGCGTACTGGGTGAACCTTCTTGATTGAAGAACATAATCCTGGCAAGAGTGCGGGGCATTTATAACTAAAGTAAATGAAAAAGTACGCCGAGCTACAGGGAAAATAGAATCTGTAGAACTAAAGGATAAAAAGCCTTTAGGATAACAAAACTGGAAATCATCGGCTCTAATTTTCACTGTAATCTGGGGGAGGTTCACCTCAATCAAATCGACCCTTACAACTTTAAAGAACAGGAGGAAGCTTTCACCGCCGGATCTCTATCTGTCGCGGTACTTCTCAATCACAAATTTCTCGAACCTCGCTATCAATACAGCCGCGAATTAGACCCGATTGTCGGCGTATCTTTCACGGGATTGTTCGATTTCTTCGTTCATGCTTTTGGCGTTGAGTGGCTGCGCTGGTGGGTGGAAGGTCGCCCGCAAACTCCGCAGGGAATCGCTTTTAAACAGCGGGAAGAAGAGTATTTGACTGGTTGGCGGGAGATTGTGAATCGGGTAGTATGGGATTATTGCGATCGCCATTCCTTGAAACGCCCCAATCGCTGCACAACCGTGCAACCATCGGGTACAAAATCTCTGCTCACAGGTGCTTCTCCGGGCTGGCATCCGCCGAAAGCCCAGCGTTTTATTCGCCGAATCACTTTCGGCAAAAACGACCCCGTAGCCCTCGCCTGCATCGACTACGGATACAACGTGATTCCGTCTCAATCTGACAAAGATGAAAACGGCAATTTACTCAACAATCCCTTCGACGAACGCTGCACGGAATGGCTGGTAGAAATACCCGTTGCTGTAAGTTGGGCTGACTTACCCGGTGCCGATGAAATTGACATTAACAAGTTCTCAGCGGCGGCACAAATGGACTTTTATATGCAAGTGCAAAAGTTCTATGTCAGACACAACACTTCAGCCACAATTGAGTTGCGGGAAAATGAAGTAGAAAGTTTGGCTACTCGGATTTACGAAGCAATTCGCGATGACGAAGGCTATATTTCTGCAGCACTTTTAGCCAGATTTGATGCTCTAGAAACTTTCCCGCGCTTGCCCTTTGAACCGATTAATAAGGAAACTTACACCAAAATGGTGGCAGAGGCTTTATCGCGCCGCGAGATTGATGTTTTCCACGAGGCTTTGAGCCGTTACGATTTGGGTGAAATGATGGATTCTGGGCCGGCGGGCTGCGATTCTGACAAGTGTTTGATGCCGGAGATTAAGGCTATGTAATAGCATTGAATCAAATCCCCCGTTTGGGGGATTTTTTATGTTTAATTTCAGGTTAACAAAAATCGTAGGGGCGGGTTCACAGACAAATTCAAAGACTACAGACAGGTTAAATAAACCCGCCCCCACCCCACCAACAAGCTATAGCTTAATTGTATAATTAAAATTAGCCTAGATTTTAGAGTTTGTAACTAATAGCAAGATGATTAGAGGTGCAATTCCCGATGATATCCCCAATAATTTACAAGAGCAAATACTCCTGCAAGACGCTAAGGCTCAACCTGCCATCATGATTCAAGGTGGCTCCAGCAGACCGCTAGGAGATTCTCCCAGATTGGTTGCCAACTATGGCGGTCAGCCTGAAGATTGGTATAAAATGGCTAGTAACCAAAGCGCGATTATCGAGGGAGCTGTCGTTGAAATCCATTGGTATAGAAATGTTTGCACTCTTCAAAATGTCGAGTACAAAATCAAACGTACACACCCCAAAATAGCACCTAAAAACCAGTGAGGTTAATATAATATGAAGATTCGCTGCATTGCCAACAAAGGAACCGACCTGCCGGAAAATTACCTAAATCCACCGTTAGACATCACCGCAGAAACAGAATTTAAACTGATAGTAGGTAAAGAGTATATTGTCTATGCTATCTCTGAATGGCAAGGTAATTTATCGTATTGTATTTGCGATGAGCGCTTTACTTATTATCCCATACACAATCCAGCCCCGTTATTTGAGATAGTCGATGCCAGATATTCTCAGTACTGGCAAGTGCAATTAGCAACTAACGGTTTGTTAGAGATTGCTTTTGAGCATTGGTTCTCCATACCTAATTTTTATGACAAACTAACTGACTCAGAAGAAGAAACGGTTTTGATTTTTGAGAAAATCAAAGAGCTTATGGATGCTGAAGCAGCAATTTCTCAACCCCAACCTTTCTCAGTTGAGGAATTGCTCGCGATGTCTCCATTGCAACCCGACAAACTAGCAAAAGTCCCTGGTTGAAATTATGTCAGAAAATCAAAATGAACCTAGAGAATACGATGCCGTCCTCGGCGGTCAAAGTTCAATTCCTGTCAATGCTGCGGTACTCGGAGGCATCCCCGGCGTTAAAAGCCGCTTAGCTTCGCCCGCTGTCGAAGTTAGAATCGCCGCACTCTCTGAAGCGCTGAAATATGGAGAAGCTGGGTTAGATTTGATAAGAATTCAAGCATTGCGGGATAACTCAATGCAGCTAAAATTAGCTGCCTATGCACTGCTGAACGATAGGGATGACTTAAAGATAAAACCGCAGTTCCAAGACTATCTCCCCACATTTGAATTTGATGTCATCACAGTAGATTCATATGGGAGAGAAAATAGCCGCACTAAGTCATTTGCTCACTTTTTTCCTGAAGACTTAGGTAACTCAATTGTACTAGGGCGTCGGTTCAGTATTAGGAGTTGACAAAAAAAGGAATTTATGAAATTAGCCAGTGCATGAGTTCGACTCTATGCCTGGTGTAATTGGTCGAACCTTATCCATTCGAGCAATGACATGAAGA
>NZ_JADEWT010000189.1 GCF_015207505.1 Tychonema sp. LEGE 06208
TCCCTCTTGTCCCCCCCCTTGATAAGGGGGGGTTAGGGGGGGTGCATTTCCCTCTTGACCGGGGGTTAGGGGAGGTGCTACTCTTTGCCAGCGTTCCTGCCATTTAGCAAATTCCTCAAAATTAAAAGCATTTTCCAAACTGTAGAGAGGAATATTGTGCTTGACGCTAAAAAATTGAGTAGCCGGCTTTTCTCCCACGCGCTGAGTCGGACTTTCGGCAGTAATTAATTCAGGATAATCTGATTCTAACTCTTGTAACTGTCGATAAAGGCGATCGTACACCTCATCAGCCATAATCGGCGCATCGAGAACATAATAAGCATAACTAGCTTGCTGTAGCTGCTCCCTCAACTGTTTAACTCGCTGCTGAATGTCTGGTTGCATATTAACTTAAAAGTGTATATTTTTTAACCGCATATGTCTAGAACAAAATATCACAAACACAATAAAAATGTTAGCATTTTATGCCTCAATCTGCGGCGGTAATTTGAACATTTAAAATCGCTTAACGATCCCAATCTTCAACTTCATAAAGGAAACGAGTCCCCCCCATCAGCTTGCGATTCGCCGAGGTACTTTGCACAAAAACCGCATACTTTTCTAGATTGCTAGGTTTGAGGCGCACAGTCTCGCCCCTTGGCAAACCCAACATTTCTCGCGCCGCTTCTCCTTCAAACAAATCCCCTGTCGAACGCTCCATCAGCACAATTTCTTTCTTACCTTGGATAGTTTCTGTTTTAGTAAACTCATAAAACCCGCGCCCGGTTTTAAAAGCCAAACCATTCTCCAGCACAAAAGCTTTAATTGAAATCTCGTTATCTACTTCTAGAATCTGAAATCTCCCCGGTTTTACGGCTCGCAATTCGGCTGATTCATAAACAGCAGCGCCTTCCCGCTTCAGCATGGTATCAAACATCTTGTTTAATCCGCGACTCATGCGACCTTCACTGACAACTTCTTGCTCGTAAGCTTGTAGTTGTTCGTTAGATGACTGTTGGTAACAAACTGCTAAAAATAAATCTGTGATGTAGGAAAATTGGTCGAGATTGAGGTGAAAACCGCCAGACTTTTCGGCTAGTTCTTTGTAGAATAAAGTAGCATGATTGCGGTTGAGAGCTTGGATGCCGTACACAGCAATTCCCATCTGTGCTAACTTATCTACTTCCTGACGCCAGTTAAGTTTTTGAGGAGTTTGAGCGGGTGCGTGCGGGATGTCATCGCCAATGAGTACCAATGTTTTGGAATTAGTTGGAGTCCAAGAAAGTGATTGAGCTTCGTGCAAGACTAATTCATAACATTCTGGAGCATCGCCACCGCCAGTTGGTTCTACATTTTGCACAAAATTGCAAATCTTGTCGGCATCGCCCGACAAATCGAGGTGTTTAGTCACGTAAGTGCTGCCAGCATCGCAATAGTCCCCGTGAGCAATAATGCCAATCCGAATGCCAGGGATTTCATCAAGCAGTCTTGTCACCGTCTCTTTAATTTTCCGGCGAACTTGCGTCAAGCAAGGATACATACTGCCAGTTGTATCAAAGCTAAAAACGACTTCTATGTTGTTGGTTGCCATCATTTAACTCTCTCTAAACAACAAGGATTTCTTAGGAACAAGACTTTAATCTTTTAAACATTTGTTACACATTTCTCTCTTCAAAAGTGGCGGGGTAAAGAGAGGCAGAGCCTCTGGATCTGCATTACCAGGTAGAGCCTGGTAACGAGCAAACGAGCAAACAAGTAAGTAACAGTTATTTAATTGTCATTCCTTAGTTATATTATAACTCAATAAAAAATCAGCAGCTCTAAATTTACCATTTGTTGTAATTATAACTGGCGTTTATAGCTGCTGAATTATGTCGATCAATCTCTCACAAATTTAGATCGGCAAACTCGCTAAATTTCTTGTTATCCCCGGAGGTGGAAAGTTGAAGGCGATCGTTATTGTGTTCGCCGTTCAAGTTGCTATTAGCATTAGCACGGGATTTAATTAATTCTTGAGCATTTGTTTTGTTGAAAGCGAGCGGTTCAGCATGTTCTACTTGAAACACGTTAGCGTAGAGGTTGGCAATGATTTGTTTGCCACCCTGGGTTAATTCCAAGTAGTTCAAAGCTGCTGGAATGTAGGGAAAAACTCCGTTCCAATAAAACTTGGCGTAATTTTGTCGCAAATCTCCCGGAGACTTGTAGCCCAAGATTTTATTAGTGCCGACTTCTTCAAATTCGTAGAACAGCGCACTGATTTTTCGCAGGTAATTGGGGTCGCTCAACTGACCGATCAAATCGGCGGCCCTGGCTAGTCCAGAATAATTGTTTCTGTCTTGATGAGTTTCGCTAGCAGGAACTGGGAAGCGGGTCAATTCAATATTGCGCTTGATTTGTTCAGCATCAATTAAGGTGTGGCCGCCGAAGCGTTCGTCAATTACGAGTTTTCCTCGATCGACATGATAAGGAGTTAAACTGGCAGAAGTAGCGCCGACCGGTACAGAAACCATTCCCCCGTCAATACCCGTAGCGTAGAGTCCGACAGCTTCTTGGTCTTGGCGGCAAACACCTTTCACGTAGCCGATATCGTGGCACAGCAGCGAGATCAGGTAGTGCAGCCAATCTTCCGGCGACACTCCCCCTTCGCGAATATGCTTGCCCCGCAGAATTTCTTGCCCCACCAATGCCACGAGCATTGTGTGTTCCACATTGTGGTACAAAGCATCGCAGTTAGCGATATTTTCCAGAGCCATCGTCCCCGCCCAGGCGATAATTTCTGGATAGTCAGGCTTGTACTTGCCGTAGGTGCGGCGGTAGCCGGCCTGCAGCTCTTGCACAAAAGCGTCAATCAGGATAGCAGTTGCATTGAACATGATAAATTTTCTCATTCAGACTCTAGTTACAAACTCGATCGCAAATATGTTGGATAGCTGAAAAAATAATCAATGGGCATAACCGTAGGTTTGACCCCTCGCCCAAAGATGGATAGAAGCCCCCAAATTTTGTTGTTCTGTGCCCTAAATTTTAGACTTTTGTTCCTGCTTTGGCGATTCCTCTGTCCAGGAAATTTAAAATCTCAAATCGACTGACCCCGGGCGCGTTGAATTAAAAATTTCCGAAGAATGTTTTCAGGTCATAAAATTACTCTCAGACTATGCTTCCCACGATAACCTAATTTCCGAAGCAACTGATAGATTTTTGGGCATTAAATATTGGCGAAACAATTTAGACCGTTTCACCGACTAATTAATTAGAATGTGCTAGGTATGAAAGTTATGAACTGTCTGTTTCCGAGTCTCTCTACTGCTGCCCTTCGCACTCGGCGGTCGATCGCCCCAAAATACCTAGGATTGTTTGCATTCACTGCTGTTTGCACCGCTGCACCAGCTTTCGGGGCCGAGCGAATCTACGTAACTTACGGGCCGCTAGAAGAATCAGTTCCGATCGAATCTTTGGCACTATTCGCCAAAGAAGGCAAAATAGACTCGAACTTGGACGGCTTTGCTCAGTACGCCAAAAAATCTCAGCTAGCTCAGATTCGCAGCGCCCTGCAAGCGAAAGCGGAAATCAGCCCCGTGACGATCGCCCAATTCCTCTACACGCCTCAAGGAGAAGTGCTGCTGGAACGCTTGGGTCGAGTAGTTCAAACCAAAGCTCGGCAGCCCGGATTTTATGCCATCCGAGCGGCCCTGATTTTAGCAGCCGCCGATCCAGAAGGCCTGACAATTCTCAACGTGCTGCAAAAATTTCCTACTTACGGTATCAGGATTGACGTTGCGCGCGCCTTGGGTATCGCCGACAAACTGACATCGCTGATCAACCGTTCCAATCGGGCGATCGCCGGAGTCATCGAGTTGTCGGAAGCAGCAGCAGCCTCTGAGCCCGCGATACCGCCCGCAGAAATCCTACAGCCCCAGCTACCGGGCCCCTATACTTGGCAAAAATCATCGGTAACTATAACGAGTCCAAGTCGCAATCGCACCTTTGATATGGACATTTACCTGCCGCAGCGCAGCCCGCAACCGGCCCCTGTAGTAGTAATTTCTCACGGCTTAGGTTCCGATCGCACTTCCTTCGAGTATTTAGCCAAACAGCTAGCCTCCTATGGCTTTGCCGTCGCCGTTCCCGAACATCCAGGCAGCAACGCCCAACAAATCCAAAACCTAGTAACAGGCAAAACCAACGAAGTAACAGAACCAGCAGAATTTGTCAACCGCCCCCTCGACATCAAAGATTTGCTCGATTATTTAACCAAACTTTCGACTACCAATCCTGCCTACCGAGGGCAGCTCGACTTGGAGCGAGTCGGCATCATCGGCCAGTCTTTCGGTGGCTATACAGCTTTAACATTAGCCGGAGCGGGGATTAACTTTGCCCAGCTAGACAAAGACTGCCAGCGAGAAAACGAAACTTGGAACCTCTCCCTGCTGTTGCAGTGCCGCGCCCGCAGCCTAGCTCGCAACCAGTACAATTTCAGCGATCCGCGCATCAAAGCTGCGATCGCCATCAACCCGATCGCCAGCAGCATTCTCGGAGAAACAAACCTCAGCCAAATAAAAATCCCAATCATGGTAGTCGCAGGCAGCGCCGATACAGTCGCCCCAGCTTTGCTCGAACAAATTCAACCCTTCACTTGGCTGACATCGCCCAACAAATATTTGGTACTGATGAACAACGGGACTCACTTCTCAACGATCGAGGATTCCCCTCAAAGCGTCTTTCTGCCACCACCAGATGTCATCGGCCCCGAACCTGCTTTAGCCCGCCGCTACGTCAACGGACTCAGCGTAGCCTTCATGGAAACCTATTTGAACAACAAATCAAATTTCCGCCCCTATTTACAGCCGAACTACGCTCTAAGCATCTCGCGAGACACTCTCGGACTGAGAATTTTGCGATCGCTCACCCCAGAGCAACTCCAGCAGTTCAGCAGTGCGCCACCAGCTCGCAATGCTGCGCCTCCACTGCCGATCGAGCCACCTCCTGTGCCTTCTCAACCTCCGCTGCCACCAGTTCCGCGTTAAAAGGTAGGATGTGCCGAAGACCGCCGCGTGATGTGTTTTCCCCCTGGCAGCAGGGCTCATCAGCTTTCCTTATCACCTTCATCAGTTTAACTGTCGCTACAGGCCTTTACAAACCTTCACGGCATCGTTAATAATAGAGACATCATCCGAACATTGACAACCAAATAACGCAATCATAAACACATGACAGCCACCTTACAGCAGCGCGAAAGCGCTAACTTGTGGGATCAGTTTTGCAACTGGGTCACATCGACCGACAACCGCCTCTATGTAGGTTGGTTCGGCGTCTTGATGATTCCTACACTACTGACAGCCACAATTTGCTACATCACTGCATTCATCGCAGCCCCTCCCGTAGACATCGACGGCATCCGCGAACCAGTAGCAGGTTCCTTGATGTTCGGTAACAACATCATCACAGGTGCAGTTGTTCCTTCGTCTAACGCGATCGGTCTTCACTTCTACCCAATCTGGGAAGCAGCTTCTCTTG
>NZ_JADEWT010000018.1 GCF_015207505.1 Tychonema sp. LEGE 06208
CCTCTCCCCCTCCCCCACTCTCCCCCTCTCCCTCGATCGACCTTTGCCTTGGGATCACTTAGACACGGGGATCGATAAAAACTGGCTGAAAATTGACTTGCTTCATGCTTTGGAAGCGGCGACGGTTCCTGACTGTTCCTTTGAAGGGTGTTCGCGCTGCGGGGTTTGCGGCACGGATTTCGGACACAATGTGGTAGTTGATGCGCTGCCAATTCCTGAGTTTGCTGGGGAGTTTGTGCCGAATACAGAACGGAAACAGCGGGTTCGGGTTTGGTTCGGGAAGGTGGGCGATATGGCTTTGGTTGGTCATCTGGATTTGCTGCGATTGTTCGATCGAGTTGTCCGCAGGGCCGATTTGCCGATTTCGTTTACTGGCGGCTTTCACCCGAATCCTCGGATTTCTGTGGCAAACGCTCTGCCTCTGGGTGTCACTAGCACAGGGGAAATTGCGGATTTTGAGCTTTCTCGGCCGATCGATATTGAGGTTTTTCGGGAAAAAATGGTAGCGACTCTGCCAGAAAATATCCCGATTTACAAGGTGGAACAGATCGACCTCAAAGCTCCTTCTGCTAACCAGTTGTTAGAAGCCGCTGAGTATATCGTTACTGTGGCAGCAACAGGCCCGCTGGCAGAAAATGGCGATTTTGAAGGTGAAAATTTGGCTGCTGTCTCTGTCGCTGTTAGCCCTAACTGGGAAGCTTGGGTAGGGGCGATCGCCGAAACAGAGGCTTTTTGGCGGGTACACACTACTAAGTCGGGCAAAACTAAGGATGTCAATTTGCGCGATCGGCTGCACAAACTAGAACTTGTAGAGCAGCTACCAGCAATCCGCGCCTCTGACTGTGGCGGTACATCCGAAGGTAGAGCAGTCTTGCGCTATACCGGCAGTTGTCGCAGCGATGGCAACTTGCTCAAGCCCGAACATCTTGTGTTCATGCTCGAACAAGTCAGCGGGCAGGAAATTCAGCTTCTGCAAGTTCAGCGCAGTCAGCTAATCCTAGGTTATTGTTAAGATAGGGAAGCCCTGGTGAAATATTTCACTAGGGCTATCGATCGGGATGTGTCGCTTAAGCTATAATTGTTTGTTATGGAAGCCGCAGCGGCTCGAGCGCTTTAGTCGCTCGTCGCTAAGAGTCAACCAGCAACGCGGGCTGGGTGAAACTGCTTCTGTTCAAGACTTTAAGCCTTTTTGTACGTTGACCGGCTAAATCTAGTGCCAAACCCGCAGGAGCCGGGCCTGAACCAAATTTAGCGATTAATTTCGATCGATCGACTCATGGTCGATTGTCGGCTTACTCACAAATCTCACGGTTCAAGCCGCTCTGCTGGTATTCAACAATAGATATTTTTGACCTCGATCGGAAAACAGAGACAAGCTCTCGACAAACGTCGTAAAGAAGCAAAAATTTGAGATTTTAGATTCTAGCTCCTGCTCCCTGATTCATCTGTGGAGTAAATCTAAAACTTGTACGGCGAAGTCGAAGTATCTCAAACTTCTACAGCGAAGTCGAAGTATCTAAAATCGAATCAAGAGGTTTTAGGGTTGGCACAGGCAAAAGTCGCAGTCGAAGAATGTCAAGCTGGGGTAAGTTGACCGCTATCCCGCAAGAATTCAACAAAAGTCTACGCGCTTTCAATCCTACTTAACTTTTGCTCAAAACCAGCCCTCAACCACGCAAGCGGAGTTATCAGTTCGTAGTGTTAAGTTGTGTGTTAAGAAATTGGTACGGAGTCACTGAATTTATTCACGCTCGTTCAAAGGAAGAGTTGGAAGTGTTGAAGATTGAGTGAGAGAGTTTGCAATTCACCAATCAAAATTCAATATTTATAACTCGGTAAAAACGTCCTTATTTCTATCTTCCAGCTCAGTCTGCGAAGCATAACTCATAACTTGCGATCGGGTGGATTCAAACACTGTATCTGTAACAGTTAACAGTCAACAGTCAACAGTCAGTAGGGGCGGTGGATGGTGCGGGCCCGCCCTCTTAACTTAACAGTTAACAGTTAACAGTTAACAGTCAACAGTCAACAGTTAACAGTCATTCCACCCTGAACCAACTCACAGCTAATAACTCTTCCTGCTACTACTAATAATTACAGTCAAAGTAAGAGGCACTATGAGCGTGCGTAAGTGTCTCTAATTTGCTGCCATTTTTTTGAGGAAATTGAATGACAAAGCAGATAGTTATAGCAGAGCAGCATCGCATTGCTGCCGTTTTTTCCGAAGATCAAATTCAAGAACTCGTGGTAGCCACAGGCAGCCACCAAGTCAGCGATATTTACTTGGGAATTGTCGAGAATGTACTCCCTGGGATAGATGCGGCCTTCGTCAATATTGGCGACCCAGAACGCAACGGGTTCATGCACGTCACAGACCTCGGCCCGCTGCGGCTCAAACGATCGGCAGGAGCAATTACAGAACTCCTCACCCCCCAGCAAAAAGTGCTGGTACAGGTGATGAAAGAACCGACGGGCAGTAAAGGCCCCCGGCTGACAGGCAATATCACCCTGCCCGGCCGCTATTTGGTACTGATGCCCTACGGCCGGGGAGTCAATCTGTCCCGCCGGATCAAGTCGGAAGCCGAGCGCAACCGCCTCAGAGCCCTAGCTATTTTGGTGAAACCGGCCGGGATGGGGCTGCTGGTACGCACCGAAGCCGAAGGCATGACCGAAGAAGCCATCATGGAAGATTTGGAAGTGCTGCAAAAACAGTGGGAATCCGTTCAACTCGAAGGCGGTACTTCCCGAGCGCCAGCACTGCTAAACCGCGACGACGATTTTATCCAGCGGGTACTCCGGGATATGTTCAGCGGTGACGTGAATCGGATTGTGGTGGACTCGCAAAATGGCATTAAGCGTGTCAAACAGCAGTTGATGAGCTGGAACGGCGGTAAACTTCCTGCAGGAGTTTTGATCGACCACCACCGAGAGCGCGCCTCGATTTTAGAATTTTTCCGCGTCAACGCTGCGATTCGAGAAGCCCTCAGACCGAGGGTAGATTTGCCTTCGGGCGGTTACGCGATCATCGAGCCGACTGAAGCCCTGACGGTGATTGATGTCAACTCAGGCTCGTTTACTCGATCGGCCACAGCTCGCGAAACTGTACTCTGGACAAATTGCGAAGCAGCAACCGAAATTGCCAGACAACTGCGGCTGCGGAATATTGCCGGGGTAATTATTGTTGACTTTATCGACATGGAATCCCGCCGCGATCAATTGCAAGTGCTGGAACATTTCAATAAAGCTCTCAAAGCAGACAAATCTCGGCCGCAAATCGCTCAACTGTCGGAATTGGGACTGGTAGAACTCACTCGCAAGCGCCAAGGTCAAAATATTTACGAGTTATTCGGCCACAGTTGCCCGACTTGCAGCGGGTTGGGGCATTTGGTACACCTCCCCGGCGAAGACGATATCGCCGGTGCCGTGCGGGAATCGCCCGATCGCACTGTGGGTTCCTCCAACCGCCTTTTGTTGAATTTGCCAGAAGGATTGGAACGCCGCAGCCTGACACCTACGGCGGCTGCAACTCCTGCACCAGTAAGAGAAGAACGTTCCGTCGAACCAGCTCGGGCTGCTTGGGAACCGTCTAGCGAAAGTTTGGATTTTGAGACCGGCAGCAACGCCTCGTCTTTGGACTTGCTCAACCATCCCAGCTATCAGGATTTGGGGAACGGAACCAGACGCCGCCGCCGTCGCCGAATTGGCGAAGAGCCTTTTGCTGTAGCCGAGGAGGAACCGGTACGCAACAAGTTGCGACTGCCGAATACCAACAGCGCGCCCGTCGTGGAGACGCGCTCTGAGTATCTCGCACCCCCCGGCATCCGCGCCGCTTCCGAGGGCTTCGGGCTGGTGAATATGGCTGCTGTTGGCAGGCGCGAGGATTTCGATCGCGTGCGTCCAACTAAGTCTGAGTTGATGAAGCCGATGGTGGAGCCTCCTGAAATGATTTCGGTGGAAATGACAGCCGAGGAGCAGGATGTTTATGCTCTGATGGGAGTTTCTCCTTTGGTGATGACGGATCGCGGTGTAAAAAATCCTAAGAATGCGATCGTTTCGGTGACACTCCCCGGAGAGCCGCCGAACAAGTCGTCTTTCGAGCAGCTCGAATTTGAATTTGAACCCCCCGCGCCAGCAGAGAAGGCTGAGGAAGCCGATTATTATGCAGAAATATCGGCAGTTGAGCCTGTATTTTCTGAGGGTGATGAGGATGATGAGGACGATCTCGATCTTGATGATGAGGTTGAAATTTACGGTGCAAGTTCGATCGACCTCATGGATGATTTTGCTGGCGACGTGGAGGAAACCAGCGATGGGATGGACGAATCGAATGAATGGGGAGCATCGGAGCCGTCGATCGAATTCGAGCAGTCGATCGAATTCCATGAGTCAAGCGAGTTGAATCAGCCTTTGACATCCAATGACTCAAACGAGTCGAATGAATCAAGTGAATCCAGCGAATCCAGCGAATCCAGCGAACCCGAAGAGCCAGCGATCAACCGCCGCCGCCGCCGTCGCTCGTCTGCTGTTGTAGATGACTGATCTCCAGTCAGAGGGAGGAGGAAAGAAGGAAGAAGGAAGAACAAAGAACAAAAAAGTAGAAATTTTTACTCTCTTCCCATCTTTCCATCTTTCCCCCTCCCCCAATCTCCCCCTCTCTAGCCTGAGCGAAGCCGAAGGCCAATCCCCCTCTCGGACTCAGATAATAGCTGGTGTGGACGAAGTAGGAAGGGGAGCTTTGTTCGGGCCCGTGGTGGCGGCCGCCTGCATTCTGCCCGACGAAGTTATCGATGAATTAGCAAGTTGCGGGGTGCGCGACAGCAAGCAGTTGAGTGCCGCAGCCCGGAGTCGGTTAGCACTGAAAATCCGGGCTGTGGCTGTTGACTGTCAAATTGGTGTGGCTTCGGTGCGGGAAATCGATCGCCTCAATATTTTGCAAGCTTCTTTGTTGGCGATGAAGCGGGCGATTTTGAAGTTGAAGGTTACTCCGGATTTGTGTTTGGTTGACGGGAATCAAAGAATCCCCAATTTGGCGATCGCACAAGAGACGATGATTAAAGGTGATTCGCGATCGATTCAGATAGCCGCTGCTAGTATTGTCGCCAAAGTTTGGCGCGATGAATTAATCGTGCGCTTGGCTGTTAAGTATCCCGAATATGACTTGACAAATAACAAAGGATATGGAACAGCTAAACATAAATTGGCTTTGGAACGCTACGGTGCGTCTGTCTTTCACCGCTTATCATTTAGCCCTTGTCAAAAATTTAACAATAACAACGAAAAACCTCTCTAACTCCAGCGCGATTATATAAAATTTGAAAAATCAATAATTTCCAATTAATAGTCCTGGGCGCATAAACTCTATTCTAGAGGGTGCGCGATGAGCACCTTATCGCTTCAGCCTCCGGTAGCATCTATTAAATTTTTATTTAACCTCTTGACCAGGACTGATAATATGTTAAAAATTCCCGGCTATCGCATCAATGAGCAAATCTACAATGGCTCTAGAACCAAGGTTTATCGAGGACTTTCTGAGTCAAACCAAAAAGTAATTATCAAACTGCTATTGAGCGAGTATCCCACTTTTAGCGAACTCGTGCAGTTTCGGAATCAGTACACCATTACCAAAAATCTTGACCTTCCGGGAATTGTCAAACCCATTGCACTCTTAAACTACCGCAATGCTTTTGCTCTGGTAATGCAGGATGTTGGCGGTGTTTCCCTTGCTGAGTATACTGTTAATCCAGAGCAATTAGATAATATCCTATCAAGTAATTCTGAGGTTTCCTGCCCCGATACTTCGCCCCTACCGCTAGATGAATTTCTGCCGATCGCGATTCAGATTGTCCAAACCATAGAAGGATTATACCACAACCGAATTATTCACAAAGATATCAAGCCCCAGAATATTATCATTAACCCGGAAACCAAAGAAGTAAAAATAATTGACTTCAGTATTTCCTCTCTTTTACCCAGAGAAAACCAGCAAATCCAAAATCCCAACGTCTTAGAAGGAACCCTAGCTTATATGTCTCCCGAACAGACGGGACGAATGAATCGAGGTATCGACTACCGCACTGATTTTTACTCGCTGGGAGTTACATTTTACGAGCTACTAACAGGGCAATTACCCTTTTACTCAACTGACCCAATGGAGGTAGTTCACTGTCATATTGCCAAGATGCCAAATCCTCCAATCGAGCTAGTTCCAGCTATTGGAGTAATGACCAATAAAATCATCATGAAATTGATGGCAAAAACTCCAGAGTTACGCTATCAAAGTGCTGCTGGATTGCGCTACGACTTGGAAAAATGCTGGCAGGAATGGCAAGACAACGGGAAAATTAGCGAATTTGATTTGGGAAATAGGGATATTTGCGATCGCTTCACCATTCCCGAAAAACTTTACGGTAGAGAAAACGAACTTAAGACGCTATTAGAGGCATTCGATCGCATCAGCGAAGGTACTTCCGAAATCATGCTGGTGGCGGGCTTTTCCGGGATTGGCAAAACCGCCGTGGTTAACGAAGTTCACAAACCCATTGTCCGCCAACGGGGTTACTTCATCAAAGGAAAATTTGACCAATTTAAGCGCGATATTCCCTTCTCGTCGTGGGTGCAGGCATTCCAGAATCTGATGCAGCAATTACTCACCGAAAGTGCTACTGAGGTGCATAAATGGCAAGTCAAAATTTTAGAGGCTTTGGGCGAAAATAGTCAAGTCATTATTGATGTTATCCCAGAATTAGAACGACTAATTGGCAAGCAGCCAAAAGTGCCAGAACTAGAAGGAACTGCCGCTCAAAATCGCTTCAATCTATTATTTCAAAAATTCATCCGACTGTTTGCAACAAAAGAACATCCTTTAGTGATTTTCGTAGATGATTTGCAGTGGGCCGACTCCGCTTCATTGAAGCTAATGCAATTGTTGATGAGTGAAATAGATACCCGCTATCTGTTGTTAATGGGAGCGTATCGCGATAACGAAGTGTTTCCCGCCCATCCACTGATGCTGACATTGGATGAGATTCGCAAAGACTCGGCAACACTCAACCAAATTACGTTAGCACCCTTAGACCAACCTTCCCTGAATCGCCTGATTGCTGATACCCTGATTTGTCCACTAGAAAGGGCAATTCCTCTGACAGAACTGGTTTTCACCAAAACTCAAGGCAATCCTTTCTTTGCTACTCAATTTCTCAAATCTCTGTACGCAGATGGGTTAATATCCTTTGATTTTAGCCTCATTCCCTCCCCTTACCAAGGGGGGGGAATGGGGGGGTGGCAATGCGATATTGCTCAAGTTAAGACCCTAGCTTTTACCAATGATGTGGTCGAGTTTATGGCTATTCAGTTGCAAAAGTTGCCGATAAATACCCAGAATGTTCTGAAACTTGCAGCTTGTATTGGCAACGAGTTTGACTTAGCAACTCTAGCAATTGTTCACGAAAAATCTCAGAGTGAGACAGCGGCTGATTTGTGGAAAGCTTTGCAAGAAGGGTTAGTTATACCGATTACTGAAGTTTACAAGTTTTTTCAGGACTCGGAATCTGTTAAAGTTGCACCAGCGTCGGAGTTATCGGTTCCCTACAAGTTTTTACATGACCGAGTGCAGCAAGCAGCATATCTTCTGATTCCCGAATCCCAAAAACAGTCCACCCACCTCGAAATTGGACAACTGCTGTTGAGGAAGGGCGGGCACGGCGGCACCGCTCCTACAGAAGCAGAAAAAGAAGAGAAGATTTTTGATATTGTCAACCAGTTGAATATTGGGATGGAGTTAATTACCCATCAAACAGAACGGGACGAACTCGCTCAATTAAATTTAAGAGCCGGACATAAAGCTAAAACTTCCACGGCTTACGAGGCTGCTAAAAAGTATTTAAATATTGGTATAGAACTCCTAGATATTGAGTGTTGGCAGACCCATTACAAGCTGACTTTGCAACTATATGAACAAGCCGCCGAGGCGATGTATTTGAACGGTGATTTTGAGCAAATGGAGCAATTAGCAGAAATAGTTATCCAAAATTCAAAGACGCTCTTAGATAAAATTAAAATTTATCAAATTCAAATTCAAGCTTTGAAAGCGCAGAACCAAATCAAACAATCTTTAAATTTTGGGTTAGACATTCTCGAACTCTTGGGGATATATCTACCTAAAGATCCGGAACCGACAGAAATTCCCCGGGCTTTTGCAGAGACGCAATTGGCTTTACAAGGAAAATCTATTCAGGACTTAATTGATTTACCCGACATGAGTGACCCCCAAAAACTGGCAGCAACTCAGATGCTGTTACAACTCTGTCCTGCTGCCTACATGGTGACTCCAGTTTTGTTGCCACTGATTACTTTTAAACAGATTCAGTTAGCCATTGAATATGGTAATGCACCAACTCATACTCATGCCTATGCAAATTATGCGCTCATTCTGTGCGGAGTTATGGGAGAGTTAGAAACGGGCTATCAATTTGGAGAACTGGCACTAAATTTGCTCGAAAAACTCGATGCTAAGCCTTTTAGAGCTATGACGCTCTTTGTAGTAAATTACTTTACAAAGCATTGGAAACATCATATCAAAACAACATTAAAGCCTCTGTTATCTGCTTACTTTAGTGGTTTAGAAACCGGGGATTTAGAACACGCTGGCTATTCCGCACAAAGGTACTGTTACCTTTTGTACTTTAGCGGTTCTGCCGAGCTATCAAGCGTGGAACTAGAGCTTGAAACCTACAGTGATGCCTTGGCAAAGATCAATCAGGATAGCATTCTTCAATTACATCAAATTCACCATCAAGCTGTATTAAACTTGCTGGGAAAGACAGAAAATCCTTGCCTTTTAATCGGTTCAGCTTGTGATGAATCTCAAATGTTGCCGGTTTACATTGCAAATAATTACAGAATAGCGTGTTACTACTTCTATTTAAATAAGTTAATCCTTTGTTATCTTTTTGATGACTACCAACAAGCAATTGAGTATTCTGCTGGAGCCGAAGAGTATTTAGATGCAGGAGTAGCTTCGATATTAGTACCTATTTTTTATACCTACAATTCTCTTTCTAAGTTGGCTGTGTATCCCGATGTAGAGATTTTTGAACAACAACAAATCCTCAAAACTGTAATGACCAATCAGGAGAAAATGAAAATATGGGTACATCATGCCCCCATGAATTATCTACATAAATTTTATCTAGTAGAAGCAGAAAGACATCGAGTTTTAGCGAAAAAATTAGAGGCGATGGAAATGTACGATCGCGCCATTTCCATCGCCAAAGAAAACGGTTATCTCAACGAAGAAGCCCTAGCCCACGAACTCGCTGCCAAATTCTATCTCGGCTGGGGAAAAGACAAAATCGCCCAACTATACCTAACAGAAGCCTATTACGCTTACGCGCGGTGGGGAGCTAAGGCAAAAATTGACGATTTAGAAAAACGCTATCCCCAATTACTTGCTAAGATTCTCAGTCAAAAAATCAGCTTCAACACAAGTGATACAATTTCCCCAATGATGACTGGAACTGTTGTTACAAATAGCAGTTCAGGTGTTTCCGAAATTCTGGATTTGGCAACAGTAATCAAAGCATCTCAATCACTGTCAGGAGAAATCAACCTCGATAAGTTGCTCTCCACTTTGATGCAAGTGATGATGGAGAATGCGGGAGCCGAAAAGGGCTCTATGATTTTGATAGAAGGAGATTCATTTTTCGTCGCTGCTCAATGTGTTAGTGGTAAATTTTGCAACCTAAAATCAACTCACGTTCTTGACTCTAACGAAATTCCGATCGCAATTATTAACTATGTCTGGCGCACCCAAGAAACCTGCGTAATAAACGATGCGACTACTGAGGCTATATTTGCTGCTGACTATTATATCATCCAGCATCAACCAAAGTCGGTTTTGTGTCTGCCGATTCAACATCAAGGAAAGCCGATCGCAATTCTGTACCTAGAAAATAACCTGACAACGGGTGCATTTACTCCCGACAGATTAGCCGTCTTAAAAATCTTGTCCTCGCAAGCGGCAATTTCCATAGAAAATGCCCAACTCTATGCCAACTTAGAAGCAAAAGTAGCAGAGCGCACCCAAGAACTCCAGCAGTCAGAAGCTCGCTTTCGACAACTTTACGAACAATCTGCCGATGCTATTTTGCTGTTAGATGGCAACACTTTTATTGACTGCAACCCCGCCACAGTCAAAATGATGCGTTGCACGAACAAACAACAGGTTCTTTCTCTGCATCCGGCTCAAATTTCCCCCGAGTTTCAACCTGACGGTAGAAACTCTTTTGAAAAAGCTGAAGCCATGACAGCCCTGGCTTTCGATCGAGGAAATCACCGCTTTGAATGGATGCACCGCCGCACTGATGGAGAAGATTTTTGGGTAGAAGTATTGCTGACAGTAATTCCTTTAGATGGAAAAGAAATTCTGCACGCGGTGTGCCGAGAAATTGGCGATCGCAAACAGGCAGAATTAGCTCTGCACCAAAAAAATCAGGAACTCAGCGATACTCTCCAACAACTCAAAGCCACCCAAGAAGGATTGATTCAATCAGAAAAAATGGCAGCTTTAGGACAACTTGTAGCCGGAGTTGCCCACGAAGTTAATACACCCCTAGGTGCAATTCGTTCCAGTGCGGGCAATGTTTCTAAGTTCTTGGATCGAGCTCTCGAACAATTGCCCGCAGTTTTTCAATCTCTCTCCCCAGAAGCTGGACAGAATTTTTTAGAATTACTTCAGTATTCTCTCCAACAATCTACAAACTTATCAACCAAAGAAGAACGCAAATTAAAGAGAGCTTTAAGAAGCCAACTCGAAATATTAGAGATTGAGAGTGCCGATACTGTGGCCGATAGATTAGTCATGATGGGGGTCTACGAGCGAATCGAAACTTTTCTACCACTGCTGCAAAGACCGGACAGTTTGCATCTTGTAGAAGCTGCATACAAACTGTCAGAATTAAAAAGAGGTATTGCCATTATTAACACAGCCACAGATAGAGCATCAAAAGTTGTTTTTGCTTTGAAAACCTATGCCCGCTACGAACAGTCTGGTACCAAGACAAGCGCCAGCATTGCAGAAGGGATAGAAACTATCTTAACTCTCTATCAAAATCAATTAAAACAAGGTATTGAGGTGGTTAGAAAATATGCCGAAATTCCGCCGATACTGTGCTATCCCGACGAACTGAATCAAGTGTGGACAAATCTGGTGCACAATGCTTTGCAAGCAATGGATTATCGGGGGACGCTAACTATTGATGTGACAACACAAGACGAGCAGGCTAAGATTAGTGTTAGTGACAGCGGTAAGGGCATACCAGAGGAGATAAAAGAGAAAATATTTGACCCATTTTTTACTACTAAGCCTCCGGGAGAAGGCAGCGGTTTGGGACTAGATATTGTCAAGAAGATTGTTGAAAAACATCAGGGAAAGATTGAAGTGGAATCGATTCCCGGTCAAACTACATTTAATGTTTTTCTACCAATAAGTGGTGTATAGCCTTTCAAGCGAAAGATTAGGTGCCGCTGGCCAAACCGGCCAAACCGGCCAAACCGGCCAAACCGGGCATACCTCACGACGCTTGAGAACCGCTGTATAAGGAGGTAAAGTATGTGGCAAACGATATAACGCAGTAAGTAGGTGGGGTTTTATTTAGTTCCATCCCATCTGCAATCTACCCCATTGGGAGGATGGCAAAAGTTAAAGCGTTTTGAGAACAATAACTCGGATTCTACCGGGAATCGAGGTAAAATCGCTGTACGGTGCGTTATGCTCGGCTAAGCTGCTACGCATTTAGATTTCTTGGTTTCGGTGACTGGGGAGGGGAGAGAACTTGGAGATCTGTTGTTTCGTGGCATTTAATTGGCGATCGCACTTAAACCAAGAAACGGGGTTTTGAACTCTGCCAAGAGGATTGTCAGCAAGTATTTTGGTAAAAAACCAAGGTAACGGTCGCCAGCGCGATCGCCAAGTAGCATCTTAAAATGTGATCGGGCATACTAATACACTTTACTACTTTTCCTACTAATAAAAACTTACGAAGTAGAAAAAATAAATGTCTAAACCAGTTATTTTATGCGTTGACGATGAGAGAATGGTGTTAGATAGTCTCAGTACACAGCTAGCAGCAGAATTTGGGGATACCTACACCTATGAAGGAGCCGAAGATGCTGAAGAGGCGTTAGAGGTTATCGGCGAACTATATGACGAAGAAACTAGCGTTATTGTGATTATTTCTGATTGGTTGATGCCTGGTATCAAGGGAGATGAGTTACTGATACGCATTCACAAACAATACCCCCATATTATTACAATTATGCTGACCGGTCAAGCTGACGAAGTAGCAGTTGACAGAGTAAAAAAGCAGGCTAATCTCCATCGCTGCTTATCTAAACCTTGGTCGGAAGCCGATTTACTGGAAACTATAAAATCTGGTTTGTTGAAGTTATGAAACAACAGGTAATAATCTGTGTAGATGATGACAACACTGTACTCAAGAGCCTCAAAGTAGAACTCCAAGAAACTGTCGGCAATGCTTATCTGGTCGAAATTGCCGAGGGTGGGGAGGAAGCATTAGAGTTGCTTGAAGAATTATTGTTAGATGGGTATGAAGTACCGTTAATTATTTCCGATCACATCATGCCTGAGATGAAGGGAGATGAACTATTAAGACAAGTCCACCTACTTTCGCCCCAAACTATCAAAATTATGCTGACAGGGCAAGCAGATATTGAGGCGGTGGGCAATGCCATCAAAAATGCAAATTTATATCGTTATCTAGCCAAACCCTGGCAACAAGAAGACTTGAGTTTGACGGTAAAAGAAGCAGTAAATAGTTATCGGCAAAATCAACTTCTGGCATCACAAAACGCGCAGCTTCAGCAAATGAATCAGGAATTGGCTGATTTAAACCGCGAGCAATCGCTACTGATTGCGACACTCCACGAGAACGAAAATCGTTTGATGCAGTTTTTGGAAGCAATACCGATCGGCGTAGGAGTGCTGAATGCTGATGGCCAAGTTTACTATATCAATAAAAAAGCAAAAGAGATATTTAACAAAGGAGTCGTGTCTGAACTCCCAGCCGAAAAACTGTCAGAGGTTTATCAAGTTTATCCAGCAGGAAGTCTTGAACCTTGCCCTGTGGAAAACTTGCCCGTCATTCGGGCATTGAGGGGCGAAACTTCGATGGCTGACGATTTAGAAGTCCGGCACGGAAATAAGATTATTCCCCTAGAAATTCATGCTTCCCCGATTTACGAGCAGCAGAACAAAATTGTATATGCTATCAACACTCTTTTAGATATCACAGAACGCAAAGAAGCTGAGGCTGAGCGCAAAAAGTTCATGGAGGAGCTTTTTGAGGTCAATAGCAGTTTGCAACTTTCACTGGAGGCAGAATTAGATATCGTTGAGGCGACAAGTCGTTTTGTACCCAATCAGTTGTTATCTTTTTTGGGATGTGACAGTATTGTTGATGTTAAATTGGGAGATGCGGTGGAGTTGGAAATGTCGGTGCTGTTTTCTGACATTCGCGATTTCACGACTCTTTCGGAACAGATGACACCAGAAGAAAATTTCAAATTTATCAATTCATATTTGAGTTATATGGGACCGCTGATTCTAGAAAATCAGGGGTTTATTGATAAATATATTGGCGATGCAATTATGGCTTTGTTTAGTGAGGGTGCGGATGATGCTGTGAAAGCGGGAATTGCGATGCTGCACAGTCTTGCTGAATACAATCGACAGCGCGCTGCTGCGGACGATGTGGCGATTAAGATTGGGGTGGGAATTAATACTGGTTCTTTGATGTTGGGTACTGTTGGCGGAAACAGCCGGATGGACGGTACTGTTATTGGTGATGCGGTTAATTTGGCTTCTAGAATTGAAAGCTTGACGAAGAATTATGGGGTGTCGCTGTTAATTACTCAACAGACTTTCGATCGCTTGACAAATCCTGCTGATTATGCAATTCGGGTAATTGATAAGGTTCAGGTTAAGGGGAAGTCTGAATGGGTGACTGTTTATGAAGTTTTTGAGGCGGATTTGCCGGAAGTTAAGGCGGGAAAGTTGGCTAATTTGCGGTTGTTTGCTGAGGCTTTGTTTTTATACAATATGAATAATTTTAGGGAAGCTGGGGAACTTTTTGCGGATTGTTGGCGACAAAATCCGGGGGATAAGGTGGCTCAAATTTATTGGGATAGGTGTCTTAGTTAGTTGTTAGTTGTTAGTTGTTAGTTGTTAGTTGTTAGTTGTTAGTTGTTAGTTGTTAGTTGTTAGTAACATACCCCGTTTATGATTCGGCGGTTGAAACCGCGCCTTGTCAAACAAAGTCGGCCTGCACCGACTGGTTCATAAAGGATATCCAAAACCCGGATTTGGTATCAATAACCAATAACCAATAACCAATAACCAATAACTAATAACTAATAACTATTTTGCTCGATCGGCATTTCTATGATAAATTCGGCTCCTTGACCGAGTGCAGACACGCAACTCAGCGTGCCTCCGTGTTCTCGGACAACTTTATAGGAAATTGACAGGCCCAAACCAGTGCCTTTATCGGCGGGTTTGGTGGTAAAAAAGGCCTCGAATAACTGCTGGCAAACTTCTTCCGGCATCCCTGGGCCGTTGTCAGAAATCCGAATTACAGCGTTGGAGTTTTGGACTTCTGTCCTAATTTTAATTTTGCTGCGGTTAGCTTGGGCTTCCTCTACTGAACGCCCTGCGTTGTATTCCTCGATCGCATCGATCGCATTTCCGATCAAATTCATAAATACCTGATTTATTTTACCCGAATAGCACTCAACCAAAGGCAAATTTCCATAGTCCTTAATTACTGCAATTTCGGGATAGTTGCCGCGCGCCCTCAACCGGCTTTGCAGGATTAGCAGTGTTCCTTCAATGCCTTCGTGCAGGTTGACTTTGCTCATTTGAGAATCGTCTTTGCGAGAGAAATTTCTGAGAGAGCGCACGATTTCCCGAATGCGATCGGCCCCAATCTGCATCGAGGACATCGCTTTTGGCAAATCTTCTAACAGAAACTCTAGCTCGATTTCCTCAATTTTATTTTGAATTGGTGCGGGCGGCTGCGGGCAGTGCTGCTGGTACATATCGATCAAATTTAGCAAATCTTCGGTGTAGTGGCCGACGTGGACGAGATTGCCGCAGACGCTGCTAACGGGATTGTTGATTTCGTGAGCGACACCTGCTACCATTTGACCGAGTGTAGACATTTTTTCGGTGTGAATCAATACCGCTTGAGTTTGCTGCAATTCGTGCAAAGTATGTTCTAGCTGAAGTTTTTGTTGAGTTAACTCTGTTTGCGACTGCAGCAAAGCTTCTTCACTGCGTTTCTGCTCGGAAATATCAGTAATTAACCCTTCTAAAGCTATCAATTCTCCAGAGTCGGAATACACTCCCAAACCTTGCTCCCAAACCCATTTTAATTCGCCGTTTTTACAAGTTATTCGATAATTTAGCTGATAGGGGCGATTTTCTGCCAAGGCTATTTGAATGGCATTCCACAAAATATCGCGATCGTCCGGGTGTGTTAATTCCGATACAGAAATTTGCATGGTGCCGATAAATTCTTCAGGAGAATAGCCGGATAATTGATAGCAACCTTCGCTGACAAACTCCATACTGCGATCGGCATCATTGCGAAAACGATAGGCCATCCCGGGCAAATTGCTCATCAGCGTCGCCAGTGCCCGCTGGCTTTCCCGCAGGGCTTCTTCTGCACGTTTGCGATCGGTAATATCCGTCATCACCCCCAGCATACAAAGTTCGCCCTCCAAATCAATCAACTCTGCTGAGAGCAAACACACCACCACCGATCCCGACTTCACCCGAAATTCGCATTCCTGGTTGCGAACAATATATTTTTCTTGCAATATTTTCCTAAAATTAACTCGTTCTTCTGGCTTCACCCAAATATTTAAATCATCTACTGTATGGTAAATAGTTTCTGCTAAACTGTAGCCTGTCATCGCTAAAAAGCTATCATTAACTTCAATAAAATTGCCTGAGAAAGTAGTAATAGTCATCGGATCTGGACTAGATCGAAAAGCTTTAGAAAATTTTTCCTCCGACAAACGCAACTGTTTAATAGCTGCTTCTAACTGACTTGTCCGCTCTTTAACCCGGCATTCCAAAACCTCGTTAGCCCGCTGCAAATTTTCCTGGGCTTGCACCCGATAAGTGATATCGCGCACCACAGCTTGCAGCCCAATTTTGCCGCCGATATCCATAGAAGTTAGCAGCACTTCCGCCGGAAACTCGGAACCGTCCAAACGTCGGTGCAGCCAGTCAAAACGGCAACTTCCTGTGGTGATTGCCGTATTAATTTGCTCTTGAGACAGACTCATAGAATCTTCTCCACTCGGTTGTAAAGGTGGGCTAAATGCCGAAGGATGCTTGCCGCAAAACTCCGATTCTGTGCTGCAGCCAAACAACTTTAAAGTTGCTGGATTGCAATCCAAAAATCCCTGTTCGTCTAACAGCATTACCGCATCAGTTGTCGATTCGTAGAGAGTGCGAAACTTCCTTTCCGATTCTTGCAAAGAAGCAATCAACTGCATTTTTTCTTCTGCAGTCCGCTTTTGCTCGGTAATGTCCTGCATGATTTGAGAAAAGCCTTGCAACTCTCCGCTTTCATCCCGCAAAGGAGTCACAATAATCTTCGCCCAAAATCGAGAGCCATCTTTGCGGAACCGCCAGCTTTCACTTTCATATCTACCTGCTGCGGTAGCTGTGGCTAATTTTTCTTGCTGTTTGCCAATTTTAATATCTTCAGGCGTATAAAAGCACTCCGAGTTTTTGCCTACTATTTCGCTGGCTTCATACCCCAAAATTCTTTTAGCGCCGGAATTCCAGCTAGCTACATATCCCTTAGTATCTAACATGAATATAGCATAATCTTTAACGCCTTCTATTACCATTCGCAGGCGTTCTTCACTCTCTCGCAGTGCAGTTTCTGCATTTTTGCGCTGAGTAACATCTTCGACAAACCCTTCGTAATAAAGCAATTTGCCGTCGGAATCGCGGACTGCTCGCGCATTTTCCGAAATCCAAATTACTGCGCCATCTCGGCGATAAATCTGCGATTCAAAATCCGATACGATGCCGCGCGCTTGTAAAGCCGAAACAAACTCGCTGCGGCGATCGGGATTGACGTAAAGCTGATCGCTGATATCGGTCAGGTTCCCCATCAATTCTGCTGGGGAATTGTACCCGTAAATCCGAGCCAAAGCGGGATTAGCGCTGAGGTAACGCCCTTCGGGTGTGGTCTGGAAAATGCCGGAAACAGCATTTTCAAACATACTGTAATATTTTGCTTCCATTTGCTGCAGCGCCTCCTGGACATTCAGGCATTCTATTGCTTTATTTTGTAATTGTTGATTTGCCACTATTGAATCCCCTGCTCTCATATTTGAGTTGATTTTTTTTAGGATATTCCTGTTAAGTATGAACCGTTAACTAGGCAGGAGAATACTGTGCCGTCCGATGGAAAAAAAAAAGCGATCGCCCACACAGCTTGGCGATTGGTTTGTGTCCGGGGCTGCAATTATACAAGTATGTTGATTCATTTCTCCTGCAGGGCTGTTAGATGTTAGATGTTAGATGTTATTGAGGCAAGTTTAGTTGACTGGGTTTGTCTTTTTTTAAGATTTGGCTGGCCTTCAGACGGGCGAGTTCCTCGATTACCAACCTGCTCCTTGAAATCTGTCTGAATATATTAGCAGTTAAGTACCCTGAAATAAGTTAGTGGCGATGCTGTTTTACTATAATCAGAGGCAGCTACTTCTACAACCGCAAGAGTTTATTTTTAAGGTTTGGGTCAAAGTTCGATCGACTCTCTCTCCTGTGACTAACCTGCGGGTATCAACTGAACGGCTGTGGGTGCTGTGCTGTCGATTGGGAGATTGAAGATTTTGGATCGAATCATTGACTTGCGGCGCAGTGAATCTGTGACTGTCGCTCTGACCTAAAATTTTGGGGTATCCACAACTTTTGTCGGAAACTTGTATCCGTTGGTGCTCTCGGTTACTGTTAATTATTTTTAGTGAGATATAATACAGCGGACTGCTGGTAGTTGCACGATCGCGCGTTTCCCTTTAAAGTTGCCATAACAAGAGGGCAATTGTTGTATCAAAAACTTCATATTCGGCTGCTGCGGGCGGACAAATGATGTAACGCTGCTAATATCAGGGGCCAAAATCCGATCCCTGGGTGCAAAATAGCGTGAGATTTGGGCAGTTTCCCAAACAAGATGTAATTTTAAGGACGCTCTAAACCATTGTGCAGTAAGTCATTGCCAATTCTAAAATCTCCCGCGCAAAAATTGAACATGGTGTAAGTCTGGTAAAATGCCGATCGATTCTCGGTTTGGCCGCTAAGCTCGATCGGGCTAAATTTGACTAACACGATAAATGACAGATTCTCCCGTACTCGCAACACTAGATATAGCCACAGCTTCAACTTTGACAGCGGATTCTCCTCTGTGGCCAGCCCTGCTACAACAACTGTTAGACAGACAATCTCTCTCGCGCGCCCAAGCCACCGACTTAATGCAGGGATGGCTAGCAGAAGCTATACCCCCGGCACTTTCCGGCGCGATTTTAGCAGCTCTCCAAGCTAAAGGCATTTCTGCTCAAGAATTGGCGGGAATGGCTCAGGTATTGCAGTTTGAGTCCCTCGCAGGCGAGTCAGAAAGTGTTTTCGATCGCCAATCTCGGAGTTCAAATCTTAAATTAATTGATACTTGCGGCACCGGCGGTGATGGCGCTTCCACATTTAACATTTCCACGGCTGTAGCTTTTGTTGCCGCCGCAGGCCTAGTGCGAGTCGCCAAACACGGAAATCGATCGGCATCGAGCAAAGTCGGTTCTGCTGACGTGCTAGAAGCACTCGGAGTCAACCTCAACGCCGATATGGAGAAGGTAAAAGCTGCTTTAGACTCGGTAGGGATCACTTTTTTATTTGCGCCAGGGTGGCATCCAGCACTCAAGGCTGTAGCATCGCTCCGGCGCACTTTGAAGGTGCGGACTGTTTTTAACCTTTTAGGGCCTCTCGTCAATCCTCTGCGCCCGGATGGGCAGGTAATCGGGGTGTTCGATCCCAGGATGGTATCAACTGTGGCGCAAGCTTTGGGCGAGTTGGGGACTGAGTTGGCGATAGTGGTGCACGGCCGAGAAAAGTTGGATGAGGCGGGTTTGGGTGATGTGACTGATTTGGCGATTTTGTCGGGCGGCAAGGTGGAACTTACTACTTTAAACCCGGAACAGGTAGGATTGACACCAAGTGCGATCGGCTCCTTGAAAGGTGGAAATGTTGAGGAAAACGCCGAGATTTTGCGGAATGTTTTGCAAGGCAAAGGTACAGCAGCGCAAATGGATGTTGTAGCTTTGAATGCGTCTTTAGCTTTTCAAGTGGGGGGTGCAATTCCTATGGGTTCCCACGCTGCAGGAGTTGATTTGGCTAAGGAGATTTTATCGAGCGGCGAATCTTGGTTGAAATTGCAGCAGTTAATTGAGTTTTTGCGGTGAAGGAAGAAGTTCGGCATCTGATGCAATTGGCTGATTTAACAGATGTTGAAAAAAGAGGTTAGAGGCCAGAGGAGGGAAGAATGAGATGCACAATTTGCGATCGTCTCTCGCTTCTGGCGATCGAGCAAACTCGAACCATTACGCAGGGATCAACTGTTTGCAAAACCCAGCGAACTCTTAAGGTATTCGCACGCTCGGACTAATGACCAATGACTAATGACCAATGACCAATGACCAATGACTAATGACTAATGACTAATGACTCCACTTTAAGAGCGCGATCGAAATTCAATCACATCTTGCTTAATAGTCACATCTTTATTACCAAAAAAATCGTGACCCAGCAGCCCGATGTCTAGTGCGGGCGATATCGGTACAACTACATTTGTAATCGCCAAACCGCCAGCTTCGATCGAAGTAAGATTGCCCAGAGGAAAAGTAGCCACTCCGTTGGGAGTTTTGGCTTGCACGCTTCCTTGAGGAACTATCTTCAAAGCAGTAGCCATTGCTGGCGTAATTACTGTGCGGCTTGCTCCAGAATCCACCATCATTTCAAACTTTTGCGTGCCGTTAAACGTGACTTCTATCACTGGGATATTAGCTTCTCGGCGTTTAATTTTGACCAGAAATACTCCCGATTTAGTATTAGCCTTAGTATCAGACGAACCTGCAGGAGCCAATTCTTGGGGCATAAAACCGCAGACAGAGCGGCTCAAGCTAATTGTTTGGCCGCGGTCGTTACGCATGAAGCATCCCTCGCTCTCTTGAGCAGTCGCTGGCGACGAGTTGACTGCAGTGTCAAGTAAAATTGAACTGCTCAGAGAAATAACTGCTGTTAAAAGCAGTAAAGGTTTGCGGAGTTTTTCGCTCAGCAGAGGCTTTTTTGAGTTGGAGAGTAAAGGCAAGGGAGATTTGCTGACCATAGTTTGTTTAAACGCTTGTTTGTCGATCGTAACAACGACAACCACCTTTGAGTATAGATTTAGCGCTGACAGTTTGGGGATTTCAGCTTGTATTTTTGTCTGATGAGGGCGGTATGTCACAAAATGCTTGACAAATGACAAACAATTTGTTTCAGTAATTGAGACTGGAAGGTTCCTAAGTCAAAAGTACCAAAGCACGTAATATAAATTTTTACGAGATTGAGCTATAAACCGTAAAAAAAAATACAGCAGGAAATTACTGTATGAAAATAAAATGAGATTTTTATGAGACATCTGCCAAAAAGACTGTTTTGAACGTGCAGGATGCCTGTTCCACAATCATTGTGGGAGAGGTCTATTTGGTCGATCGGCCAAAAGCCCCCAGTCGGGATAAAAATGAAATGAAACTAAACGTAAAGTAATTAAGGATGCCATGTCACTTTCAACAGCAAAACCCGCTCTCCTAGTCCTGGCTGACGGTACTGCTTACCGCGGCTGGTCGTTTGGCGCTGACGCCACCGTCGTCGGCGAGGTAGTTTTCAATACGGGAATGACAGGCTACCAAGAAGTCTTGACCGATCCTAGCTATTGCGGTCAAATTGTCACTTTTACTTATCCAGAATTGGGTAATACCGGGGTAAATCTCGAAGACGAAGAATCCTCGCGGCCGCAAATTCGAGGTGCGATCGCCCGTAACCTATGCAGCCGCCCCAGCAACTGGCGCTGCTCGCAATCCCTGCAAGACTACCTAAAACAGCACAATATCCCCGGCCTTTACGGCATCGACACCCGCGCCCTCACCCGCAAAATTCGCACTGTGGGAGCGATTAACGGCGGCATCTCGACAGTGATTCTCGACCAGGCAGAGCTGTTGGAGCAAGTCCAAAACGCTCCCAGTATGGCCGGGCTGAATCTGGTTCGGGAAGTGACCACCCGCAAGGTTTACGAGTGGTCGGAAGCCACGGACTCGGTGTGGGAGTTCAGTCCGACAGTCCAACCGGCCAGCGGCGAAATGTGGACGGTGGTGGCGATCGATTTTGGGATCAAGCGCAATATTCTGCGGCGTTTGGCGAGTTACGGCTGTCGGGTAATTGTTGTACCCGCTGACACGTCGGCGGAGGAAATTCTCAAATACAACCCGGACGGCATTTTTCTGTCCAACGGCCCGGGAGATCCCTCGGCGGTAACTGAAGGAATCGCGACGGCTAGAGCTTTGTTGAAGTCAGACAAACCCGTGTTCGGCATTTGCATGGGACACCAGGTACTGGGGATTTCCTTGGGTGCGGAAACTTTTAAACTCAAGTTCGGCCACCGGGGCTTGAATCATCCTGCGGGTTTAACCCAGCAAGTAGAAATTACTAGCCAAAATCACGGTTTTGCGATCGACCCGGATTCCCTAGTCCCGGAAGTAGAAATTACTCATCTCAATTTGAACGATCGCACCGTAGCCGGATTGAAGCACAAAACCTTGCCGATGTTCTCAGTCCAGTACCACCCGGAAGCCAGTCCGGGCCCGCACGACGCTGACTATTTGTTCGATCGATTCGTGCAGTCCATGCGAGACCATCAGAAAATCACAGCTTAGCCATCTTTGGGGAGTCATTAGTCATTAGTCATTAGTCATTAGTCATTAGTCATTAGTCATTAGTCATTAGTCATTAGTCATTAGTCATTAGTCATTAGTGCTGTCCCCCCTGGCTTTCGGTTATTGGTCATCAGTCCGCAGTCATCGGGCTGGAATTGCCTCAGTTGTTTTGAGCGAATTTTCCAGCAGGCGGGACGGCGAACCCTACTCCCCACAAGAAAAAATCATTTTTGTGGGACGATCCTCCTCGCCCGTCATAGCTATTTTTGCAATTGCTCGTCTCTCAAAGGCTCTTGGTGTAGAGAGCCTCTGACTAATGACTAACGACTCCTGACCGATCGCTGACCACCAAAAAACTGTAGACAAAAAACCAAAAAACTCCTATAATGAAGCCTCGACTTTTAGTCATATTTAGCTAGGAGGGTGTCATTTCTGAGCCATTGACCCTGACCGTTAGCCTCAGAGGCACTCGCGAAGTCAAGAATAACTATCAGTTATTTCGCCTGACTGGCCTGCTCGACGCTTTTTCTGAGGCCACTTTTCGGAAGGTAATAAGCAAATGTATAGACGATGGCCCAAAACACGTAATTTTGGACTTGTCTAAAATAGACTTTGTGGACAGTTCCGGCTTGGGCGCACTTGTACAACTTGTCAAGAAAGCCCAAACCTTGGAAGGAACATTGCAAATTGTCTCAAATCCCCGTGTAACTCAGACTGTTAAACTGGTTCGCTTAGAGAAATTTTTGTCTTTGCAGCCAACGGTTGATGATGCGGTAAAAAACGTCAAGGATACTTGATGCAAAGGTGGATTTAATTAGCTATCCGGTTCTCAACGCTGGATAGCAAATTTTTATAGTTTTACGGGCAAAAAAATACTAATTTTCCGAGAAGCTGCGACACGCGCAAGCTGCAAATTCCCCTGATACTTTGAGATCCGGTGGAGGAACAGCAAAATATGTGTGGCAAACAGACAGAAAAATGGTATAAGAAGGGGAGCGTTGCGATAAGTGTAAAAAGTGTTTTTGAGTCGGTGCGATCGCGATCGGCAAATTAGAGAGCTTTTTCGCGATCGAGATGCTCGCAATCCTGTGAAAGCTATAATTGCCTAGCGCGATCGAAGACAAAAATGTCAAAGGACTAGAACAACCAAGCTGTGCGGAAGTTTTATTTAAAAAAGTATGTCGCCTACCGCAGATGATGGACTCAAATTGAGCCTGACTGATATCAGTTTAAATCGACAGTATGCGGAGAGGGCGACACCAGCAGAAATAGAAAGGATATCGCCCTCCGCCTGGGCATATTTGGGAGATGCAGTATACGAACTCTACATTAGGAGCTCGTACTTAGTACCGCCGAAAAGATTGCAAGCTTATCACGAATTGGTGGTGGGACAAGTACGAGCCGAAACTCAAGCGCGTCACTTGCGATCGATCTCTCCTTATTTGAACAGTACAGAATTAGCAATTGTCAAGCGCGGGCGCAATGCCGTATCCGGCCGTTCCAAGCGAGCCGATCCAGAGATTTACCAACAAGCCAGCAGCTTAGAAACTTTGGTCGGATATTTGTACCTCACCGATTCCGAAAGATTGACGGAAATTTTGGGACTTTTAGAGCTAGAAACTGAAAGTATCTAGCAGTTAATAGTTGCGAAGGACAGCGGATTAATCATTAATTCCACCGCAAACCTACCTAAAAAAGCCCAAAAATCGATGGCGCAAACAGGATCGACCGGCGATCGATACGTAGCGACAGTTTCAGGGATTACGATCGAGCGGGGGCTAGAAACCCGGTTGTCGAGAAAATTTAGTGGCGCTTGACAATAAATATCGGAAGAAACCGGGTGTCTGAGGTCACGAATCGGCTTAGGACTTGCGTTTTGTGACTACCACCTAAAAACTGTCGCTACCGATGGAGTGATTAGACTTCAGTTGCACTGTGCATCCCAGACTCCAATGAATTATCTGCGTCCCTCTGTGTGTATCCGCTTGCAATCTGCGCTTAACAGATCGATCGAAATTTATGTATGCAGATCAAACTTATCAACTAGCAACTTTCACCAGAAAAATCTTTGATCCCAAACCTGCCAATCTCAAATCCCAAATTCCTAAGATTGGTTTCTCAAGCCAAAATCTCAAATCTCAAATCGCTCTAACTGCAATCATAAACCCATGAGAAAATTTACCAAACCAAACTCCTCGCGATCGAATTCCGACAGCAAGCCATTCAGAAGCGAAGGCCGCCGTCAAGACTCGCAATCCTCCTCTCCCCGCTTTGAACGCAAGCCCTCTCCCGACACTCGCGGAGTAGAAGCGCCTCAAAAGCGATCGACTTTCTCTCCCCAATCCCGAGAAATGCCCGTGCGAGCAATTTTCAAACGGAATGTCGATGGCGACGGCCAACCCTCCGCGCGCCGACAGTTCAAAGACAGAGACGCAGACAGCAGCCCGCAGGAATCCCGCGGCAATTTTTACAGAGACAGGGACAGAGACAGAGACGGAGAGAGAGACGGATACAGCAGCCCGCAGCCAGCCCGCAATAATTTCCGAGACAGAGACAGCAGCCCGCAGCCAGCCCGCAATAATTTCCGAGACAGAGACAGCAGCCCGCAGCCAGCCCGCAACAATTTCCGAGACAGAGACAGAGACGGATACAGCAGCCCGCAGCCAGCCCGCAACAATTTCCGAGACAGAGACAGAGACAGCAGCCCGCAGCCAGCCCGCAACAATTTCCGAGACAGAGACAGAGACAAAAACAGAGACAGCAGCCCGCAGGATTCCCGGGGCAATTTTTACAAAGACAGAGACAAAGACAAAAACAGAGACGGAGATAGCAGCCCGCGGGAATTCCGGGGCTATCATTTCAGAGACAGAGACAAAGAGACAGACACTCGCCCTGTGGACACTGCCTCAAATACCGTCGTGCAACCAGACGCAAACACAGACGACATGATTTACGGCCGCCATGCAGTGCAAGCGGCTTTAGAAAGCAACCAAGTGCTCAACCGGATCTGGGTTGTCCCGCACCTGCGCTACGATCCGCGCTTTCACAGCTTGCTAACCGAAGCCAAGGCCAACGGCAGCATCATCGATGAAGTTGATGATTTGCGCCTCGACTACATCACGCGGAAGGCAAACCATCAAGGTGTAGCCGCCCAAGTGTCAGCTTACGAATACTTGGATTTGACTGACCTGATCGCCAATGCTAAGGCCGCTTGCCAAGATCCAGTGATTGTGGTAGCAGAAGGACTTAACGATCCCCACAATTTAGGGGCGATCGTTCGCACCGCAGAAGCGTTAGGAACTCAGGGCATTGTGATTCCGCAGCGGCGGGCCGTCGGGATTACCTCGGCAGTGAGAAAAGTCGCAGCAGGGGCATTGGAAAACCTGCCAGTGGCGAGGGTTGTCAATCTTAACCGGGCGCTGGAAGAATTGAAAGAGGCTGGATTCTGGATTTACGGCACTGCAGCAGGGGTTGGTGACTCGGTAGAGACAATCAAGTTCTCCGGGCCGACTGTTTTAGTTGTGGGCGGTGAAGCTGATGGTTTGAGCCTTTTGATACAGCGCGGCTGCGACGGATTAGTTTCAATTCCTTTAAGGGGAAAGACTCCTAGCCTGAATGTGTCGGTAGCAACGGGGATGGCTTTATACGAAATTTACCGCCAGCGGGGGCCCAAAAAGTTTCACGTACACGGATCTTGAAGGTCGTTGAAAAAAAGTGTACAACAGAGTAATTGATGTAAGCAGCTCAATCCGGGCGATCGGTCTCTGTAGCTACTTACACATTACTAGGACAATGCCGGTACAATGTCATCTGGGAAAACACCATGTCGGGAATTGAATTAGAATTCAAGCTGAATAAACAACAGATAAATCTGATTACAACCCACTTTTGTTGTTCCCAGTCGATCGGCAGTTAAGGCGATAAAATAATAGGTGAATGCAGCCCCTCATTTTGGGGCTGCATTCCCTGAACAAGTAAGGATAGCAGATCGGCTTTCGTTAGTTGTTCCGGCGAAAGTAGAAGGGGCCTTTCCCCTACGTGCAAATCTATTTAGATATCGGCTTTAAATAGGTTTAAATGAGTTTTTAGTAGGAGTGGCACAGCCGAGTAAATAACAAAAGCGCAGGTGTTGCCCGCAGCACCGTGAAAACACCGTCAAATAAATTAAAAAAGCAGATGAAAGAATTCTTGATTAGCTTGCTCAATGTTTTCGGATTGGCTTGGTGGGTTGAAGTTAAAACTTCAACGCCGCGGTGCATTTACTATTTTGGCCCCTTCTTGACCGATGGAGAGGCGGAAGCTGCAAAAGCAGGTTATGTAGAAGACATAGAAAATGAAGGTGCAGAAGGTGTTGGTGTTTCGATTCAACGCTGCAAACCTATTAATTTGACTGTTGCAGATGATTTGGGAAAGTTTGGTGATGGAGGGTTGTTACCTGCTTTGATCAGTCAGTAGAAGCAGGGAAATTTTGAGTGCGCCAGTTGTAAATTAAGTTCCGGTAACATCGGAATTATACCACAGTACGATTCGGCGATCGCACTTTTTAATTCGGATGCAAACGCAAACGATAGACATAATATCGTGTCAGATCAAATCCTCTCTTCATCAGAATAGTAAATTCAGGCGTTGACTGTTGACTGTTGACTGTTGACTGTTAACAGTTAACATCATGTATGAGTGCAACCGGAATTGATGTCATGTCGATTGACAGCGATAAAATTGGTTAGCAGTGTTTTTGTGATGGTAATCGACTGGACATGATATAAGTTCATAACTTTAGCTAACTGCTTGGGGGTTACTCTCAATCCAGCGATCGATGTCTGCGATTACCCGATCGGGAATTTCCCAAGGAAACAAATGGGCTGTATTCCGATAACACTCCCACTGACAATCGCGGAGGTGGCGGGCTGTTTCTAAACTGGATGCGGAGGTGATGTGTCGATCGCCCTCAGCAGCCAGCACCAAGCAGGGACATTGAATGTCGCCGAGATGCTGCAGTCGATCGTATCCGGCTCTGAGAGCGGTATTTAAAGCCTTTGTAGCCGCCCCGGAAGTCTGGAGATAGGCGGGAGTACCTGCCCGTGCCAAGTAGCGGTAAGGCGTGGCTGTATGCTGCTGGATCAAGTAGCGAAAGAGCGATCGCCTGCCAAAAGTATCAATATTCCACTGCCAACCGGGAATCACCCAATTGATGATTCCGGCTAAACCAGTGTAAAGGTTATCTTGCCAAGATATCGGAGGGTGACTCCCTCGCGGTTTGGCAGCCGATGCCAGCACAATCAAACCTGTGACTCGCTGGGGATATTTCATAGCTAATTCCAGGGCTAAAATCCCTCCCAAAGACCATCCGACAACCAAACACCGATCGACTCCCAATCGGTCTAAAAGTGCTTCTAAATCGAGGAGGTGGTCGGTCATTTCAAAGGGATTGGAGGTGCGGCTGTTGCCGTAGCCGCGCAAGTCTGGGGCGATCGTCCGAAAGCGCTTTGAGAGGTGTTCTGTAAACACTGACATACAATCGCCGGAACCGGGATGTCCGTGCAAGCAAAGAATAGGAAATCCTTCGCCTTTGACAGAAACACTGAGTTTTTGATGCGGCATTTTTAAGAGAAGGAAGAAGTCATTAGTCATTAGTCATTAGTCATTAGTCATTAGTCATTAGTCATTAGTCATTAGTTATTAGTCATTAGTCATTAGTCATTAGTCATTAGTCATTAGTCATTAGTTATTAGTCATTAGTCATTAGTCATTAGTTATTAGTTATTAGTTATTAGTTTTTTATTTTTTGTTATTTGTTTTTTATTTTTTGTTTTTTGTTGTTGGTAACAACTGACAACTGACAACTGCTTTCCCTACAACGTCATTAGTCATCAGTCATCAGTCATGTTTTGCTGTCGCCTCCGAGCTTTCCGTACAACGTCATCAGGAAGAGAGAAGAGGGAAGAAGGAACTTCTCGATCGTGTTGGCGGTTGCTATAGCAATCAAAAGCAGGATTTGTGGGATGAGCTTTTAGCAGCGTCCAGGATTGATGCTTGAACCAAATTCGTATTGTGAACCTAGCTCCAGAGTGGTTAAAAACTGGGATTTTTGCTAATATAATCGGCAATTTTAGAAATAGAGTTGCGGATTTGTAAATCGCCGCTGCTGCGACTGTCTATCACAGTCATCACGTAGGCTTCGCCGTCAATATTCATCGCTAAAGTTGTGCCTAGCACCAGGGAATTTTCGCCAGTTTTTTCGCCCAACCACTGAACTTTAGTTCCTTGCAAGGCGGCAAATCCCAAAGCGCGATCGTACTGGCCGTTGAGAGTTTCTACTAATAGTTTAGCACCGGGTGTTTCGCCGTTGTAAATTTGCACCATCATTTCGGTGAGTTCGTTAGCCGTCAAGCGGTTTGGGCCGGAACCGGGGTTGGCTGGCATAATTTTTTCCCCCATTAATTTGAAGTTGACGCGGGTGACTTGGTAGCCGCGATTTTCCAAGAATTGATTGATGTAATCGGAACCGACATAATCGATCAGTTGATTGGTAGCAGTATTGCTGCTGCGATCGATCATTTCTTCTAACAGTGTCTTCAACGGGTAATTTTTAGCGGACACAATCTTCGTCGATGAGTCTTCGGTGAAGTTGCCCCGATTGACGAATACTTCCTGGTTTAGACTAATTTTTTCTTGTTCGACTTTTTGCATCAAGGCGACAGCAATCGGCAGTTTAATTAAGCTGGCCGGGCTGGCAGGAGGCACATCGCCCCGCAGGTTGACGCACTCTCTCGACAGGTGGCAAATGCCGATCGAAGCTCGATCGGACAAACCGCTTTCGCGAGCCACCTCAGCCAAAAAATCTGATTTTGCTTGCCGCACTTGAGAGGTGGCTGCTGTGAAGTTTTCCCGGTATTCTTGAGCTTTTGATGCTTTGAAAGGAGCTAAAAAGGAATTTTGGGGAACTTCCTGCAAGTTGTTGAGGGCCTGGTGCCACAAAAATTGAGTTTGTTGCGAAGATTCGATCGACTGATTTTGCTGTTTTCCAGTTTCTACGGCTCGGTTGGCTAAGCGGACTGCTTGCTGCAAATTGTCGTTAGCTCTCTGTTCTACTAATATTTGAACATCTACCGCTTGCAACTGTTGTATCAGTTTTTCTTGGGGATTGCCGCCGAGGGGAATTAAGCCGGAAAGCAGGGTTGGTTCTGGGGAGGGAGAGGCTGGTTGTTCTAATTCGGTGACGAGCCGATCGCGAATTTTGTAGAGTTCGTCTAGGGAACGCGGGTTAGATGATTGAGAGAATGAACTGGTGATGGTTAACACCTGAACCAGTCCGATGCCGGCGACTACTGCCGCCATCTTGTTTGCGATCGACAAAAAACGCCCGATTCCTCGCATATATTCGACATCCTCAACACAACCAAATTCAATCTAAGCAGCTATTGTTACAAGAGTCAAACGATTTTAGATTTTAGATTTGGGATTTGGGATTTTAGCCGTAGGGTGCGGATACATCGACAATCCTCAACAAAGAGCAACAATCGATCGAGCGGCGCACCTGTTCTTTTGCCCTGTTTGCCCAATTCCCAATGCCTAATGACTAATGACTAATGACTAATGACTGCTGACTAATGACTTCTGCCAAAATAAAGGGAATCGATCGCACTCAATGGCGATCGACTCCCTCTAAAATATTGCGAACAATCTACTTTTTGCGCCGCCGCCAGTCAACACCCAACCGCTTGAGGTAATCCCAGCCGCGTTGGGGCCAGACACGATCGATACCGATCTTTTCGGCAATCCAGAGAGCTACTTTAGGCCCTGTCCAGTCTCCGCCATCGGGGGCAGGGCCTTGCAGCGCTTGTCGCAGTTCTTCTTGCTGTTCTGGACTCAGCAAGGATTTTGCAGGAGGGGGCTTGCGGTCTCCGCTGCGGTTTCTCACAGAGGTAGGCCCTTCTCGGTTGTAGCGCTGGACAATTTCTTTGGCGTAGTCGTAGTTGAGACCTACGACTTGGGCTGCTTCTTTGATAGTCCAATTTCGGGAAACTAGCAGCAGCAAGTGCCAGCGGCGGGACTCTGTGGTGTTTTGTGCCTGCCGGTAGCGAAGTTTGAGTTCCTCTGCCGTCAGGTGAGATTCTAGGTGAGCTTTAGGTGGCATTCCTCCAACGGGGCATCGGGAACTTCTTAGCATATATCTCTAGTTTTGGGGACAATTCCGGATGAAATTTTTTTCCTGGGGATCGTGGTGGCAAATAGGTGGCTGTTTTTGACTGTAGATGCGCGCAGATAGACGCTGTTGAGGAAGGGCTGTAACCAGGTGCAATTGCCAGCTATATTGACTAAGTGGCCGAAAGTAGAAATGATAAAGGTACGAGCATGGCATCCATCCGCGAGTTGCACCGACAACTGGTCAATAAAGAACGCTCTGCTGTGGAAATTACTCAAGAAACATTAGACCGAATTACCCAGCTAGAGCCGAAGTTGAAAAGCTTTCTGTGCGTGACGGCAGACAGCGCAATGGCCCAGGCCCACAAAGTGGATGCCCAAATCGCCGCCGGTGAGGAAATTGGGCCCTTGGCCGGCATCCCGATCGCCGTTAAAGACAATATGTGTACCGATGGCGTTCCCACAACCTGCGCCTCTCGGATTTTGGAGAATTTTGTGCCTCCCTACGATGCAACCGTCGTCTCCAAACTCAAAGCCGCCGGTGCGGTGATTGTGGGTAAGGCGAATATGGACGAGTTTGCAATGGGGAGCTCGACGGAAACTTCTGCCTATCAAGTTACCGCGAATCCTTGGGACTTGGAGCGCGTACCCGGAGGGTCTTCTGGCGGTTCTGCCGCAGCGGTAGCCGCCGGAGAATGCGTCGCGAGCTTGGGTTCGGATACTGGGGGTTCGATCCGCCAACCTGCTGCTTTTTGTGGCTTGGTGGGGCTGAAACCGACCTATGGGTTGGTTTCTCGTTACGGTTTGGTGGCCTATGCTTCTTCTCTGGATCAAATCGGGCCCTTTGGTCGGACTGTTGAGGATGCGGCGATTTTGTTGGGGGCCGTCGCTGGTTACGATCCGAGAGATTCCACGAGTCTTAATGTCCCAATTCCTGACTACGCTCAAGCTTTAAGACCCAGTTTGCGACCGAAGGGTCAGATTAGAATTGGTGTAATTAAAGAAACTTTTGGTGTAGGGCTGGACTCTGGGGTTAAAGACGCTGTTACTAAGGCGATCGAGCAATTTCAACAATTGGGCGCAGAAATTCAAGTCGTTTCTTGTCCCCGCTTCCGCTACGGTTTACCCACTTACTACATTATTGCTCCCTCGGAAGCTTCGGCAAATTTGGCGCGGTATGATGGAGTAAAATACGGTTTCCGATCGCCCGATGCCGACAATCTTTTGGATATGTATGCCAAAACTCGCTCTCAAGGGTTCGGTGCGGAAGTTAAACGCCGGATTGCGATCGGCACTTACGTGCTGTCGGCTGGATATTACGACGCCTATTATCTCAAAGCTCAAAAAGTTCGGACTTTGATTAAAGAAGACTTTGAAAAAGCTTTTTCTCAAGTTGATGTTTTGGTCTGTCCCACTGCTCCGACTACGGCCTTTAAGGCCGGGGAAAAATTCAACGATCCCCTGAGTATGTATTTGTCAGATTTGATGACTATTCCGGTGAATCTGGCTGGTTTGCCAGCTTTGAGTTTGCCCTGCGGATTTGATGATAAAGGACTGCCGGTGGGCATACAACTGATTGGTAATGTTTTGCAAGAATCTCGGTTGTTTCAAGTAGCTCATGCTTACGAACAGTCTACGAATTGGCACTTGCACCGCCCTGATTTGGATTAATTTTTCAAACTTGGCGGAACTGGACGGTGGAAGTTAGTAATCGATCTTGGCTAATTGTTTGAATTAATCATTCGCCCTTAGCTGTTGACCGATCTCTAATTTCCAGCGTGCCCTATTTTCTATGAACAATTTTCTGGTATTGCTATTGTCTAAATCGCTAATAACTTTTGGGACAGTTTTGGCGATCGCTTATTCTGCTGTTTGTCTGTTTCTATGGGCCGCGCAAGGTAAGTTTATCTTTGTTCCAGCGCGGGCGATCGAAACTACGCCAGATGATTGGCAGTTGAAATATCAAGATGTTTTGCTGCCAATTCCTACTAAAACAGGTGCGGTGGAAACCGTGCACGGGTGGTGGATTCCTGCCTCGAAAAACCCCCGCAAGGTTCGGGGGGAAGTAAGTGAAGCCGCTCGGGTTAACCCATCGGTAGTTTTGTACCTGCACGGTAACGGTTCAAATGTGGGAGCAAATGTCGAACACGCTAATCGATTTCATCGCTTAGGTTTTTCGGTATTTTTGATAGATTATCGCGGTTACGGAAAAAGCCAGGGCGATTTTCCGAGCGAATCTGGGGTGTATGAGGATACTGAATTTGCTTGGGATTATTTGGTGAAACAGCGCGGGATTCACCCGAATCAAATTTATATCTACGGGCATTCTTTGGGAGGGGCAATTGCGATCGATCTGGCAGTGCGCCACCCGGAGGCGGCGGGGTTAATTGTGGAGAGCTCTTTTACTTCGGTGCGGGAAATGGTGGATTTCCGACAAGGGCTGTTTTGGATGTTTCCGATCGATTTTTTGCTGACTCAGCGGTTTGATTCTCTATCAAAAGTCGATCGCCTGCAAATGCCGGTGCTATTTATTCACGGGACTGCCGATACTGTAGTTCCATCCCCAATGAGCAAAAAACTGTTTGATGCAGCACCAGAGCCCAAACAGCTTTACATGGTTCCTGGTGGAGGTCACAATAATGTTGCAGAAATCGGCGGCGCAGAATATCTGCAAAGATTAAGCCAATTTTGGGATATTCCAAAATAGATAAAAGTTGTTGGCGCTAACAGTGATTCTAGTTATTGTAGGGTATGCGCGGCGCACCAGTTGAGTTGGTAATAGTTAGCGACGCATGGGGGGTGAGAAACCGGGTGTCTTATAATTTTAGGTTTGGTAACGAGAAATATAGCAAGAAACCAGGTTGTTAGGTTTTCAAGCGCGATCGCCAATCAGGAAAAAGGAATATCTAGAGATTCTACCGCTTAATTCAACCTTAAAACATTCAGCCACCAATCCTTGATAGGATAGCAGTAATTACAGTAATTGTTTGTAATAATCGGTTGTTGTTGATTAATTTCGCAGCCTTTCCGAGAGGTTTTTCGATTCGGCATCTTTGCGCCGCAAAGATTGGCATCTGTGAGATTAGTTTTGTTCAATCTCGCATCAGTTAAATCGGCGGCTCTGAGGTCAGCACCGCTGAGATTTGCACCACTTAAATCGGCTTCTTGGAGGTTGGCACCGCTGAGATTTGCACCACTTAAATCAGCATTTCTCAAGTCTGTTCGACTTAGTTTAGCGGCGCTCAAATTACTGCATTTTAAGTTAGCCATCATGAGGGATGCTTCTTGAATAGAACTATTGCTAAGGTTGGCATTTTCTAAGCTTGCTCCCCTGATGTCGGCCCTGCTCATGTCGGCTTTGCTGAGGTCAGCGTAGGCCAAAAAGGCATTTCTCATGTTGGCGTTGTTTAAATTAGCTTCAATTAAATCAGCCGCAGTTAAGTCGGCATCAACTAAGTCGGCCCTGCTGAGAGTGGCACGGCTCAAGGAAGCGCCGAACAAATCTGCACGGCTCAAGGAAGCACCAAATAAGTCGCATCCGGGACATCCTCTGGTTGCTAGCAGCCGCTTGACTAAAGACAGATTTTGAGCTTGTAAGGGAACGGCTGCACAAAATGGAAGTAGTAATATAGCTGCTAGAATTGTCAGTTTGATTTTGGTCATAAGGTGTAGCGCATTTAAATTGTATATTTCAATTCCCAATCAAACGTTGTCAAATCCTTTTTCTTTTTCCCTCTTTCACCTTCTAAGCTGTTGTGCAAATAAACATTGTATATTTCGACGATCGATCAAAAATCTTTTCTCCCTATCCCCTTCTCCCCGTCTTTACCCGATCGCGAAGCCGAAGGGAGCCGAAGCAAGCCGAAGCAAGCCCCTCTCTCCCTCAATCACCATACACAATTGGGATGCACAACAGCTCATCTCTTTCTCTCTCGAACATAACAGACTATCTTTGGCTTGGCCCAAGTCTGGTAAGTCTTGGAGATCGCGCGCCGAGTCGTCTGCTAGAATGACGCGCGGGCTAAAAATAGGGTTTATCGGTTGATTTGGCGCTGTCAAACCCAATATTTCTCACAGAAACCGGGTTGTTGGTGCCAGTCCTAGTCTAGTGCGCTGACGGTGTAAGATTGGTCGGCGCGATCGCACTTGCGGATATTACCTAGGCTTTTAGGATGAGCTCGCGCACAGCTACACTCCCTTGCAACTTCCACAGGAGCGTAGCTGTGCGGGCGCTGAATGCGTTGCATTTTTGAGCTGGCGACGGCTGGGACAAATAGCTGGCGGGGGGCATTGCATAAATATTGGTACTCGCGGCAGCAAGATTTTGCTCAGGGGGGCGAACTTTCTCCGTACAGGCGATCGGTAAATAAGCCAATTGGCTTAGACTCTTAAGACATATTGCTGATGCCTTACGTTCTATAAAAAAGATAGCATTCTGGTGTGAGCGCGAAATAATACCGAGCAAGCAAGTATAAAATACAACAACTTGGCTCACCCGGTCTGAAAATCGCTAAAAATTAATACTTTTACACAGGGAAAATAAATGTTGAACAACATAGACGAACTGGCCGAAAGTGGCAGAGGCATCAAACTGATGTGGCAGATTGCAGACGAGTTAAGCTACACCCGGACTCTCGACGGTCAAAATTGTTTGTCACTCAGCAAAAGTTACGAAGTAGAAGGTCGCAATAAAGAGCCAAATAAAAAAAATTCTAAAGCTTTAGATGGATTAATGAATTTATTAAATAGATGGGATTGGCAGAATGAAACAGACCAGGAAGCAGAGCTTTACGAAACTTCTGTTCAAAACATGAGCCTGCAAGTCAACACAGATGTCAATGCTTTAACTATAGTTATGGATTGGTTTGAGCAATTAAAAGATTTATCGCTACCCAATGAAGTTTGGTTCCAGCTTCAGTTAGCTTTAGCTGAAGGTTTTATTAATGCAGTTCGCCACGCTCACAAAAATCTGCCAGTAGAAACTCCCGTTCAACTAGAAATTACCGTGTTTGACGGACACTTGGAACTCAAAGTTTGGGATTGCGGCCCGAGTTTTGATTTTGATGCTAAGCTCAAGGAAATTATTGCAGCAGATAGAAAACCAAGCTTGGATTTAGAAGTTTTGAACTATCTTTGCTTGATTCCTAGCAGAGCAAAAAGTTTGGATATGTATCGGCTTTTAATTGCTGGGTAGTGGGGTAGAGGGACAATTAAAAGATTGGAACAATTGAAGATGTGTTATGCTAAAAACGGTGTCAGGGGAAGAGTTACGGGTTTTGTCTTCGCGTAGGTGAAGGGTCTTGAATACTGACGACCTGCTGCAACTTTGGTTTTCAGCTAGGAGCTTGGGTGAGTCTGTAGCAGTTCTAGAGCAACGGGTCGATATGTCAGTATATTTTAGATTAAAGAATTGAAGAATGAGAGATTTACTTGCAGCGCCGCGAATCACCAAGTCGGGAACTTGAGTCTAAAATTTGGGAAAATTCACGACCGTCCTATGCAGCACGGTATCGGTTTTGGGGCTGGTCAAGTTAAAGATGAAAAATTAAAAATTATTGTGAATATTTTTTAATTCGATCGCAATATCTGGCTCATGACAAAAAATAATTGATTGAAAGCCTCTCCCTTTTAGGGATAAATTTAAAAAACACTATTGATTGCGACCATTCTCTGCATTCCAGGTAAGTCGCCCTCATCTGTCAGATCGTATCCGGTCGATTACCACAATAAAAACGGTTCGTAGTGCGTCATGGTGTCCGCATTACGAACTTTGTTGATTGCGCGACGGTACATGATATAAACTATCAATATTCAACTGAACGAACAATTACTAATGATTTCCAAAGAAACTTTATTTGTACTGTCTCTATTTCCCTACTTGGGATTTCTCTGGTTTTTGACTCGCTCGGGAAAAACACCTCGCTTAGCTTTGATAGGGTTTTACGGGACTCTGGTTTTTGTGGCTGTGACTATTCCCGCCGCAATTTATGCAAAAGTTGCCTACAACGAGTCACTAGCAAATGTCGATTGGCTGCACGGTTCTGCGGAATTATTCTTGACACTTGCCAATATTTTACTGGTTTTAGGCTTTCGGGAAGCGGTGATTAAAGCAAAAGCATCTTCACAGAATGAGAGCGAAAAGCAAGAGTCTATTGTAGAGGGAGAAAATAGTTGCGGTTAATACCATTTTAGATCCTTCGACTTCGCGATGGTACAATTTTGAGATTGAAGAATTGCGAAGGGCTGATGAATTAAGGGTTAGGAAGTTATTCTGCCGCTGCATTCTTTGGGGAAACTTCTATAGCACTTATCACTCTCTCAATTCCTCAATTCCTCAATCTAAAATCTAAAATCTAAAACTTGTTCGCTTGCGAAGTCGAAGAATCTAAAATCTGAACCTGTACCTCATCGAGAGTGAAAAAGGCTATATATAGTGCTGTCTCTCAGAGCGAGTTGTACAATACGCGAGCTATTGAGGTGCTCGCTCAAATGCAAAACACAGATGTTTGTGTTGGCGATCGGTTTGCCCTGCAAAATTTTAGGAAAGTATTAGAATATATAAAAACTCACCTCAAGCACTTCTAGTCACTGACTCAACCTGAGATGCGAGCTAGATTTTGGGTCGATCAACCCGATTAGTCAGGTCCGATTGACTTTAATCTCGCGCCATGAGTTGAAACAGACTACCATATTTGCTAAGTTTAGCCGTGGTGGGACTCTCCAGGCAGGAAAAAAGATGAGCTATTGCCTCAATCCCCATTGCCAGAAGCCGCAAAATCCTGACTCAAGTAAGTTTTGTCTGGCGTGCGGCTCAAAATTGCTGCTGAAAGAGCGTTACCGCGCCCTTCAACCTATCGGTGAAGGAACATTTGGCAGAACTTTTTTAGCTGTCGATGAAGATAGGTTAAAAACTCGCTGCGCCATCAAACAATTTTTTCCGCAGGTTCAAGAAAAGGCAGAGTTAGAAAAGGCAACTGCACTGTTTAAACAAGAAGCTCAGCGGCTGTACGAACTCGGAGAACACCCACAAATTCCAAGTTTGTTGGCTTCTCTTGAACAAGGAACACATCTGTATCTTGTGGAAGAGTTAATTGAGGGAAATAATTTATTTCAGGAGTTGCAGCAGCGGGGAGCTTTTAGTGAGGAACAGATTTGGGAATTGTTGATTAATTTGTTGCCTGTTTTGCAGTTTGTTCACGAGCAGCAGGTGATTCATCGGGATATTAAGCCGGAAAATATTCTGCGGAGAAATCCCCAAAATCTCAGGGCTGCCCGATATTGCAACTCGACTGCAGCGAAAGGAAAAAAAGGGATAATTATGCCTGAATCTGCTGCTGTACAGGGTGCGGCGAGGGGTGGTCAGTTTGTGCTGGTAGATTTTGGGGTGGCTAAGCAGATTAGCGTCATTTCTGAGGCGAAAACTGGTACGATAACTGGAACTGCTGGCTATGCGCCGATCGAACAAATTCGCAGCGGCAAGGCTTATCCGGCGAGCGACCTTTACAGTTTGGGCGTTACGTGCATTCACCTGCTGACTGGGGCGGTGCTGAATGATTTGTTTGATGCTTTGGAATGCAAATGGATTTGGCGATCGCACTTAGCGCAAAAAGGCATCAAAGTCAGCAAAAAATTAACAAGTATTTTAAACAAATTGCTCAAAGATTCAGTAAGAGAGCGATATCAATCCGCTGCTGAAGTGCTGCAAGACCTAGTACATTTTGGGCAATATCCCCGCTCTCAAATCGCTTATAATTATCGACCCAAAATAGCTATCAATTCGGCAGTAACTAACTTGCAGCAAAATAGATCGACCGCTGTCTCTGTCGCGCCGATCCACAAGATTCACGTTGCAACTGCTTCCCCTAGCAACCAGAAATTATTGTCTCGTAACTGGCGCTGCGCCTGCATTCTTCGCGGTCATTCAGGCTCGGTTAATGCTGTTGTAATTAATCCTCAAGGCAATATTATTGCTAGCGCCAGCGACGATAAAACAATTAAGCTGTGGAACCTGCACACAGGTGAATTAATTCATACTTTTTTCGGCCATTCTGCAACGGTTGATGCTGTGGCTATCAGCCCGGACGGAAGAATGCTGGTTAGTGGCAGTTTTGACAGAAAAGTTATTGAGTGGAAGCTGGATAAAAAGGCGATGATTCGCGAGTTTTACAGCGATTACGGTTCGCCCTACAGTCACCGGTACGGCTCGGTGTATTCGGTGGCTTTTAGCTGTGATGGAGGCGCAATTGCGAGTGCTAGCGGCGACAAGAGTATTAAACTGTGGAACCAGCACAACGGAGCCTTGGTGCAAAAACTTTCGGGACATTCTGACAAGGTTTTATCTGTGAGTTTCCGCCCTCAAAGTATGATTCTGGCGAGCGGTAGTGCGGACAAAACTATTAAGATTTGGCGTGTAGGTATTGCGGAGAGTGTACGGACTTTTGTGGGTCATTCGGATTGGGTTTATGCGATCGCCTTTAGTCAAGATGGCAAGACGATTGTCAGCGGTAGTGCGGACGCTACGCTAAAATTGTGGAATGTCGATACAGGGGAATTAATTAATACTTTGAACGGGCATTCTGACGCAATTATTTCGGTGGCGATTAGTCCCGATCGCTCTATTGTGGCTAGCGGCAGCCGAGATGGTACGGTTAAACTGTGGAACTTGCAAACAGGGGTATGTTTGTGCAGTCTGGTTGGGTGTAATCCGGTGGCTTTTAGTCCTGACGGTCAAACTTTAGTCACCGGTGGGGATGGCTACGAGGTGTTAGTTTGGCGGGCGTTTGTTTAGTTGGGCGAGATAGTTGAGATACTGAGAAATGCGATCGGCATCCGCGTCAAGTAAACGACTGGCCCAAGAATGTATGTTAACTTGCGATCGCACTTCTCGAAACACCGCAGCATCCCCGCGATTGTCGAGAGGAAAAACCCAAGCATCAAATCCCGCAGACTTGAGGCGGCTAACAGCACCACCGCCATCTTGTACCCATAACTTAGGGTTAATCCGAAGCGGCTGACAGCAATATTTACCCACAACAATTCCGCCCACAGAAGCCCTAGCATCCTCTCGGCGATAGGAAAGTTCTTCCAAAAGAGCTTTGAGATAATTGAGTTTTTCTGCATCTTGTACTTGCTGCGGTGTAAACTTGACAATCACCATTTCTATAACTTCCACAGGTTTTGTCGATCGGGCAAAGTTAACCGGTTCCGTCGCCAAATAATTTTGTCTTTCCGGTTGCGCCGCCCAAGAACTTTGTGTTTCCGATTCCCTCGCCCAAGAATTTTGTATTTCCGGTTGGGCTACCTCGATCTCCTCTGCAACTTGTGAATTTTCTACAGGCTTTGCAGTGTCTACAATTATCTGAATTTCTTCGCCATCTTTCTCTATTTTTCCACCAATTAGCAAAATCGCATTATCTACAATGTAAGGTTTCACTTGTTCGTAAGCCTTGGGAAATACAACAGCTTTGATTTGATTAGTCAAATCTTCTAATTGCAAAATTGCCATCGCATCGCCCTTTTTTGTCACTACAAGTTTGATAGCGTTGATCGTTACAATAACCGAAACTTTCCCTTTTTTCTCCGCCAACTCTGCCAGAGTCACAACATCTGGATCTTGATTAGATTCAAGCAGAAACTTGAGGGGATGTTCTGATACATAAAAACCCAGCAATTCTTTTTCTAAACGCAATTTTTCCTGTGTATCAAAATCTTTGACAGTCTTTGATTTTGGTGCAGACTCAAATTTATTCGCCGAGTTCCCAAAGCTATTCCCACCTAACAAGTCAAACAGATTACCTTGACCACTTTCCCGGTCTTTCTTGCGGTCTTGAGCCCATTTCATCACCCCTTCGAGGTCGTTTACCAATTGCTGGCGGTTGGGATCGATTTTGTCAAAAGCACCACACTGAATTAAGGCTTCTAGGGCGCGGCGGTTGACAGAATGTAGATTTACGCGATCGCACAAATCCGGCAGCGACTTAAACTTACCCCCTTCTTGGCGCGCCTCCAAAATATTTTCAATAGCCCCCTCACCCACATTTTTAACCGCCGAAATTCCAAACAAAATTTTATGTCTTTCGGCCTTTGTCATCTCTATAGGAAGCGGCGTAAAAATAAGTTCAGAGCTATTAATATCAGGTGGCTCAACGTCAATCTTCAGCTTGAGACAATTAGCAATATATCTCTGTACCTTCTCCTGATCGCCGCTATTAGCAGTCAGCAGTGCAGCCATGTATTCTACAGGAAAATTTGCCTTTAAATAAGCAGTTTGGTAAGTGATATAGGCATAGGCCATTGAATGGGATTTATTAAAGCAATATTCTGCGAATTGTAGCATTTGTCCGAACAACTCTTCGGCAACTCTTTGAGTGACACCATTCTTAGTTGCCCCATCAATAAATGTTTCCTTTTGCTTCTGCATTTCATCAGCCTTCTTCTTGCCCATTGCGCGGCGCAGCAAGTCAGCTTGACCTAAAGAATAGCCCGCCAAATCTTGAGCCATCCGCATAATTTGCTCTTGGAAACAAAGCGTTCCATAGGTTTCTTTTAAAATTGGTTCTAACAACGGATGGTCATATTTAACCACCTCTCTACCGTGTTTGCGATCGATAAATTGTGGAATCAAACCAGCATCCAGCGGGCCGGGACGATAAAGCGCCAGAATAGAAGAAATATCATCCAGACAGGAAGGTTTAATTTTTTTTACTACATCCAGCATCCCAGAAGATTCTAGCTGAAAAATACCTTCCAAATCTCCTTTTTCTAATAGTTGATAAGTTTTTGCTACATCACCGGGTAACTTGTTATTCCTAGTAAATGTCTCTTGAGCTCTGCGTTCTATATCAGAAGGTAAGGCTTCGGCATCGATAGTTATATCTTGCGTTTGCTTAACATACTCGACTGTTTTTTGGAGAGTTGTTAAATTTTTAAGTCCCAGAAAATCCATCTTCAGCAACCCCAAAAATTCCAAGTCTTCCATGAAATATTGGGTAATCACAGCACCATTGTCATTCTTTTGCAACGGTACAATTTCATCAAGGGGTTGGGAAGAAATGACCACACCGGCCGCGTGAACGCCATAGGTTTTGTTAGTTCCTTCAATGCGAATTGCCATGTCAATCCACTGACGCACTGGAACTTCGGTGCCAGTTTCTGCATTTATGCAAATTGTATTTTCGTAGTTGTCTTTAAAATCCTGTGCCGGTGTTCCCTCGGAAATCATCACTTTGAGTTTTTCCGGTTTCCCCCGCGACACGGGAATCATTTTTGCCATTTCGTCGGCTTTTTTGTAGGGAATTCCTAGCACTCTAGCAACATCTTTCAAGACAGCTTTTGATGTCATTCTGTTGAAAGTAATAATTTGTGCTACGCGGTCTGTACCATATTTTTCCGTAACATATTTAATCATATCGTCGCGTCTTTCTATGCAAAAATCGCTATCGATATCTGGCATAGATTTACGTTCGGGATTGAGAAATCTCTCGAACAACAATCCGTGGTGTACGGGGTCTATGTTGGTAATGTTGAGGACGTAAGCAACTAAAGAACCGGCCGCAGAACCACGTCCTGGCCCGACGGGAATATTGTTGTCTCTAGCATATTTCATGTAGTCCCAAACTACTAAAAAATATTCAGAAAAACCCATCTGCTGAATCATTTTTAGCTCATATTCTAGTCTTTGTTTGTAGACTGGGGGGATTTCGTTTCGGGTGCGGCTTTTGAGGCGTTCTAATAGTCCCAGCCAAGATATTTCTTCTACATAGGTATCGGCGGTATGTTCTGGGGGAATTGGAATTGTGGGAATCCGAGCTTCTCCTGTTAGCTCGTATCTTGATACTTTGTTTGCTACTTCTAGGGTAGTTTCGATCGCCTCTTTGATGGTTTCGTCGTCCAAATGGTCTCGAAATAGTTGCGCCATTTCGTCAGCGGACTTAAGATATTCAGTACCGCTGTAGCGCATCCGCTTGTCTTCTTCAATCAGTTTGTTGGTGTTGATGCACAGCAAAGCATCGTGGGCTTCTACGTCGTTGCAAGAAATATAGTGAGAATCGTTAGTGGCGATTATTTTTATATTGAATTCGCGGGCAATTTTGACGATTTCCACATTCACCATCCGGTCTTCTTGGGAACCGTGGTCTTGAATTTCTATATAGTAGTCATCCCCAAATACTTCTTTATACCATTTGGCAACTTCGCGCGCTGTATCTAGCTTGTTTTGGAGAATCATTTGGGGAACTTCGCCACCCAAACAAGCACTGGTGACAATTAAACCTTCGGAGTATTGTTTGAGCAGGTCTTTGTTGATGCAGGGGCGGGCAAAAATACCTCGTTCTGGCATTCCCTGTAAGTGAGAAATTGTGGTGAGTTTGACGAGGTTTTTATAGCCTTGGGTATTTTTGGCTAAGACAACTTGATGGTATTTTCTTCTACCTCTAACTTTGACTTCGATGTCGCCGTTGACGACGTACATTTCGTTGCCAATTATGGGCTTGATGTTTTTATTTCGGCAAACTTTGATGAGTTCGATCGCGCCGTACATCACTCCGTGGTCCGTAAGGGCGATCGCGGGCATCCCCAATTCCACCGCCCGTTCGGCGAGCTGCTGTAGCTGAGAAGCGCCATCTAGGAGGCTGTAATCGCTGTGAATGTGCAAACCAACGAAGGACATGGCGATTTGAGATTTTAGCTTTTAGTTTTTAGACTTTCGATTGTACACTATTGCCGTTGAGAAAGATAAATTGATTTTTTATTTTACAGCATCGGCAACGTACAAAAACTGGTTTTTTGAACGAAATATATAGGTTTGAATGCTATATTTTATGTCAAAAAACCGATTTTTACCACAGGTGCAACATCTCACAGAAGAAGTCGGTAATTTAATAGCTAATTCTGTAGATTTGCTTACAAATTTGCTTGTTTCAAATAATCTTCTAAATCTTTAACGCGCTGCTGTGTAACTTTTGCTCTGCAAGAAATGTATACAGGAGCCGCCAAAGTACCGCCTTCAAAGTGTCCGGCTTCATAGCTGCAAGTTTCATCGCGAAACTTGAGCCAACTACGCTGTGCAACCGTCAATCTTTGCTGCTGTTTGCTGTTGAGTTTAGCCCGAAGTTGCTGATATAATTGATTGAGCTTGGTGTCTGCTGCTTTGAACTCTTGACTAGAACACATATTCATGTCTAGCGTGGTTTGAGGACTTTTACAGTTAGGCTGTTGGGCGACTTCCTGGAAATTATTGCTGGCTTTGCTCTCCTGCAATAATCCGCCTGCTAATACGAGGGAAATTGTTGTAAATGTTGCCCAAAAAGTGCTATTTTTCATTGACTTGACACCTCTTTTAATCTTGAATTTTCTCTACTGGTTGAGCCGATCGCCAAATCCACCAAGCCGCCGCCCACAGAGTAAAATTGCCGATGAGAGTCATCGCCGCTTGCAGGGTAACGATCCATTCTAGGGCTGGGGAGTTGTCAAAATAGTGCCAAGTGCAAGCACACATGGCGCTGACTAGGGCGGGCAGCATTCCGGCGGAAAGGGCCCACCAAGCTCGGTTTTGAGTGACTTCGCCGTAAGTCCAAATTAACCAGATGGCCGCAATCCACTCGACGACGCTAGAGATGTGAATAATCCAGGTGGGAATTGACAAAACGTGCATTTTTTGTATTCTAAAATAACAGAGAACGGGGAAGATAAAATATGTATTTATTTGTTTAAGACTGTTAACTGTTGACTGCTGACTGTTGACTGTTAACTGTTGACTGTTGACTGTTGACTGTTGACTGCTGACTGTTAACTGTTGACTGTTAACTGTTAACTGTTAAAATATTTTACGGATCGACCGCAACAATTAGATATTGTAATACTTAGATTCCCCATTATAAACCAAGAGTAGAAATGCGAGCAATTTTGTGCGGCTATTACGGTAAAGGCAACGGTGGCGACGAGGCGCTGTTGGCATCGCTACTGCAAATGTTACCAGATGGGGTGACGCCGATCGTCCTGTCTGGCAATCCTGTCGAGACAAATCAGCGGTACGGGGTAGCTGCGCGCGATCGTATGAATGCGTTTCAAGTTCTCGAAGCACTCCGCACCTCCGACGCGCTAATCTGGGGAGGCGGCAGTTTGATCCAAGACGCTACCAGCATTGTCAGCCCTTTCTATTATGGGGGTTTGATGGGAATAGCGCAACAAATGGGCTTAAAAACAGTTGCTTGGGCCCAGGGAATTGGGCCTTTAAATCGAGAGATTACCCGCAAATTATCTCAGCGGTGTTTTGCTGGATGCACCGCCGTCAGCGTGCGGGATAAAGGCTCAGCTACCTTACTTGCAGATTGGCAAATTCCGTTCACTTTAGCGCCCGATCCCGTGTGGGCTTTAGAAAATTCCCCCGTCTCCGGTTTATGGAATTTACCAGCGCCCAGAGTTGCAGTTTGTTTGCGCTCCCATCCTACATTAACTCCCGCCAGATTGTCAATTCTAACTCAAGCTTTAGTTGACTTTCAAAAAGCAACCAGAACCTTAATTTTACTGCTACCTTTTCAAGCATCTCGCGACTTAGAAATTGCCAAGCATTTGCACGAAGCTCTGCCGAAACGAAGTGAGATACTTAGTTTAGACGATCCGAGAAAATTGAAAGGACTATTCCGGGGAGTCGAAATGGCGATCGGGATGCGCTACCACAGTTTAATTATGGCAGCATCGGAAGAATGCCGCTGTTTTGCCCTCAGCTACGATCCCAAAGTAACTCAATTGATGGATGAGTTAGAAATGCCGGGATATGTATTATCAGAATTGCCCGAAGATCCCTATTTAATCAGCAAAACCTGGATCGAACACTACGCCAACGGCGACGCACTATCGCCAGAAAGGATAAAATTTATTGTAGGGCGATCGCTCTTTCACCAGCAAGTATTGCAAACCGCACTCCAGCAGTCTCAGTAAGAGGTAAAATACCGTGACAGCCAGTACAGCCGACTTAAAAATTACCTGGGAAAAATTGCCAGAAGACTTCATTTTAGACGAGGAACCTGTGGAAAATATCGACCAACCCTTGCTCGCTGCGGCCTTGCGCGAAATCTTAGAAATCCCAGGGCTAATTGTAACAGGAATATTAGTTGCCCCCAACATGGGAATTTGTGCGACAGTAGATAGCAAGCTAGTTATCAAAGCTCCAGATTGGTTTTATGCCCGCAACGTACAAACGCTTGAGAGTAAAGAAATTCGCCGCAGTTACACTCCCAACTTAGAAGGAGACATTCCGGCGATCGTGATGGAGTTTTTGTCAGCTACTCCCTGGGACGAATACTCTAGCAAACCAACTTATCCCCCCGGCAAATGGTATTTTTACGAACAAGTATTGCGAGTACCAATCTATGCAATTTTTGAACCTGCTACTGGATTGCTAGAAATCTACCAGTTGGATTCATCAGGAAAGTATCAAGTACAGCAACCCGATCTAAACAATCATTATTGGATTGCCGGAGTTGGGTTATTTCTAGGTGTTTGGCAAGGAACAAAAGCCGAAAGAACCGGATATTGGTTGCGGTGGTGGGATGAAAGCGGACAGATGTTATTGTGGGGAGCAGAAATGGTAGAAAGAGAAAGGCAGGAAAAAGCAAATGTTCAACAGCGGGCCGATCGACTAGCCGCGCAATTAAGAGCAGCAGGAATAGAACCAGAATCATAATACAATAATTTAGAAATAAAAAATCGTAGTGTTAGGATTTTTTATTTCTAAATTCATCTGCGTTAATCCGCGTTAATCTGCCTCGATCGGCAATTAAAAATCACATTCAGGAGACAGCAAAATTGGCAAGAGTTAGAGTTCGGGAACACGTCAATCCCCTATCAATTAGATATCAAGCATCCGCAAGTCCCCCAGATTGGACTAAAATCTATGCCGACTTAAATTTACCGCTGCATCTAGATATCGGCTGCGGTAGAGGAAGGTTTTTGTGGCATATGGCGCAAATCCAAACAGATTGGAATTTTCTCGGATTAGAAATTCGGGAACCTCTGGTAGATGAGGCGAATCTGTGGCGCGATGAAAAAGGCTTGACAAATTTGCACTATTTATTTTGCAATGCGAATAGTTCCCTGAAGCCAATTTTAGAAACTTTGTCCGCTGGTATTTTGCAGCGAGTCAGCATTCAATTTCCCGATCCGTGGTTCAAGAAAAAGCACCACAAACGGCGGGTAGTACAGCAGGAATTAGTCAGCGAGTTGGCTACTTATCTGGCTGTTGGCGGTGAAGTGTTTATTCAATCGGATATTGAGGAAGTAGAAGTCGAAATGTGCGATCGCTTTTCATCTCATCCCAGTTTTCAGCGTCAAAATAGCGGGGAATGGCTAGCAGAAAATCCCCTACCCGTTGCTACGGAAAGAGAAATTGCTACTCAAAAACGAGGCGAACCAGTTTATCGAGCACTGTATCAAAAATAATGCTCGCTTTTGCAAACTCACCTTTGTTATATAGACTTTCTCAGTAACATGAGGTGCTCTCCTGGTGATAGGGCATAGGCCAAACCGGGCATAGGCAGGAGTGCAAAAAGGCCGCATACCTCACCAAGCTTGAGAACCGTTATAAATGTTATAACTTACATCTTAGACCTTTGTTAGGAACAGGCTTTCCGGCCTGTTCCACACAACTTAATTTTCTGGTGGAACGGGATATTCGGCCCGTTTATAAAGGAATTATTTCTAACTTAAACCCAAGAACGAAGCCACATCCGAAGATTCCATTCCCACTGCGACAAAGGTAGTCCCAAATAGATAGGCATCCAGAAAATAAAAGCAGCCAAAACCAGAAAAATAATTGTTACCCCCATCCCTCGGAGTCGAGTTTGAGGGCTGTGCAGCCACCTGTCAACCCACCAAGCAAGTGTTAAGGCTCCAAACACAGAACAGCCCATATAATGATACAAAAATACGCAGCGACTCACCTTCATCCAAGGCAGCAAATTAGCAGCCCAATTAACTATCAAATATAACACCATCCACATTTGGGCCGTCGGCGGAAACAAAATCGGCTGCTGCTGTTCGAGGCTGTCAACAGAAGCCACTTGGCGCGTTTGAAACCACACCACAATCCGGTGAATTAAAACTCCTGCTACTAATATTAAAGCTAAAGTGGAAAACCACCAAAGGAAAGGATTTCCCATCGCGTGAACGTCAAAAATCGTCTCAGTTGCACCGCTGGGTAAAGGTGGCAAAACCGGATCTGGTTGTGCATTGTTGCTAGCAGTTTTGTAGAAGTAAACTATGGGGCGGAGCATCAAAGGCCAACTGTACCAAGTGGAACAGTAAGGATGCACGCTAGGGCCACTTTTAATGCGTTCGTGATAAGTCAAAATTTCCGTTTGCATCTGCCAGAAATTGGGAGTTGGATTCAGATGCAGGTGAGGAATCCAGCAGATGCTGTAAACTAAAATAGGAATTACAGCTAGACTCCAGCATACTTCCACAAAAGTTAGCTCTGTCAATTTTTGTACTGGACTTTCGGGCGGAAGCAGAGCAGAATTTATATCGCGGATTGGTTCTTCATTTCCTCTGTTTCCCTGAATTAAACGCACGGCCCAAGCGCAGATTAAAATGAGATAAGCCCCAAACAAAAACCACAATCCGTTCCATTTGACAGCGGCAGATGCACCGAATCCTATCCCAGCTAATACTAGCCAAAGCAAGCGCTTTTTGCCTTCAGCTTCTACGGTTTTGAGCAGAAATAATTGACCAAGTATTCCGAATAAAACTAGATAAATGTTATTGAGTGCGTAGCGAGATTCAACTAAAAATAAACCGTCGCAGGCGATAAATAAAGCCGCAAGAAAAGCAAAGGTGCGGCGGCGAAGGAGCTGATAGGCGAGGGCTCCGACAACTAAGGGAATAAAGGAACCTGTGAGAGCATTTAGCCAGCGATAATCCCAAGGGGAAAGCATTGAGCCTGTTAGGCCGTTGACGGCGGTTTTTCCGAAGGGCAGGTGAGTGCCGATCGCAATTCCGATCGCAATTATATACTGGCTTAGGGGCGGGTGAGCGTTGAAAAAAGGCGTTCTGGTGAGATAATCGTTGGCAAATTTGGCGTAATAAACCTCGTCAAATACTAGAGTGTTAAATCGCTCTAATTGCCAAAATCGGAGAGTTAAGGATAGGAGGAATACGGCGAACATTCCTAGGTAAAAAACCCAAGTAGATCTGTTGAATTGTTTTTTGTGGAGTTTCATAAAGTGCACCGGAATATCGTAGATTTGAGAACCTTAATTTTAAAATACTGAGTTAAGAATTGAGAATAGCGTAAAAATTACCAAGTTGCTAAAAATATTTTTTTACGTTTCTACTGCCATTCTCTTCATTGCCTTTGAATATCTTCTAGTTCAAAATAGGTGCGTCTTGCGGTACTCGTATTACTCACTTTTCATCTCACAATTAACTGCTGCATCAATTTTCTGAGTTGAATTTGAAATGCGATCGCCCATTTAAACTAATTTCACATCATACCAAAAAAAAGCGGCTCCGCTTCCTGCAGAACCGCCGTAATAGAGGATGAAAAATCAAAACCTAACGCACTGCACCTTCAACAGAAGGCGATTCGATCGTCTTCATCAAATACAGTTTCAACAACTGCCAGCCGTTCGACAAATACAGAGGTAATTTTTGGAAGAATTGCAAGAATTTTGGAGTTTCAGAAGCAACAATTGCGGTCAACTGCTGATTGTTTTGGAGACAAACATCCAACCGTTCGTAAAACTCAGGATTGTTCACGTCTAGCATGACGGGGAATACGCGGCCTGCTGTTTCGTTGGTTTTTTTGATCACTTCAATGTCGTATTCGCGAGCATCGAGTCCGAGCGATCGATAAAAACCCGCGCGCTGGATATCATTGAGATACATTGTCGCGAATACCGACAGCAAGAAGAAACGGCACCAAAGCTTAGCGCGCCAATCGTTCAGCATTTGAGGCTGAGCTCTCATCACCGCATCGAAGAAATCTCCGTGGCGGTTTTCATCCTGGCACCAATTTTCAAAGAATCGGAAAATTGGATAAATCTGGTCTTCAGGATGCGCTTTCAAGTGCTGGTAAATCGTGATGTAGCGCCAATAACCGATTTTTTCGGATAAGTAAGTGGCGTAGAAAATAAACTTCGGCTTAAAGAATGTGTAACTGCGGCTCTTTGTCAAGAAACCCAAATCTAGGGACAAACCAAAGTCCGACAGCGCTTTATTCAAGAATCCGGCGTGCCGCGCTTCATCGCGGGACATCAGCAAGAAACCTTCGGCGAGTACCGGATTTTTGTCTTTGAGCTTGCGTGCTAATTCTTTGTAGAGCAAGAAGCCAGAAAACTCAGCGGTGCAAGAGCGTTCGAGGAATTCAATGAACAACTTGCGCTTTTCGCCGTCGATGTGTTCCCAAGATTGATCGAACTCGGCATCCCGCACGAAGTGGGTTTTGTTGTAGTCAACGCGGAACTCTTTGATAATTGCTTCGAGTTCGGCTTCATTTACCGAGATGTCCATTTTGGCCATCTCGTCAAAGTCTGTTGTGTAAAATCTCGGCGTGAGAATAGTTTCTTTGGCTGGGGTTTTCCCTTCTTGCTGTTGAGCAAAAGCGGGTTTTTTGAGAGAATCTACCATATGTTTATTGGATTTTTTGCTTATAACAACTTGCTTGTTTCGGGTGTCGGGCGGGTGAGGTCGATCGCTCTCGGTTAGTTTGGCCAGCACCGGTAGCCCGAACCGCGTGGAATCCAACTCAAAGCTGGTGTAATTTCCACGCCCTCCAGTGTACCAAGTTCTCGACCCCGAAAATATGTTGTTGGCGTTAAGAATTGCTACGCACAATTACTTATGGGCATGGAGCATGGGGCATGGAGCATGGGGCATGGAGCATGGGGAATTGGTAGTAAATAACCCATAACTTCGGACAATGCACAAATATCCGCTGGTGTCAAACTGTTCAAACGCCAGATAGAAAGTACAAAATGTATAAAGGGACTCCAATTATTAGAATAACCAGACAGGACGGTCATAAAATGAGCAATTTAGGTGTTAGTTACCTGTTATGGGCTGCTTGTTTTTTCGGCCCCTTCGGACTCCACCGTCTCTACAACGGCAAGATTGGCACGGGTTTGCTGTGGCTGTGTACCTTTGGCTTGTTTGGGTTCGGGCAATTGTTTGACTTGCTGCTGCTACCGAACATGGTGGACGAACACAATGCCAGTCTCAGGGGCAAACTCGGCGTATCTCCCCAAGGTATACCGCTATCTTCCACCAGCGGGGCGATCGCCTCGACATACACCAAGCAAACCCCCGAACAGTTAGGGATTAAACTCCTGAAGGCAGCTTATACCAAGAACGGCCGATTATCTGTTACCCAAGGCGTGATGGCAACCGGCGCTACTTTTGCCGAAGTGGAAGAAGCTTTCACCGCCATGCTCAAAACTGGTTATGTCAGCATTGAGAACGACCCAGTTACTGGTGTCGTGCTCTACCACTTTCACGAACTCTAAGCAGCAAACAGGCGGAGATTTAAATGTAGGGAGCGTCAGCAGGGGGATTTGGCGTGTTGTTGGAGAAGCTAACGGCTGACGCACCCTACGGGAATTTGGCTGCTGCGAGTGCGCCAGCCGGGGGATTTGGCGTGTTATTGGAGAAGCTAGCGGCTGACGCACCCTACTAATGAAACATTTGTTCTCACAGAGTCGAGCAAGCGAGCAAGGCAAAATCGGCTAGAATGTTTGTTTGTCTATACAATCTCAAAGTATTTAGCGTCATGGCAGTCCCTAAGAAGAAAACCTCCAAATCCAAAAAGAATATGCGTAAGGCCACATGGAAGCGCAAAGCTACTGTGGCAGCTCAGAAAGCTCTGTCCCTAGGCAAATCGGTTCTGACTGGACGTTCCAACAGCTTCGTGTATCCCGGCAATGAAGAAGAGGAGGAAGAGTAAAGCGACTAAAAATTAACAACTGGCATTTCTGATATTTTGCACCATTCTCGGTTAACAGGCCCGATGGCTGTCCCACAACACATAAATTGGGTTGTGGGGTAGCCGCGGATGGCCCGCCCCTCAAGGAAAAGTTGAGAATGGTGCCAGATATAAGTTAATCCTTCTTTGCAGCCGGTAAAATCAGCATGGCATCGCCAAAGGAATAAAAGCGGTACTGATGCTCGATCGCTCTTAGGTACAAATCCAACAGCCGAGGCCTTCCAATCATCGCGCTTACCATCATCATCAAAGTAGAGCGCGGCAAATGAAAATTGGTAATTATCCCGTCTACAACCCGCCACTTATAGCCCGGATAAATAAACAGATTTGTCGGGCCGCAAAAAGGCTGCAACGAAAAATCGCCGCTCGCGGCGGCCGCTCCCTCTAAAGCTCGCACTGCTGTTGTACCTACGGCAAAAATCCGCCCGCCTCTAGCTTTAGTTTCGCGGATTTTCTCCACAGTAGCGGCGGATACTTCCACCCATTCGTTGTGCATTTGGTGAGTCGTCACGTCTTCCACCTCCACCGGGCGAAATGTCCCTACCCCGACGTGGAGGGTAACAAAAGTTTTTTCGATGCCCCGCTGCTGCAAGCGGCCAAACAATTCTTCGGTGAAGTGCAAGCCGGCTGTGGGGGCTGCCACTGCCCCCGGCCGATCGGCATACACAGTCTGATACTGTTCCGGCGCAGCTTGGGAGTTGTCGATGTAGGGCGGCAGGGGTACGTAGCCGTATTCGTCAAAAAACTTCGCCAGAGTCGCATCTGTGGGGATGTCAAACTCCAACAGCCGTCCCCCGGTTGCCTCGTCCCTCTCTATAACTGTCGCAGTCAATCGCCTCGCGAGGTCATCCCCGTGGGGAAGGCAACAACAAGGGCCTGCTGCTGCGGAGTCATTACAATGCGGATCGAACTCAATTTTTGCTCCCAACTTTAAGCGTTTCCCCGGTTTAACCAAAGCCAGCCAGCAGTTGTGCTGCCGTTCTTCCATCAACAATATCTCCACAGCCGGGCCGTTGGGTTTGTGCCCGTAGAGCCTCGCCGGCAACACGCGGGTGTTATTGAGTACCAGCAAGTCTCCCGGTTCCAACAAGTCGGGCAAATCCCGGAAAATCCGGTGTTGGTGGCTGCTGGGAGAATCTACAGCCAGCAAGCGAGAACTATCCCTCGGTACTGCGGGATTTTGGGCAATGTACTCGGGCGGAAGTTCGTAGTCGTAGCCGTCCAAAGACCAGTCAATCTCTGTCATCGGGTAAATTCCTGTACGATCGATCTGTCAACTGGGTAACAAATTGGGTAAAAACCCCCATCCAAAGTCGGGTGCTTTTCCCCTTGTGGTCGCGGGTAAAGCCCGCGAGGATAGAGGTGTAGCATCAGCTTTGCTCGAAGGATAGTTATGGAATACCTCTACTACATCGCCAATACTAGCCTCACTCTGAGAGTGGTGGATTACCTGCGCGCGGCTAGTCATCTTCCCTTGCAATTTATCACTGTTATTCACCAAATTGACGGCTGGGTGGTGAAGGTAAAAATGAGCCAATATCTAACTCCCCAAATGCACGGGGATTTTCGGGCTTTTATGAACGAACTCGGGATTCCTTACGATCCAGAAATTCGGTTGCAAATGGCACTGTGGAGTTTGGAAACAGGACAGTCGCCACTAGGCGTGATGCGCCGCTACCAGGTGGCGGTGGTTTGTCACGGCAGCCCCGACCGTAAAGAAATTGAAGCGTTTCGCCAGCAATTTGTCAAGGGTCTGGGATATTGCCCGGAGACTCTCGCCTAGACTTCTGTGCCGATCGATATAACCGTGACGAGACAGCCGGGGGGAGGAGATGGGGAGATGGGGAAAAGATTTAACCCTGTTTCCATGTCCATCAAAGATCGAAATCGAGATGCGTGAAAATAGAGATAAGTTAATAATTTAAAATTACCAACAGCCCTGAATTTTTAATTTTCAGTGGTAATTTTTAAGTGACTAAAATTGAATAACTTAAACATATCCTACAGTCCTATAAGTGGTGAGGTAAAAAGAGGCATAGCCTCTGAATCTGTGTTACCAGGCAGAGCATGGTAACAAGCTAATTTTCAATTGTAATGTAATTTTTAAGGATATTTCTAGTTACTAAAAGCCGCTCGAATGTATTCTTGTAGGGTGAGCCGGTAGTTTCCTGTAAGGGCGGATTTAGAATTTGCTGCGGTTAATAGTGGTAATTTTTGCTTAATATTTTGCCCTGAAGGTTCGCACCTGACGAGGGCGACATCAAAGCGACAAGAATTATTTGCTAAATCTGGACGAGTGCTTAAAAATATTTCGGCGGTTTGCCAAAGTTTGGCTTGTTTTGCAGCACTAACAGCCAGCATTCCACCGAGATCCCAATTTCCCCGGCGGCGAGTTTTGACCTCGACAAATGCTAATGTTGGGAATTGGTGATGGGGAATGCCTCGGTTTTGATAGCTGGCTTCATCTCTTCCAAGGGCGATGATGTCAATCTCTCCCCAACGACAGTGATACTGTCGGTGCAAAATTTCCCAACCTTGCTGCAGCAGCCACTCGGCGACTAAGTTTTCTCCCAATGTGCCCAGATCCCGATAGTTGGGGGATTGGGAAGAATTGGGGTCAGCAGGCGCGCGCTTTCTGCTAGAATTCAATTGTGAACTGTCATCGCTGCCCATTCGCTTTAACTTGTATGACTTCTACAATTCGCCAACATATTTATACTTTCTTGCTGAGTTTTGTTATTTTAGCAGTAATTGCTGCTGGGGCGATCGCGATCGCGCCCGCACCTGCTTTCGCCTTGGATCGTGACAAAGAAATCCTCATTGGCGCTGATTTTGCTGGACAAGTTTTGACTAACGACAGTTTTAATAAAGCCAATCTTCGCAACAGCAATTTTACCAACGCAGATTTGCGCGGCGTGAGCTTTTTTGCCGCCAATCTGGAAGATGCAAATTTAGAAGGTGCTAATTTTAGCGGTGCAACTTTGGATTTGGCTCGCATGATGAACGCAAATTTAACAAATGCTATCCTTGAGGGTGCTTTTGCTTACAATACCAGACTGGAAGGAGCGATTATTGACGGTGCTGATTTTACTGAGACACTGCTGCGAGACGATACGATCAAAAAACTTTGTGAAGTTGCAAAAGGTACTAATTCAGTAACGGGTAGAGATACTCGCGAAACTCTGTTTTGCGATTACTAAAAAGTTTGTGGTAGAAAGGACTGAAGTCAGAACTTTAGTCCTTCACCTCAAGCCCAAGGTACGGAGGTTAAATCGTAAAAATTAACTTGACGCAGCCTCTCTAATTCTTCTATCCATTCTTGTTCGGCGCAGAGTTGTTGATAATATTCGATAGCAGCATCGGTTTTTTTCCACATATCTAGTGCAATTTTCCGCCGCTTGATGCTGATAATTTGCTCGATACAAGCTATGGTCGATCTAATTACTAAAGGTGCGCGATAAACATTTTTTTCGGAAAACTCGTTTAAGTGAAATAAATGGGAGATTTGATCGAGTTGAGTGGGATATTCTATCAAAATATCTTGCAATTTCAAAACTAACTCAGACGGCGCTATTTGTAAATAAGCTTTGTGCAATATTTCTGTATTCACAATCTGATGCCACAAAAATCTGTGGTGAGAAAGACTAAACTGCACGTCTCTAGCTTCTATTGCTTCTCTGACTTCTTGGCGGTATTCGGGACAGTGCAAATAAATCTGCAATAATTGCGCTTCTGCTTCTTCTAACAGACTGCGGGCTGCTGCTGAAAAGCCTGGTTTTGAGCTTTGGTTTTGGTCGGTGGCGCGCTGCTTTTTATATTGTTTGTTCGGCCTCAGCTTGTTTCTAATCAATAGAGGCATTGTCAAAGATTCGTCTTGATTTTGCCGCTTTGCCCAATCGCTTACTACTTGATTGAGTAAGTTTTCGGTTAGCATTTTGGTGAGTCGAGAATCTCCTTTACTGAGGATTTCCGCGCCTTTTTGTAAATAATGCGTTAGCTGATTGTCGTCGGTAATATTGGTTAGTAATTTGATAATTTTTGAGGTAATTTGCTGGTAAGTATCTGCTTGTTTCAAGTCTCGATCTACTAGCATTTGTTGTAGTTGCCAGTCGAGCCATAATGGTGCATTTTCAAGCAATTCTCGATACTGTTGCGGGGAGTATGTTTTGAGGTATTCGTCGGCATCTTTGCCGTCGGGAATGTTGAGCACTCGCAGTTGTACTTCTCCTTGATAGGCGAGTTTTTCTATTTCTCCAATGGCGCGCGCTGCTGCTTGATTTCCTGCTTTGTCTGCGTCGAAGTTGAGGATAATTTGTTTGGAGTCTGTGTACCGCAATAACTGCCGCACTTGGTTTAAACTCAGGGCGGTGCCGAGGGATGCTACGGCGTTGGAGATGCCTGCTGCGTGCAGTGCGATCGCATCAAAGTACCCTTCTACGACGATCGCGCGATCGGCTTTGCTAATGGCTGTTTTGGCTGTATCTAGAGCATATAAGGTTTTGCCTTTGTCGAAAAGTTCTGTTTCGGGAGAATTGAGGTATTTTGGTTGTTCGTCGCCCAGAGCTCTGCCGCCGAAACCGATGACTCTGCCTTGGGTGTCGCGAATGGGAATCATGATGCGGTTGCGGAAGCGATCGTAATAGCCGCTACCGCCTGATTTGCGCGGTACAATTAATCCAGCTTGTTCTACTAATTGCGCTGGATAGTTTTTTTGTTCTACTAAATAACTGTAAAGTGCTTCCCAACCTTGGGGCGCATAACCTAGTTGAAATTGTTGGATAGTTTCTTCACTGAGTTGGCGATCGGATTTGAGATATGCTAAAGGTTCTTCTCCTTGGGTTTGTCGCAAGGCGTGTTCGTAAAAGTTGGCTGTTAGTGCTGAGATTTCATAGAGTTGTTCGCGCAGGGAAATTTGGCGCTGCAATTCTTGTCGGTGTTCTGGTTCGACTGTTTTGACTGGTACTTGATAATTTTTAGCAAGTTCTAATACGACTTCGCTGAAGGATCTTTTCTCTAATTCCATGAGAAATTTAAAGGCATTTCCTCCTGCGCCACAGCCGAAACAATAGTACATTTGTTTGGCTTGGTTGACGGTAAAACTGGGAGATTTTTCGTCGTGAAAGGGACATAATCCGACGAATTCTTTGCCGCGTTTCCGCAGGATGACGCGACCGGAAATAACGTCTACTATGTCGGCTCTTTGTTTGACTTCTTCGATGGTTTCTGGGTGCAGCCGGGGAATTTGCATAGGGCTTTTTTAGGGGGTTTCAAAGTATGTTTATTTCGGGGGATCGCACCATCGGAGTTAGTCGCAGGCGCAGCAACCGGATTTTTCGGGAAAATATAGAGGTGGCGGCCCGGATCTTCGGTTGAAAAACCGGGTTTCTTTGGCTTAGATGCGATCGCGAACTGTTAGTAAAGCAAGATACTGATTTTATTGTAAAATATTTGAACTAACTGTAAGGAGCATCGGAAATAATGCGAATTTTGATGATGGGCGGTACTCGGTTTATTGGGGTTTATCTTACTAAAATTTTAGCAGCACAAGGGCATGAGGTGGTGTTGTTTAACCGGGGCAATAAGCCTGTGCCGGTTGCGGGCGTGCAACAGATTTTGGGCGATCGCACAAATCTTGACCAACTTAAAGACAAGTTATCTACAGAGGAGTTTGACGCTGTTTTTGACAACAACGGTCGGGAACTGAGCGATACAAAGCCTTTAGCTGAGATATTTAAAGGGCGGGTGCAGCACTTTGTTTACATGAGCTCTGCGGGGGTTTATTTGAAGTCGGATCAAATGCCTCACGTGGAAGGGGATGCTACCGATCCCAAAAGCCGGCATTTGGGTAAGTGCGAAACGGAAAATTACTTGGCCGAGTCCGGTTTGCCTTGGACTTCGATCCGTCCGACTTACATTTATGGGCCTCAAAATTATAACGATTTGGAGGCTTGGTTTTTCGATCGCATTGCGCGCGATCGCCCGATTCCGATTCCGGGTAACGGTATGCACTTCACGCAGTTGGGGCACTGTCAGGATTTGGCGAGGGCGATGGCGGCGGTTTTGGGGAATGAAAGGGCTCGAGGGCAAATTTACAACGTTTCGGGCGATCGATTTGTCACCTTTGACGGTTTAGCCCGCGCCTGCATTCAGGCGATCGGCAAATCGCCCGATGCTATCAAAATTGTACACTACGATCCGAAACAATTTGACTTCGGTAAAAAGAAAGCTTTTCCGATGCGGGTGCAGCACTTTTTTGCCTCAGTTAATAAAGCTGTTACCGAGCTTAACTGGCAACCAGAATTTGACTTAGTTTCGGGATTGAAAGATTCTTTTCAGAATGATTATGTAGTTTCGGGAAGGGACAAAGCCGAGATAGATTTTTCGGTTGATGATGAAATTTTGAAAGCTGTTTAAGGTAAAATCAAACTGGCGCGCGCTGACATCAGAAACCCGGTTTCTTCGTAAATTTATCGTTATTGTTCGTAAAAATCGTAGAAACCGGGTTTCTAGCCCATGGGTCTAAACCATGTTAAATCAAAGTAAAGTGTACAATCCGCATCCTACGCATCTGAAATGTCACTGCTAACATGATTCGCCGACAATTTTACCGATTGTCGGTAGAATCTACTGGTATTTTCACAAGCTTTGTGCCACAAGGGCGATCGCAAATTAGTTAAACTTAATCAAATACAAAACCTTTCCCCCAACCCCTGTTTTACTCCGAAAGGGGAGAAAGACTCGGAAATATTAGGTAAATTTCATGCTTGGAATCACACTCAGCACGCGCTACAGCATTATCCGTCACTTGGGAGGCGGCGGATTTGCTCAAACTTATTTAGCTGAAGATAAACAGCTACCAGGCAATCACCTCTGTGTCGTCAAGCAGCTTAAACCTCAAGCAACCGATCCGGAAACTCTACAGATAGCCCGACGTTTGTTCGATACTGAAGCACAGGTTTTGTACAAGTTGGGAAATCACGATCGCATTCCGCAACTTTTTGCTTATTTTGAAGAAAATCAAGAGTTTTATCTCGTTCAAGAATTTATCGAAGGTCACGATTTAAGTCAAGAAATTACGCCCGCTTCTCCGGGAAATGCCGGAGGCATGAAGGAAGAGCGAGTTATTTGTATATTGGAGGAAGTTCTCGAAATCTTAGATTTTGTACACCAGCAAAATGTGATTCACCGCGATGTAAATCCTCGCAATATCCTGCGCCGAAATCGAGATAATAAGTTAGTGTTAATCGACTTTGGAGCAGTTAAAGAAATCACTACTCAAATTACTAATCCTCAGCCGAAGAATAGCTTAAGTGTGAGCATCGGAACTCCCGGTTATATGCCCAGCGAACAAGCTCACGGTAATCCGAAACTCAGCAGCGATATTTATGCCGCAGGGGCGATCGCAATTCAGTTTCTCACGGGCATCAATCCTCATCAAATGACCAAAGATCCGAATACAGAGGAAATTATTTGGCAGGATAAAGCATCGGTGAGTCCTGAATTTGCCAAGATTTTAGATCGGATGGTAAAGTACGATTTTCGGCAGCGCTATTCTAGTGCCGGCGAAACACTGGAAGCTATTAAAGAATTGAAAAAATCTTTCAGCGGTACTGTTCCGATATTACCTCCGGTTGCTGCTGCGAAAAAGTCGCCTAAACCTGGTCAAAAACTATATTTAAAAATTGGGGCGCTCGCCGGCGTGATTGGCATCACGATTCTCGCATCAATTTATGGTGTACATACTTTTAATTCTGCCAATGCAACTGATTTGTACAACCGAGGAAATACCCTTTACAATTTAAGCCGATTTGAAGAAGCTCTGGCAGCTTACGATCGAGCAATAACTCTCAGGCCAGACTACGCGGAAGTTTGGCAGGAAAAAGCTAAAACTTTATATGAATTGAAAAAATATCGGGAATCGCAGTTAGCTTACGATCGAGCAATAGAATTAAAGCCGGAATATTTGGAAGCTTGGACGGGACGCGGTTATGCTTTGGATAAGTTGCAACAGTCTCAAGAGGCGATCGCATCTTTTGACAACGCTTTAAAAATCCAGCCCGACTATGCCGCAGCGTGGGAAGGAAAAGGCGATACCCTGTTAGATTCCCAGCGCTACGAAGAAGCGATCGCATCCTACGAAAAAGCCGTACAATTTCAGCCAAATTCGTACCGGGCGCGGTACAATATGGGGCAAGCTTACCAAAAATTAAAACAGTACGATCGCGCCGTAGAATCCTATCAACAAGCAGTTGAAATCAAATTTGACAATTCTGAGGCTTGGTACAATTTAGGCAATGTTTTCCTAGAATTAAACAAAAATCAAGAAGCTTTGGAAGCCTACGAAAAAGCCGTGCGGTTTCAGCCAAATTTTTATCAAGCCTGGTACAGTAAAGGCATCGCTTTGCTGAAAATGCGGAAGCATGAAGAAGCGGTAGAAGCTTACGAAAAAGCGGTTAAATTAAAACCAGATTATTATCAAGCATGGTATAATTTAGGCTGGTCGTACCACGAATTGCGTCGGTACGAACAAGCAATTGAGTGTTACAGCAAAGCCTTAGATTTGAATCCGAAAGAATTTCAAGCCTGGTACAATAGAGGCAATGCTCAGTACAATTTGCAGCGGTACGAAGATGCGATCGCCTCTTACAACGAAGCCGTCTATGTCAAGCCGGACTATTCGGAAGCTTGGTACAGCCGCGGCAATGCGCTGGTAGCGGTAAAAAGATACGGAGATGCGATCGCCTCCTATGATAAAGCAATTCGCTACAAACCGGATTACGGAGCCGCAATCGAGGCAAAAAAGCGGGCCGAAAGTCAGCTTGGAAACAATGGGCTACAGCTCAAACAACAATAATTAATTCTTAACTAAATTTGCTATTACTTCTTAGTCCGCCTTCGCGGACTTTGTGTGATAAAAAGCGATTTCAATCGCCGAACGATCGTGGTATTACTCTTAGTCTCGCGTTGCGCGGACTTTGTGCGACAAGAAGCGATTTCAATCGCCGAATGATAATGGAGATAGGTGAACTTTCACCTAACAGCAGGACTAATTACCGTAACGCGGCGGCTGTCTACCAACATCGGCCAAAAACCTCGATCGCTCAATGCTTTTACCGCAGCAGTAGCGGCATTTTGATCCGTGGTATAAGCGACGAATAAAAAAGGACGCTGGCCGTAGGAAGCCAAGCCTACTTGCGTGCCCAATGCTTGCTTGACTTGGGTGGCTAATTCCGGTTGATTGAAATAATCCACTAACACTGCATAACCGGGGCCTAGGGCTTGGGGATTGAACCCAATATTACCGGTTTGAGGATTGGCGATTGGTTCAGAACCTGTTGCTGGTTCAGGGTTGTAGACGGGCAAATTTTGAGGAAGTGCCGCTGCGGGCGATCGTACTACATAAGCTTGCAATCCGACAACATCTTCGATATATTTAACCCAATCGCTAGCAATTTGCGAGTCGCGAAAGCCACCAACTCGCGTCACCGTATCGTTGATGTACCGACAAACTGTATTGTCAGTATTTCCGGGAAAAGAGCGTTTTGCTTTTTCTTGCTGTTCGGGTGTTCGGGTGACAATTAACAGTAGATATTCGTCGGACAGCGGCGGTTCGCAGCTCGACTGAGCTTTAACAGAACTCGATAAAATTGTCAAGGTCAAAAGAGCGATCGTCGTAGCAGAAAATAGGGGAAAAAAGACAAAAATATTGTACAATTTTCCCGTTAATTTTCCTAGCTTAGCTGTAGATTCTTTTGCTAGTTGATTCATGCTGTCTGTAGCGATGCGAGGGCATCGGGAATATTTGCTGACGGTGCTTGAAACTCACCTGTCAGTACATATTCTAGTCGAAGTTTCAACCATGTAATGAAAACAGGATCGGTGGAAATAATGGCTGCTGCGGGTTGAGGGCATTTTGCTTTGACTTCTGCCATTGTCGCATCTTCTAGAAAAGCTGGCTGTTTGACCAACCAGAAGTCTATTTGTTTTTCTTGTTCGTTGTAATTGCGAATTCTTTCTTTAAACACTTCATCAAGGGCTTCTTCTTCTAGCAAAAAGCGTTGGCTGGCTAAAACGTAGTAGTAGGTTTGCATTTTTGTCGGTTGTTAGGGGTTGACGGTTAGCGGTTAAAGCCGCCTGTATCTGCCAGTTTTGCTGGTCAGGGGCGGGTTGGCCGAGTTGCGGCAGTTTGAGAGTTCTAAACTCTTGTGCCGTTTACTTTACCTTATTTGTTGTCATCTTGGGTAGGTGCAGAGCAAGTTGTGTCTGAAAAATCTTTGGTGGTGAGAGTTCGGGGAGTTGTGAGAGTTGCGAGAGTTGCAGGTTTTTTGGGGATTTGGGCGATGATTTTTCGGGCTGGTGATTTTTGGGAAAATTTAGGTGACAATAGGAAATTAGATGGAATTGCACGTTGAATAATTACCAATTATTCAGGAAATCTGGGGGTTGTTCAACCTGATTGGGAGTGGTTTGCATAGGAAAACACTTGAGAGAGTTTTTGATTGCGATCCCTAAAAAAAGGCTTTCATGGCGAGCAAACTGCTTGCGGGAAAATCAAGGGTTTGTGACTACTACCTAAAAACAGTCCTGACTATTGTATTAAAAATGTAAAATGTGTGGATTGATTTGCTCGCGCCGCAGGGCGATCGCCCCGCTGTCACTTCCCCGTTCCCCCAAAAGCGATCGCCCTCAACCCATGCTCAAATAAGCTCAACAAATCAGCTAAATTTGTTGCCCAGGGAATGCAGCCAAAGGCTAAACTTATCTAAGTTTTACCATAAAATTTTCTCCCCCTTCATGAATATCGCCTATCTAGTCAACCAATATCCCAAAGTCAGCCACAGCTTTGTCCGCAGAGAAATACTCGCAGTGGAAAAATGCGGCATAAAAATCGCACGTTTTTCGGTCCGATCCTGCGAGTCAGAACTCGTTGATGAAGCCGACAAACTAGAGCAAGAATTGACTAAAGTAATCTTAGGAGTTGGCGTACAGGGCCTAGCGTGGGGTTTGCTGCGCGTTGCCGCAACTAGACCAATTCGATTCCTCCAAGCTGTGCAGTTAATGTTCCAAGTTGGCTGGCACTCGGAACGGGGGATTTTGCTGCATCTAGCTTATTTAGCAGAAGCTTGCATTCTTTTAAATTGGTTTGCAGAATCCGGTACAGAACACGTTCACGCTCACTTCGGCACAAATTCCACAACAGTTGCCATGCTGTGCCGCGTGCTGGGCGGCCCGACTTACAGTTTCACAGTTCACGGCCCCGAAGAATTTGATAAAGCTACACTTCTTTCCTTAGACGAAAAAATTAAACGATCGACCTTTGTAGCAGCAGTCAGTTCCTTCGGTAAAAGTCAGCTTTTTCGGTGGTGCGATCGCACTTATTGGTCAAAAATCCACGTCATACACTGCGGAGTCGATGCAGCATTTTTAGTTCACCCGCACGTCCCCATACCCGCAGCACCCCGCCTAGTTTGTGTCGGCAGGCTCAGCGAACAAAAAGGCCATTTGTTATTGCTAGAAGCCGCCAGCAAGCTAGCAGTTCAAGGCTTGGAGTTTAAATTGGTATTTGTTGGAGACGGGCCGCTGCGAGCTGAAATTGAACAGCAGATTGCACAACTCAATCTGCAAAACTATATAGAAATTACCGGCTGGGCCAGTGGCGATCGAGTTCAGCAAGAAATTTTAGCTTCCCGCGCCATGGTATTGCCAAGTTTTGCCGAAGGTTTACCCGTCGTAATTATGGAAGCCCTCGCTCTGAATCGGCCCGTAATTAGCACCTATGTTGCCGGCATCCCGGAACTCGTAGAACCCGGTGTTTGCGGTTGGTTAGTTCCTCCCGGTTCCGTAGAAGCATTAGCTGTGGCGATGCGCGCGGCCTTGGAAGCACCTTTAGAAAAGCTAGAAGAAATGGGGAAAACAGGAGCAGAACGGGTAGCTAAACAACACAATATCGATTTAGAAGCAAAAAAATTAGTCGCGCTGTTTGAAAGTTCTATCGAGTGATTTAAAAAGGCAATTGAGGATACGGCAATGCCGTTTCCCTACCCAAAATATTTGATATAAAAAGGATACAGCAATGCCGTTTCCCTACCTCAAAACAATCAATTTTTCTCGCGAGAAAACAAGCAACTGAGGACACGGCAGTGCCGTTTCCCTACCCCAAAATAATCACGAGATCCCCTAAAATGTCACCATCGCCCGATTAATTGTAGGGACACGGCATTGCCGTGTCCTGACTGTGGATAATATTAATCTCAATGCTTTTTAAGGAATAGGAACAGATTTCAACAACTTATCAACAATCGTCTTAGCCCTCCTTCCCCCCGCCGGAATCAACCGGTGAGAAAGTACGTGCGGCGCCACATACTTAACATCATCATCAGTAGCAAAATCCCGGCCCTCCATAAATGCCAAAGCCTGGGACGCCCGGTGTAAAGCCACCGCACCCCGGGGACTCACTCCCAGAGTAATCTCTTCATCCTCGCGGGTCGATCGCACCAAATCAACAATATACTGCTTCAAAGAGCCTTCTACCTTCACCGCAGCACACAAGCGGCGCAATTCCTGCACCTCAGATAAAGAAATACAAGGCTGCAAATCCTCAACTGCAAAAGTATCAGACAGCCGTTCCAACATTTGCAACTCTTCCAACGCAGCGGGATAGCCCAAAGTCAAAGACAAAGTAAACCGATCCATCTGCGCTTCCGGTAGCGGAAAAGTGCCTTGATATTCGATCGGGTTTTGAGTCGCAATCACAAAAAACGGTGCCGGAACACTCCGAGAAATTCCGTCTACCGTCACCTGCTTTTCTTCCATCACTTCCAGCAAAGCAGACTGAGTTCGCGGCGTCGCCCGGTTGATTTCATCAGCAAGCAAAACATTAGCAAAAACTGGCCCGGGCAAAAATTCAAACTCTCCGCTGCGGGGATTCCAAATATTAGTACCGGTGATATCAGTCGGTAACAAATCGGGAGTGCACTGAATCCGCTGAAACTTCCCATCGATCGATCGCGCCAAAGACTTCGCCAGCAGCGTTTTTCCTACACCAGGCACATCTTCCAGCAGCGCGTGCCCGCCCGAAAGCACGGCTACAAGCACCAAGCGAATAGCATCCGCTTTTCCCACAATCGTCTTGCCTAGATTTTGTTTTAGCCGCTCAATGTGTTCTCTCATATCCCTGATTTTTAAGTAGAAGTTATTAGTCAGTAGTCAGTAGTCAGTAGTCAGTAGTCAGTAGTCAGTAGTCAGTAGTCAGTAGTCAGTAGTCAGTAGTCAGTAGTCAGTAGTCAGTAGTCAGTAGTCAGTAGTCAGTAGTCATTAGTCATTAGTCAGTAGTCAGTAGTCAGTAGTCAGTAGTCAGTAGTCAGTAGTCAGTAGTCAGTAGTCAGTAGTCATTAGTCAGTAGTCAGTAGTCAGTAGTCATTAGTCATTAGTCATTAGTCATTAGTCATTAGATTGAAGGAACAAGGAAGAAGAAATACACAGCTAGCTTTTTAAGCGTTCCCCCTTTTACGTTAATTACGTTGATTTACTTTGCTAATTGTTGGTTTTTCATTGCTGGTTATTTGATTCCTAGTTCCTCTCAGCTAGGACTTCGTTTGTGTAGACGCGATTTCAATCGCCCAAGTAAAACTGTACACAATGAATTCATAATTCGGATGGGCTTCTAGCCGCTCCGAAGTTTGGATTAACAAATATTTTTGCAATAGATATATTAACCATTAGCAGCTAAAACTTTTCTAGCAACATCGCAATCGGCTTTAATTTGAGTTTTGAGAGCATCCAGAGATGCGAATTTTTGTTCGGGTCGCAAAAACTCTACCAAACTTGCGCTCAAGGTTTTACCGTACAAATCCCCCGACCAATCTAACAAGTGAACTTCTACAGTGAGTTGTAAACCGTCTACCGTCGGGCGGCGGCCAATATTCATCACTCCATTTATGAATGATAAATTTGACGGTTTTTGGGCGATTAAAGATTGCGGATTTTCCCACTTATAGGAAGAATTTGGATATTTGATATTTTCTCCTCCATTTTTCACCGAGACTCGCACCGCGTACACGCCAAAACAAGGCAAAAATTTTTCTGGCGGCAGTTCGATATTAGCAGTAGGAAATCCGATCGTCCTGCCGAGTCGCTGTCCTCCAACCACAGTCCCGACTAAAGTGTAGGATCTGCCCAGCAACTGATTGGCTTTTCTGAGGTCGCCGGATGCCAGACCTTCTCGGATGGCAGAACTGCTGATCCGATCGCCTTCATCGCAATTGTGCAGCGTTACCAGAGTCACATCAATACCGTAACCCGAGGCGATCGACTGCAAATCCACAGCCGTCCCCGCGCGTCGGTGCCCGAACCGAAAATCAACCCCCACGCTAATTCGACTCGCTTGCAGTTGTCGCACCAGAATTTTTTCGACAAACTCGTCAGCAGTCAAGGCCGCCAGTTCTCGATCGAACGGCAGCAGTACCAGTTGCTCAACACCCATTGCTGCGAGCAATTCTACCTTTTGGGCCAGAGGTGTCAGCAGTTTTCTGGGTTTACCTGTAAAAAATTCTTGCGGGTGCGGAGCGAATGTCAGCACAGTGCTGTAAAGCCGATCTACCCCATTAGAATCGAGCCCAGAGAAGCTGTTACCCACAGCCTGACCGAGGGCGATCGAACCATTGAAATTAAGGCCGCTGTCGGCTGTATCGGGCGGTGCTGCTGAGTCGTTGTCCCAGCTTACCGAAGGTTTGCTTTCCAAATTTGCATCTTGGCCAGGGTTTGAGCGCGAGGATTGCGCCGACACCGAAACAGTCGCAGAATTTGATTTAGGCGATCGATTTAAAATTGGCTGCACGACTTGTCGGTGCCCTAGGTGCAAACCATCAAAGTTTCCCAAGGCAACGGCAGTTGGAGTCAGAGCAGCGGTACAGGAAGAAGTTAGCAACACGCTTTACATTTTGACATAATTAGCCCGCGTGCGATCGAAGCGTCGATTTGAGATGAAAGATTAAAGATTAAAGAATTGACTCTCGCGCTGCGAGAGTCTCGGAGGTCTCTCGTCTTTAGGTAAGTAAGGTCAGTCCTAACTTCAATTTGAAATTTCCGACCTCAAGATTTCAGAACTTGCAGGCCAATCTCAAATTCCTCAGACAAGCACTTTAGGCGCTTGCACCGACTTCTTCAGATATCTCACCCGGAGGAAGCAACTGTAACGACAAACCTTCCCGCGCCATCAAACTGTTCGGGAACCTTTGAGCCACCTGCTCTCCCACCTTGTCTAAAAACTCGTCATTGTGTAGCGGGTCGTGGTGAAAAATCACCAGCTTCTTGACATTAGCAGCCTTTGCCACCTTCACCGCTTCCTGCCAAGTCGAATGTCCCCAGCCAACCCTGCTAGACTTTTCCGCATAATACTCCTCATCGGTATAAGTAGCATCGTAGATCAGCACCTCAGCATCCCGAGCCAAATACAGCACATTTTCGTCTAAACGATCGGGAAAATGTTCGGTATCAGTCACGTAAGCCGCCGCATAGCCCCGCCAGTTCACCCGGTAGCCCATAGCTTCCCCCGGATGGTTCAACAAAGCAGTTTCCACCTTGATTTCTCCGATTTCCAGCGGTTTGCCCACTTCTATATCGTTAAATTTCAGGTCGGCCCCCATAATTTGCAGAGGCACGGGAAAATTGGGGTGAAGCATCTGGTCGTTTAGCCGCTGCTGGATCGTAGCCTTATTAGGAGCCACTGCCCCATAGATGTGAAAACAATTACCCTTAAGAAAAGCGGGGACAAAAAATGGGAATCCTTGAATGTGATCCCAGTGGGAGTGAGTAAAAAACATATGAGCTTCTACGGGCATCTGCGACAGGAGAGTTTGTCCCAAAACCCGCAATCCAGTACCGCCATCAAAAATTAGGCGGCTCTCACCCACTCGCATTTCTATACAGGGTGTGTTGCCCCCGTAACGTACTGTTTCGGCTCCGGGAGAGGCTATGCTACCTCTAACGCCCCAGAAGTGAACCGTGAATTGGTTTTGCATACTAGACATGGGTTTTCCTGCAAGATTACTCCGGCGAGCCATCGGTAAAATGTTTACATATTGGTAAGGGCTTTGCCGTCAAACCTCTGTTCTTTGACTGTCGAGTTTTGCACGATCGGTGTCAAGCATTTCGTTTGCCAGAGAATCTAAAACTGTTGAGCTTGACGACAGGATAAGAAATTACAACGTAGACTGATGAAGTCTCGATCGCAACTATTATTTTCTTTTCTTCACTAGCCTAACCCTTGCAGACACAATTTGAAGCAGAACTTGGGCCTGAGTCTGGTCTTGCAGTCTATATTTCTCCTGCTTCCGCCCTTGCCGGTACAAGCTGCAGCAGTCGGTTTTGGCGCTGCAGGTTTACGGGTTGGAACCACCGGAAGCGGCTTGGATGCTATCATTTCGGGTCGATCGACCGTAATATCGAGATATCTGGGTTGGTTGGCGATCGGGCGCGACGCTTCCTGCCCCATACTAGAATTACGGCTAATTTACCAGACTTGATTATTTCGGATTCTTATTCAAAAATCTTAGCAGTTTAGGAACGATCCTGCTATGGATTTTCCCACAAGACTGTTGCAATTCTGGGGTTTCACCTGCGGCTGTCGATCCAAACGCTCAACCTGCGAACACAGCCCGATTGGACATCCGGGCACAGCGACGATTTCCCGGGCCCAGGCCCCAAAGGCTAAATTTGCGTCGCGTATTCTTTGGGGGACTGCTTGTCGGCCCGCGGCGCGGTGCGATCGCCCGCACTGTCTCAAAAGTGAGTCAGAAATATTCGCTGTTGACCTGTATTCGTACTTTTTTTAACAATCTGCAATTGCTGGATTTTTTGTAATGATGGCTGGGAATTCAGCGCAGTTGAGGTGTTCACCACGACGGGTTTTAATTTCCGATGATATCATAGAGGAGACCAAGATTGCATCAATATTCGATCGGTTAACGCCAGATTTCAACCGGATCGACACCGACCGACGCAGATAATTCAATATAATCTGCGATGCAGAGTGCAACTCAAGTCTAGTGTCAGAGTCTTGTTTTCCGAGCATTTAAATCCGTGCTAAAAACGCCGGGATAAATGTAAGTTATTTATCAAAAAAGTCACTATGAATCAAGTTAAAAAAACTACAACCAAGCTGAATAGATCGCCAGTGCAAGTATCCGATCGCACTTGGCAACTCAGTAAGCTCCCCCCCCTCGACCTGTCTGAGGATATCACTGATGCGCGAGGTTTGAGAGAACTCAGTCTGGACGATCGCTCTAGAGGATTCCCAGAGACTGCCCAAACAAGATATTTCCGGGCTGAGGCCAAGACCGATCGGGCCCGATCGCCTGTGGGTTCTATCGGCTTTGTCAAGTGGTTGCTAAATCGTTTGACTCGATCGAAAGGTTGGCTGACAGTTATCACCCTGGCAGCAATTTGGGCGTTGTGGAACAGTCAGTTACTGTTTTCGACAGGGCTCGGAATCGCAGCCATGATGCTGGTTTACCGAGGAGAGTCGCGGGAGTGGCAATTGCTGCGATCGCAAGTCGAGCAATTTTGGGATAGCCCGAACCGTCGGTTTATTTTAGCAGCGGGCACCGGCGGCATTGCTACCTTGGGCGCTTACATGAGTTTGGCGATTTGGGCGGACTCAAGCAGCCACTGGATGGCTGCGAGCCTGATTTTGCAAAACTTTGGGACGATCGCCATTGCAGGGCTGCTGCTGCGACAAGCGCTGAGTATGGGAGCCTCAAAAGATGAAGCCACGGTCGATCGCATCCTGGCAGATTTGACCGATGCTGACCCCGTGAAGCGTTTGATTGCAGTGCGGCAAATGACCGATTTGGTAAATAACGGTGGGTTTGGCCATCGGAGTTTTGTCAAAAATCAGCCCGCCAAGCCAAGGAACAGGATAGCCCTAACCCGCGCTGCCGAGTGTTTTCGCCTGATGCTGAGTCAAGAACCGGAAGCTTTAGTCCGCAATGCCCTTCTCGAAGGTTTGCAGACTTGGGATGATACCTATGGCACCAGTTCAAAATCCAAAAATAAAGTCATCGACTATTAGCTGACCGTCAAAAGCATAAAAAGTAATTCGATGAATATTCGGAGCTTTGACACGCAGGGGAGTGCTAGGGGCGATCGGAGAATTAGAGCCTACCAGATTCGGTGCAGGCATTTCATCCTGAACAATTAGGTGTCCGTCAATGTCGCAAGCCGATAAAACAGTTCGCCGCGAACTGGTGACAAGTCCTGACACGCTGCGAACAGGATGCTTGAAAGTTACTTCTATCAATCCGCTTTTTGGCGCTCCCATTAGCACTGTTCTCCCAAAACTGGTGAAAAATGCTGGGTTTGAAGGTTGGATGGCTACAGCATTGCTAAAAGTCACCCCCCAATGTGCAAACTGGTGTTCTACTACTTCAAAGCATTTCAAATCTTCTAAAGCTAGGCGGACGATCGCCGGTACCGTGGCGCGCGATCGCACGTCTAGCCCAGCGCCCGATCGTTCGGGAATGGCGACTAAAGACTTTTTGCCGTTTAAATCCATGCTTCGACAGGCTGTATCAAATTCTGCAAACCCGTCCGATCGAAGACTCTGTGCGTCAACCATAAAACCCTCGCGATCCCGTTTCCTGAGCAGTTGCATTTTTAGTAAATCTCCCTGAAATTGGTTGTTTCTGGTGTTTGGGAATTGATAGTGGCGAGGCGGGAAATTGCCAAACCTGCAACGCCGGAATCGAAAACCGATCGCCTCTAACAAGGACTTTCAACCTCAAAATCGACTGCTCCGCAAAATATGGTAATTAATTATTCTTGATTGGCTCACGGCAGCAAACCAGCGGTCGGTTTAAAAGCGAAATCGAATACTCCTGCTTTCGAGCTTGGCGAACCGACTCGGTGCTTTTGAGGGGTCTTACCCATCATTTTGCTATTATCTCCGATCGACGGTAGGCAAGCAAGGGTGAAGATAACTACAGGGCAAAAGTCCCCAAAATCGCACAACTTAGTTGCTGTCCGTAGTTTCAGGCTTGATTTGTACTAAAATAGATTGAAATCAATACTTAATCTTTACAAAAACTCCGCTAGCTTTGCAACAATTTTAAATTGAGGCCCGGCTGCGGAGGAAAAGCTAAAATCTAACAGCGATTGAGGTTTATTTATGCTTATGCCCCTCGGCTTCGGTCAGCGATCGATAGTTACTTCTCTCGGCAGAATGGTGTACTACACTGCTGAAAAAATGCCTTGGCTCGAATTGTCTGCCCCGGCATCGGAAAACAAACCGAATTTGGTATTTTTCCACGGTTTTGGGGGCGGGTCTAGTGCCTACGAATGGTCGAAAGTTTATCCGGCTTTTGCAGCGGAATATCGAATTTTAGCACCGGATTTAATCGGTTGGGGGCGATCGGAACATCCGCCGAGAAATTATCAAGTCGAAGATTATATCACAACTTTGATTGAATTTCTGGAAAAAACTTGCGACAGTCCGACGGATGCGATCGCTTCTTCGCTGACAGGGGCGATCGCGATTCGAGCGGCGATCGCCCGCCCGGATCTGTTCAAATCGCTTATTTTGACAACACCAAGCGGTTTGTCGGACTTCGGACAGGATTACGGCAGCAGTTTCTTCGCTAAGCTAGTCAACACGCCAATTTTAGACCGTTTGCTCTACAGTACGGCCATCGCCACAGACGGCGGGATTCGCAGCTTCTTAGAACAGCGCCAATTTGCCGATTCGCGCCGCGTCTACCAAGAAATTGTCGATGCTTACCTCGAATCTGCCTTAGAACCAAATGCAGAATATGCCGCCCTGTCTTTTGTGCGGGGAGATTTGTGCTTTGATTTGTCGCTGTACATCACTCAGCTAACAACGCCGACAGCGATTATTTGGGGAGAAAAATCGCAGTTTACCAGCCCGGATATCGGCCAGCGATTGGCCAATCTCAACCCCGAAGCAATCAAAGTTTTTCAATCTCTGGAAAATGTGGGTTTGACTCCGCAGTTGGAAATTCCGGCTGTGACTGTTGGCTTAATTCGACAATATTTAAGGGTGCTTTCTCAAGGGTGAAGAAGTCATTAGTCATTAGTCATTAGTCATTAGTCATTAGTCATCAGTCATTAGTGCTGTCGCCTCCGAGCTTTCCGTACAAAGTCATCAGGAAGAAGAAAGAAGGAAGACGGAAGACGGAAGACGGAAGACGGAAGGGGGGAAGAAGAAATATGAATTCCCTCTTCCCCCCTTCCCTATTATAGCGGTTCGATCGCGTTGTGAGGTATGCGCGCGGAAGCCGACAGAACCTCATAGGAGAACTCGAAATGCTAATGACTAATGACTAATGACTAATGACTAATGACTAATGACTATTCTTTGACTCGCACGTCGATGACGCTGGCATTGAAAATGTATTTTTTGCCTTCAAGTTCTAGGGTAGTGCCAATTTTAACCTTCGTATTTCCTAAAACCGGGCCGTTGTCAGTAATTTGACCTTTTCCTTCTAGGGTAAACATCATATTTCTGCTGAAGGATTCTTCTTCTCGGGGATCGGGGAGAGCTTTGAGAGTACCGTTGGGCTGGGGAACTGCGAGGGTTCTGGTGATAGTTTTGACGGATTTGATCGTAATCTGACCGGCGGGCTGGTTGCGGATAACTACGTTGATTTTATCGCCAGCTTTGAACAACTCTGGGAAGTTCGTGCCTTTGAGTCCGATCGCAATTGCATCAATCTCTACAGATTTAACACTAGCGCCGCCGACTTGGGCGACGGAACCGCCCGATGTGCCGGGAAAAAAGAAGATGCCGACTGCAACTAGCAGCACAATCATTGCGGCACATACGTCTAGAATGCTGAGTTTGCCGAACAGCCGGCCTTGAGAATCTAAAATTTTCATAAATCGCCTATAAACGGACAGCGACAGGAGTATCTGTACAAGCCAAAAGATATTACCACAACGATCGCCCAAAATCCGCAGGACTTACAGAGTCGGTGAGGGGCTGTCTCTTA